>JASLTU010000066.1:0-6090 GCA_030742755.1 Acidimicrobiales bacterium | reverse complement strand
TGGAGTCAGTGTCCCGTATATATGGAACTGATATTGAAGTGCATGCTCTGCATCAAGTGTCTTTAGATATCTTTTCAGGTGATTTCATGTCAATCGTTGGTCCTTCTGGATCTGGCAAGTCGACCATGTTGGGATTATTGGGACTTCTAGACGTCCCAACGAAGGGAAATGTCAAAGTAAAAGGTGTAGATGCGACAAGTATGAATGATTTTCAACGTTCACGCTTGCGCGGCGATGCAATAGGGTTTGTTTTTCAACAATTTCACCTTATTCCACACCTGAGTGCACTGGGTAATGTAGAAACCGCTCTTTTGTATCGTGGCTTATCACCGAAGAAGCGTAAGAAAAAGGCAGCCGAATCTTTGGACAAGTTGGGACTTGGAGGTAGAGAAGATCATATACCAGTTCAATTATCAGGTGGAGAGCAACAGAGAGTCGCAATTGCAAGAGCCATAGTTACCGACCCTTTAGTAGTGCTGGCCGATGAACCCACTGGGGCACTCGATTCCGAAAATGCTGAAAATATTATGAAAGTTTTCGCAGATTTAAAATCACCAGAAAGAGCTGTTTGTCTTGTCACTCACGATATGGAAATAGCAGATTCCACTGAGCGAAAAATTTCCATGAAAGACGGAGAAATAGTTCAAGATTTGATCCAAGGTGACAAAAAGTGAAGCGCTTCATTGAATTAGTGAGAGTAGCTATAGCGGGTCTCACAGCTCGAAAAGTTCGAACTCTTTTAATATTGCTAGGTCCGATTTTAGGAGTCGGTGCGATTGTTGCGGCTATAGGAATAAATGAAAGTTCAAAAGGATATTTAAAGTCTCAGCTTCAAGAGTTAGGTACAGATTTGATAGTAGCTAACGCTCAGGACTCTCTTGGTGGTTTTGGGCAGACACCACGAATACCTGAGGATGCTGCCGGGAGAATCTCACGCCTTCCCGATGTCACATCGGTTACTGGTACTTATCAGATTTCGAATGTAGTGACATTGCCCTTTGATGATGCGGAAGACTATTACAAGGCCTTTCCGGTTCCAGTTATTGCCACTGGTTTAAATCTTCCAGAAACCATGGAAGTTCCAATGGTGAGTGGAAGGTTCATCAATCAATTTGATTATGATCACTCTGCCCGAGCGGCTGTAATCGGAAGAGATCTAGCTGATGAATACGGTTACATGAGAGGGGAGAAAAGAACCATCTCTTTGAATGGAATTGATTACGGAGTTGTAGGTGTGCTTGATTGGGTTTTACTCGAACCATCGATGGATTCTGCAGTTTTTATAGCTTTTTCAACTGCAGAAAAAGACTGGGAAATAGAAAATCAAGACCCGACTCGTCTATATGTTCGCGCTCCCACTAATACTGAATTGGTAGCAGAAGAAATACCGACTGTAGTCAGTTTGGGTGGGCCAGACGGAGCCCGAACTAGTGTTCCAACAGATCTTCTTAATGCAGAGTCACAAGTAGATGAGAGTCTGAATACTTTGACAAAATTGATGGGCGGATTGGCTTTAATAGTTGGTGGTGTGGGAATAGCAAATGTAATGTCTATTTCCGTCATTCAGCGCTCCTCTGAGATAGGTATACGACGTGCTCTAGGCCACACGCGTACGACAATAGCCATGCAGTTTCTTTTTGAAGCCCTGGTAGTAGGTGTCCTAGGGGGCATTTTTGGAGCTCTCGCTGGAGCGGGTGTTGTTTGGTTCACTTCGTGGTCTCGCGATTATGTCATGATTCTTTCTTTACCCTCATTAATAGGTTGGAGCCTGGTTTCGGTCGCAGTCGCTGTTGCATCAGGTCTTTACCCTTCTATGAAAGCAGCACGTCTTGAACCTTTGGAAACCCTTCGCCTCGGCTAACACGATTTGGACCTAATATTTCATATATGACTGTTGACCTTTCAGATTATGGAGCTAATGAGAACCTTTTAGCTAGCTCTGATGAACTTGGAAGAATCATTCGAGTTGACCGTGGCGAGTGCGATGTAATTTCAGAAAAAGGAACAGTAAGAGCTATATCAGATTCCAATAGGTCTCAGGGCGAATTTGCTCCTGTAACAGGTGACTGGGTCAAATTGATAACGAATCCAGAGGTCGGAACTGTCATTGACGAGATTTTACCTCGAAAGAATAAGTTGTCCCGTCGTGACCCATCAGATGAAAGAGTCGAACAAGTTTTAGTTTCCAACCTAGATTTAGTGATTATAGTTCACGGTATAGACCGCCCACTTCCACCTGGTCGGATCGAAAGGCTTTTGACTTTAGCTTGGGACAGTCAGAGTGAAGTAGTTGTTGTTTTGACAAAAGTTAAAGAAAAAGATGAGCTATCAGAAGAAACAATCCGAACAATTGAAGCCATAGCTCCAGAAGTCGCAACTGTCGCTGTTGATTCAGCCAATGGATCTGATCCGGGATTAGCAGAGATAAGAGACATGGTAAAACCAGGTTGCACAGCTGCATTAATCGGAGAGTCTGGCGCCGGCAAGTCATCACTTGTAAATGCTCTGCTGGGTGGTGAGATCGTAGAAACAGGTGCAGTCAGGTCAGGTGATAAAAGAGGTAGACATACAACTGTCACCCGTGAAATCCTTCTTTGCCCTGATGGAGGCTTATTGGTGGACACTCCAGGTTTGCGTTCTATTGGTATTTGGGATGCAAAAGAATCTTTAGAGAGGGTCTTTGCTGACCTAGAAGAACGTTCTAAGGATTGTCGTTTTAGCGATTGCGTTCACGAAAGTGAACCAGATTGTGCTGTAAATGAAGACGTTTCACTAGGAGTGGTGGACGAGAGAAGACTTGTTCGGTATCGGGCTCTTTTGAAAGAATTATCAGATCAACAGAAGAGAATAACAAAACGTAAAAATAAATAAGAAGTTTTAGTTATCTGTTAAAAAAGAGTTCTTTAAAAAAGAACGGTCAATCTTGAAACCATTTTTGAGAGGCAGTTCATCAATGATGCTTATTTCTTCCGGAAGCTTGTACTTAGCGAGCTTCCCTTTTCCGAATTCAACCAAGTCTTCTAGAGTCAGGTCTTCTTCAGGTCGTGCAGGTACCACAAAAGCAACTCCTATTTCTCCCAAAGTGCGATGAGGCTTAGGAATCAACACCATTTGTTCAATCTTAGGGTGAGTGCTTAAAACCGATTCGACTTCCTGAGGATGGACGTTATAACCGCCTCTTATAAACATCTCGTTAGTTCTGCCAGCAAGTCTAAATAGGCCTTGATCGTCTTTTCTTGCTAAATCTTCTGTTTTTAACCACCCATCAACTAAAAACTTTTTGGTGTTTTCTGAATCATGCCAATATGAGTTCATGGAACTGGGAGTTTTAAGAAAGAGTTCTCCGACCTCTCCAGGTTCGACAAGGCACCCTTCTTCATCGAGTATTTTTGCTTGTACTCCAGATCGTGGTTTTCCGATGGTGTAAAGAGACTCTTCCATTGAGGCCTCGAGAGAAGTAGCTAGTCCGATCCCGCCTGATTCTGTCGAAGAGTATCGGATTGAATAAGGGGCATCGAAATTTTCTTTCGCTGCTATTACTAATGAAGGTGGGGATGGTCCTCCACCAGCAACAATTGCTTTAACACAACTGAGATTATAATTTTCAAAATTTTCTACCTTTAGAAGTAATGCAATTTGTGCCGACACACCCGCAATAGCAGTTATGCGGTGTGTTTCGACGAGCTCCAGTACCATTTGGGCTTTCCAACGGTCAAGGATGTGAAGGGTCACTCCTTTAGATAATTGCCAAGGGAGTTTTGTCATACTACCCACATGTGCAAAAGCAGTGCTAGGAACAAGATGACCACCTGAACCCCAAACACCTTCTGTGTCCATTTTTTGAATCGCTAGAAGTTCCTTATTTGTGAATAGAGCTCCTTTAGCAGCGCCAGTCGAGCCAGATGTGAAGCATACGCAGACTGGTCGATCAGGATTCTCTTCAAGTTTTTTCTGTGAGAAGGAATCAACACGAAGGCCTGTTAGTAACTTCTCGCCGCTCTCAGCAAGTTCTATAATTTCAACAGAAGTATCTGTTGGAATCCCATCTAATAATTCAGAAGTTGCAATAACAAGATCTGGTTCTGTGATTTCGCAAATTGATTCTCTTTCACGGGCTTGAAGACGCGGATTCACACCAGCTGTGATTACACCAATTTTTGATGCAGCAATATAGACAATTAGATATTCGATACTGGTGGGAAGAGATAGCAGGACGACTGAACCCTCCATCAAACCTCTTTTAAGTAGAGCACCAGATACTTCATCAGAAATAATGTCCAAGTCCTTGTAAGAAAGAGAAACACCATTTTCGCAGTTAATAGCGATCTTGTTTTCAAAATTTGATGCAGCGGCTCTAACTATTTCTGGAAGCATTAAAAGAAATGTTACCCCTTGAAGACAGGGGTAATTTAATTAGAACGTTTTTTCTGCAGTAGCTAGTGATTTTTATGAAATTTTTTGACCTACGTGAGGAGCATGCATTATTTGCCCCGTAGCATTGCACTTTGAGAAGGTTGTTTAGCTGAGCCTTCGAAATTTTCAGGAGGAAAACAGTAGATGGCTCGCACTAATGCAATTGACAGATTCATCGGTGAAGCTGAAGCTTCCGGGTTGGATGTAGAAGTACAGCGTTATCCGGATGGCACAAGAACAGCTGCCGATGCAGCAGCTGCAGTCGGTTGCAAAATAGATCAGATAGTCAAATCCTTGGTTTTCATGGCTGATGTCCGACCGATACTTATCCTTTGTTCAGGAGCCCGCAGGGTTGATGAGGAGAAACTAGCCGAATATATAGGAACTGAAATAAGAATCGCAGGAGCTAGTGAGGTTCGTGCGGCTACGGGTTATGCAATCGGAGGTACACCACCTTTGGGGCACACTGTTCCGCTTAAAACAGTGGTGGACCCACACCTGATGGAATTTGAAGAAATTTGGGCCGCTGCAGGTACACCTGATTCTGTTTTCCCTGTACAACCAAAAGAACTTGTAAAAGCTACCAGTGGTGCTGTGGTCGCAGTTACCCGCTGAAGAAAAGAGTAAAAATGCCCGGAAGCTGCGATGGTCAAGTAGTGATCGTAACAGGAGCTGGCAGAGGACTTGGTAGAGCTCATGCTTTAGCCCTTGCATCAGAAGGAGCTAGTGTGTTGGTCAATGATTTAGGGGTTTCACGTGATGGGGAAGGCAAGGAATCCTCTCCGGCGGATCAAGTAGTACATGAAATCTTGGAAATGGGTGGAAAAGCCGAAGCTAACTCAGCTGACGTAGCAGATTGGGATCAATCTGAAAAGATGGTTTCACATGCTGTTGAAAAATGGGGAAGATTAGACGCGTTGGTTTGCAACGCGGGTTTCCTAAGGGATCGAATGTTGGTTGGCATGAGTGAAGAGGATTGGGATTCGGTAATAAGAGTTCACTTGAAAGGCCATTTGGCACCTGCCCGCCACGCAGCAATTTATTGGAGAAATTTGGCGAAGGAAGGAAAAGAGCCTGAGGGGCGAATTGTGATGACTTCTTCAGGAGCCGGTCTTATGGGGAGCGTGGGTCAAGGGAACTATGCTGCGGCCAAAGCGGGAATAGCACTATTAGTGGTTCAAGCTGCAGCAGAATGGGAGCAATATGGCGTCAAAGTAAATGGCATAGCACCGGATGCGAGAACGCGTATGACGGAAGGGGTTTTTTATGATTCAGAAATTCCGGAAGGTTGGGACGAAAAAGATCCTAAAAATGTTTCACCGCTTGTGGTTTGGCTGTCGAGTAAGGAATGCACCGTGACAGGGAAGATGTTTGAAATCTCAGGTGGGAAAATAAACCTATGTGATGGTTGGAGGCACGGTCCTTCAGAAGAAGTAGAAGGAAGAAAGTTTGAAGTTAATGAAATTTCTGAAACAGTGGAGAGGTTAATTGAGAAAATTTCCCCACCAGAGTCGGTTTATGGGTCACGTTAGTGTTCGTCAACTATTGTTTTATTCGTTTGAAAATGGACAAGTTGATTAATACATAGCATATTTGTACTACTAGTCGTTTGGAGAAAACATGAAATTAGTAACCGCAGTAATTAAGCCATTCAAACTCGATGACGTCAAAGATGCT
>JASLTU010000065.1:0-6257 GCA_030742755.1 Acidimicrobiales bacterium | reverse complement strand
AACGGTTCTGATGCAGGGAGTTATTAAGAAATATATTTTGCTTTTTCAATCAGAGAAAAAATTCCTTTTAAATCCAAGTGGCCCATGTGGGTAATAACATTGCCCTCGGAAGTTACTACTGCAAAAGCCGGTTGGTTGATGACGCCAAATTTGCTCCACACCTCACCCGTATCAGCAATATTCGTAAAATCTAGACCCCACTCTAAAACTCTTCTTTGTCCAAGCTTAGAATCGAAAATTGCTCCAACTCCCACAACTTTCACCGAATTATTTGCTGCAACGACCGTTGGAGCCTCTCTAAGACAGGTAGTTCAATTCGGTGCCCAAAACCATAAGAGCATGTCCTGGCCAGACCCATTTTCTGACTCGATTGAGCTGTCTCCTGATTCAGAAGTATCTGTTTTTAGCCAGAGGTCTGAACCACTAACTAGTTCACCATCGGTAGTAAGAGCAAGAAAATCCAATTCTGAAGGGATTTCGATTTCGATAACCGTAGTGGTTGAAGTCGGCTGAGTGGTCACAGGTGGACTAGAAGAAAAAACAGCAGGAACTCCGGACTCATCCACAGTTGAACTTGAACAACTAAAAATGAGCGTAGAGAGTCCAAATATCAAATAAAAACGGCGCACGGAACAACTTTACGTCGGATACCGTCAAAATAAGTGAGCACAAGGCGTTTAATTATTTCAGCACTTTTATGCGGATTAGCAATCCTCCTTGCTTTTGCCATTCAAGTGCTTTTGGCTTGAAAGAAACTAAACAGACATGAAACAATTCAATAACTAAGAAGTTAAAACATGACAAAAAATTATGATCTAGTAGTAATTGGTGGTGGACCTGCTGGTTATGCAGCGGCTCTTTATGGTTCAGCTGCTGGACTTAAGGTCGCCATCGTAGAGGAAAATAAAATTGGAGGAACTTGTCTTCATGTTGGTTGCATACCAGCAAAAGAGTTACTAGAGACGGCCTCAGTGCTCAGGTCAGTACGTCAAGCAAAAGACTTTGGGATCGCAATATCACAAGACCCAGTTATTGACTTATCGATAAGCCAGAATCGCAAACAAACAATCATAGATCAACTATTTGCCGGTTTAAATTCGTTACTTGCAGGAAGAGACGTCACAATTTATTCAGGTACAGGCCTTTTGGGAGCCAATAGAAAAATAGAAATCCAACAAAATGGTGAAACAGAAATAATTCAAGGAACAAACGTGCTTTTAGCGACAGGTTCAACACCACGCACTATCCAAGGCTTTGAAATAGATGGAAAAACAGTTATGACAAGCGATGAATTTTTATCTATTGAAAAGACACCTAATCGAGTTGCAGTAATTGGAGGTGGCGCCATTGGTTGTGAATTTGCTTCTCTTCTTAATGATTTAGGTTCATCAGTCACATTGCTTGAGAGTCTTGACGAAATACTCCCAGGATGCGACAAAGACGTATCCACTGCTGTGAGACGATCTTTCGTAAAAAAAGGAATCGATATCCAAACTGGAGTGCAAGTGGAAGGGCATGAGGGAGATGCCGAGAAAACAACAGTTAGTTGGTCTGATAAAGGGCAACAAAATCAACTAGAAGTTGACCTAGTCGTCATAGCTGTAGGCCGTGCACCTAACGGACATGCGGCGGGATTAAATGACACAGAAGTAGTAGTTGATGAAAAAGGCTTTATAGAGGTAGATGAGAAATTAAGAACCAACGAAAAAGGAGTATGGGCTGCAGGGGACGTCGTTAATACTCCGCAATTGGCGCATGTTGGATTTGCTGAAGGTATTTTAGTGGTCAAAGAAATCTTAGGAGAGTCTCCGGTATCAATAGACCCGTCAACTGTTCCCTGGTGTATTTACTGTGACCCTGAGGTCGCCTTTGCTGGGTTAACCGAAGAATCAGCAAAAGCTGCTGGCTATAAGGTCGCAATCTCAAAACATCGTTACTCCGGAAACGGGAGAGCCATGATAATTGGAGAAACAGAAGGATTGGTAAAAGTAATCGCAGAAGCAGATGAATCAGGTAAAGCAGGTCGAATTCTAGGAGTTCACATGGCAGGGCCATTGGTTACCGAACAACTAGGCCAGGCATACTTGGCTGTCAATTTGGAAGCGACAGTTGATGAAGTCGCGAACCATATCCAAGCCCATCCCACTCTGAGCGAGCTTTTTGGTGAAACTGTAATGTCACTTACAGGCCGATCTCTCCACGGCTAATAATGACAAAGCCAACAATAACTCCAGAAGAAAAAGAACTTCAGATCAGATGGATGGGAAAAGTCCGTTACCGAGATGCTCTCGCAGTGCAACAAGCAATAAACAAACATGAACGCGGAAACTACCTTTTGTTGCTTGAACATCACCCTGTTTACACAATGGGCATCAGAGCTTCTTTAGATAATTTAAAGACAGACCCCGAAACAATTGGAGCTGAATTAGAAGAAGCAAATAGAGGAGGGGATATAACTTTTCACGGACCAGGCCAGTTGGTTGGATACCCCTTACTCAAATTAAAAGGTAAGCGCGGAGGTGGCATGGCTGATACAGCGGCTTACGTAAATGAGATCGAAAGTCTTCTTATAGAAACATGTAAAGATCTCGGCATCGAAGACGTCGGAAGAATCGAAAGGTATACAGGCGTTTGGGTAAACCCTAATGGGCCAGAACCTAGAAAGATTGCAGCGATCGGAGTGAGGCTAAACAAGGCTCGAACGATGCATGGTTTCGCACTGAACGTTAACCCTGACATGACTTTCTATGACCATATTGTTCCCTGTGGGATAACAGAATATGGTGTCACATCTTTAGAAAAAGAAGGAATAAATACGACAATGAAAGAAGTCGTTGACCTGGTATCTGAAAAAGCTGAAAGATTATGGAGTCAAAAAAAAGCCATACGAGCAGATGTCCTATGGGGCAATGAAACGAATACAGATAAGTCACTTGTGCAAATAGGTATAGACCAGACAGCGAAACGTCGAAAGCCAGAATGGATGAAAGTTAAATTAGAAACCGGGCCAGAATATCGACGTTTAAAAAAACTTATAGAGGAAAAACAACTCGTAACAGTATGCGAAGAAGCAGGATGTCCAAATATTTTTGATTGCTGGAATGACGGTACGGCGACCTTCATGATAGGTGGAGAACGTTGCACGCGAGCATGCGGTTTTTGTCTAGTTGACACTAGAAAACCAAAACCCTTAGATACTTATGAGCCGGAACGAGTTGCTATGGCAGTTGCAGAAATGGGTTTGAGGCATGCAGTTATAACATCTGTAGCGAGAGACGACCTCAAAGACGGAGGCGCAGAACATTTTGCAATGACAATAAATATGATTCGTGAAATAAATCCAGAAACAAAAATCGAAGTTCTTATTCCTGACTTTAAAGGAGATCCAGAATCCCTCAATACTATTTTCGAAGCTAAACCCGACGTTCTGAATCACAACATCGAAACAGTTCCTAGACTCCAGAGAAGAGTTAGGCCTTCAGCAGGCTATGCGCGGAGTCTCTCAGTATTAGCGAGAGCTAATAAAGAAAACTTCATAACCAAAACATCGTTGATGGTTGGTTTAGGTGAACAGGAATCAGAAATAGATGAATGCCTAGTGGATCTGGCAGCTATTGGTTGTGACATCGTAACTATCGGACAGTATTTAAGGCCGTCACCACAGCACTTACCCATAAAAAAATGGGTAAATCCAATTGCGTTCGAAAGGTGGAAGAATATAGGCGAAAATCTCGGAATTTCACATGTAGAAGCAAGTCCCCTAACTCGGTCCAGTTACCATGCCCGCCAAGCTTTCGAATCTACGAACATTACCCCGGTTAGCATTGGACGCCCAGAGCTAGTTCTTGCAGATAGTTAAAAAATAAAATGATTCGCCTTGATGCCACTACGGTTCTTTTGCAATGGGCGGTTGGTGGTCTGCTGTTTCTTTGGGTTACCTGCCGTCACCGGCAAGTAGGGGTAGGTTATGGATGGTTATTGCGTATCACCTACATGGTCATGCTGGTTTCGGCTTTTGTAGTCGCAGTCTTAACAGAAGTAGTAATAGAACGCGAAATAATCATTTTGGGAGTAGTAGCAACTACAACAGTTCCATTACTTAATTCTTATTTAAAAAGAAAAGAAGAAAACAAATTTCTAAATCCAAACTTAGATCTTGTTGCTCCAATCTTAGGAATAGCTGCTCTAGTAGTAGCAGCACTTGATGCTGGTGGTCCTCCAGGATTAGCGATAGCAAGAACGCTTGTAGGAGCAATTTTTTTAGGTGCTGTAAGTGATGCGATGCTTCTTGGACACTGGTATTTAGTTCAACCAGGCTTGGCTAGAGCCCCTCTATTGGAACTAGTGCGGTTAATAGGAATAATTTGGCCATTTGAACTGGCGGTACTTCTATACCCAACAGGAATGCTCTCAGTGATTAATGGAAGTATCGATGATGGTTACGGAGGTCTTTTAGGCTGGTTTTGGCTTGCCTGCACTCTTATGACAATTGTTCTAGTTTTCGTAACACGCGCAGCATTAAAAGAAAGACAATATTCCGCAGTCATGGCAGCAACCGGCTTGTTATATCTGGCAATATTGACAGGATTTGGAATGGATCTAGTAGCAAGAGCAACACTTGCTTAAAATAGAAATCTGCTCGATGGTCTAAGCATGGTGCCGTTAGGATTATTTAAATGAAGGTATATACACGACGAGGAGATGACGGCTCTACAGATCTGCTGTACGGAGGACGCGTTTCAAAAAATGACTCCCAACCTGAAGTTTATGGAGATGTCGATGAAACACAGGCATTTATCGGCTTAGCAAGATCAGTAGCAGGTGAAGAACTTTCAACCCTCTTACTGAAAGTTGAACGTGAGCTTTGGACACTAATGGCAGAACTGGCCTGCAACCCAGAGAAAATCGACAACCTTGATGAAAACAGTCGCGTAACTAAAGAAATGGTTGAAGGTCTTGAAGGCATGATAGATGAACTCAGCGAAAAGTTTGAAATGCCAAAAGAATTCGTAGTCCCTGGCGAAGACGAAGTATCAGCGAGATTAGACGTTGCAAGAACTGTATGTCGTCGGGCAGAAAGGTCAGCAGTTGGACTTGAGCTTGAAAATTCATACGTAGTTCCATATTTGAATCGTCTTTCAGATCTTCTTTGGAGCGCTGCACGTTGGCAAGAAGGCGAATCTGTAACAACAAAATCTGTTCCAGCATCTGATTAAAATTTTTAAATAGGAGGAAACATGACAATAAGCTTTACGACCGCCAAAGGGTTACCAGCAAATACGGCAGTAGTCGCTCATGGAATTAGTTCGGACAAATTGAACACGCTCCCAAAAGGCCTTAATCCAACAGAGCTTAAAAAACTTGGTTTTAAGGGTGAATTAGGTCAAGTCCAGTTACTTCCTTCAGGAAACAAGCTAATAGCAGCCGTAGGTCTCGGAGAATCAAACGAAATAAGTCCAACAAGATTAAGAGATGCTGCTGCAGCTCTTGCAAGGGCAACACGCCGACATAGTTCAGTAGCGACAGACCTAGTTTCGAAATCAGATCTTGAAACTACTCAAGCCATCCAGTCAGTTGTGGAAGGAATGGCTTTATCCCTTTACAAATTCGATTACAAATCATCTTCGACAAAGAATAAAGAAGATGAATCTTTAAAAAAAGTGGTACTTGCTGGCAGCACATCATCTGCAGCTAACTCTGCAATCAGGAAAGCAACTGCTGTTGTAGAAGGAGTTGTATTAGCTCGTGATTTGGTAAACGAACCTGGAGGGACTCTTACCCCTCAAGTATTTGCCCGCAAAGTTGCACGAATGGCAAAAGAAAAAGGACTTACAGCAAAAGTCATGGATGAAGCCGCTATCAAAAAAGCAGGCCTAGGAGGTCTCCTAGGGGTAAATCGAGGTTCTGACAATCCACCAAGATTCGTTGAGTTGACTTACCGGCCGAAAGGTAAAGCAAAAGCAACCTTAGCTCTAGTAGGCAAAGGGATTACTTTTGACTCCGGTGGACTCTCGATCAAACCATGGCAAGGCATGTCTGAAATGAAAACAGACATGGGAGGAGCTGCGGCCGTAACTGGAGCAATGTCCGCACTTTCTTCTTTAGCTCCCAAAATAAGAGTCAAAGGCTATTTGCCTATGACTGACAACATGCTTGGAGGAGATGCGACAAGGCCAGGAGACGTATTAAAAATTCGAAACGGTAAAACAATCGAAGTTATAAACACAGATGCAGAAGGGCGACTCATACTCGCCGAC
>JASLTU010000064.1:0-6362 GCA_030742755.1 Acidimicrobiales bacterium | reverse complement strand
TTCAAGAAAAAATGATTTTCGGTCTACTTGACCATTTTAGGGTTATTTTGATGATTTTTTGGGTTAATTTTCTCATTTTCAGATGAGATGTTTTTGTAAAAAACAAAATTTTCATTTGGTCCAGACCGTTCGACAACATCAGAGATTCTGGTTAGACTCGTCATGAATCCCGCGAAAACTAGTCCTATTGTTGCGTATCTACCCCACTGCCAATAAACCAAAATTGAGATACCTATAAAAAGTAATGGAGCGCCGAGATCAGTAATAGGGGCATCAATAATGTCGCCAAAAAAGTCCAAAAATTCCGGGGTATTTTCATACATCCATCTACTCATGCCTATTTCGCCCCAGAGAATACCCTTCACTGAAACTGCGAAGGAAAAAATAAGAGCGCAGATAGCAGAAACTGCGGCTATCAAGTAACCGATTTGAGATTTCAAACTTATGTCAGCTTTCATGAATTTTTACAACAGTTCTGATTCCAGTTGAATTTCTTAGATCAGTTATTCCTAAGTTTATGTCATCCAATGAATATGTTTGACTAATCATGCTTTCCAAATCCAGCAGACCATTTTGCCAATAGTCGATTAGAAGCGGTATATCTACTTGTGCATTGCAAGATCCCAAAAGTGAACCCAATAAGCGTTTCTCGCTCATCATCAGATGTAATGCAGATGAAAACTTTAGTTCATCATCCGGAGGGGGGGCTCCCACTATTATCGTTGTTCCACCAGCCCTAGTCACAGTCATACCAACCTCAATTAGCTCGGATTTTCCTACAGCATCGAAAGCGTAGTCAACTCCTTTTCCTGTCGTTAATTCCATTACAGAATTAATCAAATCATCCACAGTAGGATCAATAACGTTAGTAGCACCTAATTCCAGAGCTTTTGCCCTTCTATCTTTGACAGGATCTGAAACAATAACCTTTTCAGCTTTAGCTATCAGCGCTCCTTGTAGCACCGAAAGTCCCACACCTCCCAAACCCATGACGAGGATTGTTGAACCAGGAGCAACTTTTGCAGTATTAAGAACAGAACCAACACCCGTTTGCACTCCACAACCTATTAAACAAATCGTCTCTAATGGAATACCTTTTTCTACGCGGACAACATTTCGTTCTTCTAAAATCGTATATTCAGCAAAACCACCCACTCCAAGACCCTGATAGACAGGAGATCCATTTCTTTGAAAAGGTGTACTTCCATCCGGAAACGTTCCAAAAACAAAGGTTTGCCCTCTTTCACAAAGTGTATGTCTTTCAAGATTGCACATATCACAATCACCACATGGCCCGATAGGAGTCATCAATACAGAGTCGCCTTTAGTTACCGATGTAACACCTTCACCTATTTCTTCCACAACACCGGCGGCTTCGTGTCCCAAAATCATGGGAGTTAACTCCAATGAATCCAAAACACTCACATCGGAATGACAGATACCGCAATACTCAGTTCTGATTAAAACTTGACCTTCTTTAGGTCCAACTAAATCGACATCATTGACAAGAGATAAGGGTTTTCCAATTCCTGTGTGCAAAGCAGCTTTCATATAACTATTTCCACCCCGAGGTGGCGCCTCGTGTCATTCCAAAAGGCCCCGAAGGCCAACGAAAACAGTCAGTCATCAGCTGATCTATTTGATCGCGGTCAGCAATACCTTCACTAACAACAGCAGAAGCTTCTTTAACCATTGCGAAATAGACACGGTTTGTTACATAACCCCAATTCGTATCAGTATCGGCAATAACTACTGGATTCTTACCGGCTGATTCTGCAAGAGAAACAACAGTATCCACTGTTTCTTGAGAAGTTTCTCTTCCCCTTACGATCTCAGCCAACTTCATTACTGGCGCCGGAGACGCCCAGTGCCATCCAATAAATCTGTCCGACCTTTCAGTCGCCGCCGCCATTGCAGAAATTGGAAACCCGCTCGAATTGGAAGCAAAAATTGTTCTATCAGATGCCGTTTCATCAAGTTCCTTCCAGAATGACACTTTCAGATCGAATCTTTCCGGGATTGCTTCGATGATTAAATCTAAATCATCGAACTCTTTTGTCTCTGTTGTAAAACGCAACCTCTCCAAAGCATTGTTAGCCTCTTCATCGGTTAACTTTCCACGCTCAACAGCACTTCTAACTCCAAAACGTCCAGAATCCACACTTGATGAAGCAGCATTTAGCACCTCTTCATCAATGTCACGACATACCACTTCACAACCAGAAAGCGCCATCACCTGAGCGATTCCTGAACCCATCACACCAGCTCCGGCTACACCAATCTTATAATTTTCATTGCTCATTTCTTATCCTTCAGTTTTTAGGTAACACAATCATCGGATCTTTCGCTTCACCACCTGTACGAACTTCAAAATGAAGATGATTACCGGTCGACCGACCAGTCGTTCCACACTTTCCAATCAAATCTCCTGTCGCTACCTCCATGCCAGTAGACACTAAAAGTTCATTTAAATGTGCATAAAGCGTTAGAACTGGCCCTTCATGTTCGAGAATCACTGTTTTGCCATAAGAACCTTTAGTTCCAGCAAATAGAACATTCGCTTTTTTAGCCGCCCAAATTGGTTGATTTCTGACACAATCAAAATCAACTCCGTTGTGCATTCGTTTCACTCCTAAAATCGGATGAGTTCTCATCCCGAATGAAGATGTTATTTTACTACTCTTATCTATTGGTAGGATAAAGCCTTGCCCTGACTCTTTCGTTAAATCTGGAGCTGATTTTCTTAGTTCTTCCGCAATTAAGTTGTCAATAAGTATTGCCATTAAATACTGCTCACGCTTCCAATCTGCAACCTCAGCTTCAGCTAATTCAATACGATCCTGAACCTCATCTCGCGCTGTCTCTCTTTCTGAAATCCGACTATCAAGTACCAACAAACCAGCTTCTATCTCAAGTTGATTTCTTTCTGCATCACGAATGGCCTGATCAGCCGAACGTGCTATCTCTTCTTTATCCGCTTCCAAAGCTCTTAGTTGGTCTACTAAATCACCTTGGTCACCAGACACAGCGCTAAGGATGGCTGACTTTCTAACGGCACTTGACATATCGTCAGATTCGAAGAATGAACTTGGATTCATACTAGAAACATAGACATCGACTGCCAGATCTCGTAAACGTCTTCTTAGATCTTCAATTCCTTTAACAACTTGGTCAGTTTCAACCCAACGAAGTGTAGCTTCCGCTTCTGCGGCCTCTATGGCCTGTCTTGCCGCCTCAATCTTTCCTTGTTCCATTGCAACAGCAGCATCTAGATCGTTTAAAGCCTGCACAACTGCCTCATCATCAGCTTCCGCTAGTTTCAAAACAGAGGCAGCATCTGCTCGTCGATTTGAAGCGTCTTGTTTCTTCTCGCGCGCTTCACGAATCGATTCTGTTTCCCCTACCGCTATTTCACCTGTTGAAAGAAAAAGAAAAGACACAAAAACAAAAAAAAGGGAATAGCGAACTCGTTTCGTCACTCTCGCACTTTAACGCGAAAGAAGCCTTCTATATAGTCAGAAAGGGTAGAGATCCGCATCGACATTCTTAAAAATAACAATTACTATCAACGCTATGGAGAATATGTTCAGCGATGAGTTTTCGCCTTTAGAAGGGTTGCGTGTTCTTGACCTGTCTGACGAAAAAGGTGAACTCTGCGGCCGCATACTAGGTGATTTGGGTGCTGATGTATTGAAAATTGAACCTTCGAGTGGTGCTGTGTCTCGCTCAATGGGACCATTTTCTCCAGATGGAACTTCCTTATACTTCGCTTACCGAAACCTAAATAAGCGTTCAACATCAATCGATTTTGACACCACAGAAGGTATCGATGACCTTGTCACTTTAATAAAGCAAAGCGATGTTTTAATCGAAACCTTCTTAGCCGGAACTCTCGCAGAACTTGGAATATCACCCGAACTTTTGCTTTCTGAAAATCCCTCTCTCATAATTGTTTCTCTCACCGACTTTGGACAAACAGGACCTGATTCTTCTTTTGTAGGCACAGATGAAGTCGTTTTTGCACGTTCCGGTTGGTTGTCAGTTTCTGGCGTGATCGACAAACCTCCGTTATTAGCACCTGGATCGATTTCTTATGACACGCTCGGAATAGTTGGCGCTTATGCAACTCTTCTCGGTATTTTGCACCGCGATCGTAACGGCACCGGCCAACACATCGATGTTTCTGCAGTTGAGGCTCTAGCTCAAATGAATACATGGGGTATTCCAAATGCTTCAGCAAGTGAGGTTTCTGGTGGTCCAGCGACGCTCATAAGGTCTGGAGACAGTCCCCTCTACCCTCATATTCCTTGCGCTGATGGTTTCGTAAGGCAAGTAATTCTGGCTCCAAGACAATGGAAGGCACTGTGGGAATGGATGGGATCGCCAGAAAGTTTCGCTGATGAATATTGGGAAAGCACTATTAATCGCTACATGAATCTTGATGTGATTAATCCTCTTTTCTGGGAACACTGGCAAAACAAACCAATGATAGAAGGCTGCATTGAAGCTCAAAAACGTGGTGTTATAGCCACTCCGATGCTCAAACCTTCTGATGTTTTAACTAATACTCACTACAAATCTCGTGGAACTTTCCAAACTCTTGAAATCACGAATGGTCTGACTGCTCCGGTAATGTCAGGTTTTGCTGAAGTTGACGGCAAACGCGTTGGGTACAGATTCCCCGCCCCAACAGTCGACCAGGATGACCCAGAATTCAGCCAGACTCCGTTCCCTCTTCCCACCAAATCCCTCACTCCTGCTGACCTGCCTCTTGAAGGTTTGAAAGTAGTGGACTTTGGACACGGCGGAGTCGGAGTCGAATGCGGTCGTATGCTCGCAGAATATGGTGCTGATGTTATAAAAATAGAAAGTTGGGAGTATCCAGACTTCATTAGAATTGTGCTTGGCGGCACCATGACGGCCTCTTTCGCTTCATCGAATAGAACTAAACGCGCATTTGGTGCAAATCTAAAAAACGAAAAAGCTCGTGAAGTGGTGCTTGAGTTGATCAAGGACTGTCATGTCGTAATTGAAAACAATTCAACTGGAACTATGGATGTATTAGGGCTCGGTTACGACGCAATAAAACAAATCAATCCTAATGCGGTAATGATTAGCAGTCAGTTGATGGGAAGTAAAGGTGATTTTGCTAACTGGAATGGGTACGGCCCTACTATTCAAACAGTAAGCGGTTTGTCATGGCTTTGGGCTTTTAAGGATGGGGATCCTCCGCCTGGAACTACAGCGATTCATCCAGACCACCTAGCAGGCCGCCTTTCTGCAGTTTTCGCGCTTGCTGCAATTGTCAATATTAATCGTGGTGCGAGTGGTAACCATATTGAAGTGGCTCAAGTCGAAGTGTTGCTTGGAACACTTGGTGACCTTTTCTGCAAAGAAGCTATTCAACCGGATTCAGTAATTCCTCAGGGAAATGATTCCGATAGAGGAGCTCCCTGGGGGCCTTTTCCATGCAAAGATGATGAATCGTGGTGTGTTATCTGTGTTAGAAACGATGAAGAATGGAAAAAACTTTCTACTCTGATGCAGCTCGACCCTGACATAACAGAAAAATATCTATTAAGTGCTTACAGAGTCGAACACAGAGAAACTCTAAATTCCATCGTTTCCGCTTGGAGTGTTGCGTTATCTTCAGTAGAGGTCGAAAAAATGTGCCAAAATGCTGGGATCCCTGCTGGACGTGTTTTAAATGCAGCTGAACAATTGAGTGATGAGCACTTACTTGCCCGTAATTTTTTACCAAAAGTTGAACAGTTGGGTGGTGTGGGTGAAATTACTCTTGATGGAGCCTGCATTAGAGGATCAAAAATGGCATCTCCCGTGATTACACGCGCTCCTCTTATCGGAGAGCACACCGAAGAAATCTGCCGTGAAGATCTTTCAATGGAAAGTGAGAAATTCGAATCTCTTTTAGCCAGCGGAGCGCTGGAAATCATAAAACCAGACTCTTAAGAATTACTCCATTCCTAATTCTGAACGCATCGCCAGAAAAGTTTCTTCAAGTGTATTACCACGTTCCGGTAGATGAACAACCACTTGATTTATCATGCCTTCGAACGGAAAAGGGGCACTGTACTTTTCTGATACTGGTGAAAGAGAATCTCTTCCGATATCCATACCCGTACTACCCAAAAGTCGAATCACAAATGGGATTTCCATTTTCCCTACTTGTTCTCCATTTATCAGTAGGGTTACTTCGCCTGCGGGGTCATCGCGTTCGAGATAAACCCCTACTTTTACTTCACCTTCAGGAACAGTTATTTCGCTCTCAAGAATCTTGTGATCATAAAAAATATTGTAATCAAACATAAGCCGCTCATCTTTGATAAAAAGTGACAACCCGA
>JASLTU010000063.1:0-6363 GCA_030742755.1 Acidimicrobiales bacterium | reverse complement strand
TCATGAGCGAGTACAGCAGTTTTATAAGCACGTTCTATCAATGCAACATCGCCTTTGGGGTGACGTTCTAGGTAAACGTCAATTAAAGCGGCTGTTTCATCACTTTTTCCTGAAGCTCGACGGCGCCATGGAACAACTCGACGTGTCGCTACCATTTAGCGACGCTTCTTACGAGGTCTTGGAGGAATTGCTCCAGAGTTCTGCATAGAAGTAGTCCGCCCACGTGCCGGACCCCTAACCCCCTCAATACGTTCTTGCTTCTTCAAATCTGGTTTAGATGCCTCTTGCCTGTCAATTTGTCGAACTTCCTGATACTTGATTCCCTTTTGGTCAAGCCGATTTCTTACTTGTTGCCATCTTTCTTCTCGTTCCTTAAGCCTCGAAACTAATGCAGACGCTAAAAAAATTGAGGAATATGAACCAACCAATATCCCTACCAGTAACGCAACACTAAATTCCTGCAAAGTAGTTGCACCCATTATAAATGCGCCGATCACGAGCAATGAAAGCACTGGCAAAGCTGAAGAAATACTTGTGTTTATTGATCTCATAGTCACTCTGTTAAGTGCCAAATTCATCATCTCTGTGTAAGAATATTTTTCAGTTGCTCCTAACCTTCCTGTGATTTCTCTGACCTTGTCATAAACAACGATTGTGTCATATAGGGAATACCCCATGATCGTGAGGAAGGCAACTACCGTGGCAGGCGTGATTTCAAATTGAAAAAACGAATACACACCAACGCTGATGATGATGTCGTGGATTACTGCGACTAAAGCTCCAAACGCCATTTTCCATTCAAGACGTATCGTAAGATACACAGCTACCACGGCGAAAAATACAAGCAATGCTTTTATAGCTTTATTTGTTACATCCGATCCCCAAGTTGGACCAACCTGTTCGAATGTCTCAACCTCTCCAATCCGATTTTCTAATAGTTCTCTAAGCTCATTAGCTTTTTGAGGGTCATCTATATCAGATCTGATTCTGATTAAATCATCGCCTACTTTTTGCACTCTCGAATCAGCCGCTCCAATGCTTGAAAGTATCTCTCTGGTTTCTGAAACTGTCATACTCGATGAACGAACTTCGTAAGAAGTTCCTCCCTCAAAGTCAAGTCCCAAATTAAGACCGCGAAACACGAAAGAACCTAATCCAACCAGCAAAACAATCATGGAAGCTACAAGAGCTCGCTTCCATAAGTTTGGAAAGTTGACAGGGTTCTCACCTCGGTAAAGACTTTTTAAAGTTTTCATACCGTCTCCACCAAAGTTGAACTGGCCTTTGATCTTGATTCGCTTATTGCCCCAATAGCTGGCAAACCAAACCTTTTAGGATGATTTGCAAACCAATCAGTTTTGGCGAGTACTTTTACAATTGGGCCCATAAAAAAATATGTTGCTACTAGGTCAAGTAAAGTTGCCAAACCTAGATAAAAAGCAAAACCCTTAACTGCTCCAACTGTGAGCCACCAAAGTAAAACCGCACCTATGAGTGAAGCCATATCTGCTTTAACTATCGTAGAAAAAGCAATTGGGAAGGCTCGATCTACTGATGAACGAGCTGTTCTTCCATCAAGTACATCTTCTTTTAGATGTTCAAAATAAACAATGTTCGAATCAACTGAGACACCTATTGCAACAATTATTCCTGTTATACCAGCAAGTGTAAGAGCGAGCCCTTCTTGGGTGCCTAAATGAGCGACGATCGCCCACAAAAGAGCCCCAGAAAGCAACAGGCTCAACAAAGCGACTAGACCAAGCAGTCGATAATAAAACAGCATGAAAACCGCCACAAGAAACAATCCTATGAGTCCAGCTTTGACTCCTGCATCCAGAGAGTCTTCTCCTATCGTTGCGGAAACAAGTTGAGTGTTTTCTGCTTCTAATTCAACTGGAAGAGATCCGTACCTTAATGCCAGTGCAACATTTTCAGCTTCTTCTTTTTCGTAAGCCCCTGAGATGACTATTGCATCTCTTTGAAATTCAGGTGCTCTAATTTGTGGAGCAGTAATAATTTCTCCGTCCAAGACAATCGCTAGGCGGCCATTTGTGAATCCCGGAAGTTGCGGGCATGCTTCCGATCCGACATAACATTGTGCTGAAACTAAATTAAAAGCGTCTATACCATTCTGTCCAGCATTAAGGACAAGACTTATTTGCCACTGATAGTCGAAAAAATCTGCTCCTGCATCGCTAAGGGCATCTCCAGTTAACACACTCGGACCAAGAAGGTAACTAGCTCCTGGTTCATCCTGTGAGCTTAAAATCACGAAATTGTTAGCTTGGTCTGCTTCCTTTGGAGTCAATCCATCGATACCAACAACTGGTTGTATTTCGCCATTTATAGCTCCGGCGCAAGATGCTAATGGAGAAGCCTCATAGTTGTTTCCATCATTTCCAATATTTTGATTTCCAGCAGAAGAAAACACGTTGCAAACAGGACGGAAACGCATTTCAGCCGTCGTGCCAACTAATTGCAGTGCCCTGTCTTGATCCTTAACACCTGGCAGGGACACCATCACTCCTCCCGCGATGCGAGATATCTCTGGTTCCGCTACCCCTAAACCATCGACTCGGTTGCGTATGATTTCCACAGTCTGATCAAGCATGATTTCGTCTGCTGGCTGAGTAGCAATAAGTCGAACAGACACTCCTCCCTGAAGGTCTAGACCAAGTAAAGGTTCATTCTTCCAAAGGACTGTCCCTGCTATTGAAGCAATAGTTACTGCCAAAATCCCTATAAGAAGAGTTAATTGTCGACGCATTCTAATTTTCCCTGAAGTAGTTAATCTTCTGAAGAACTCTCATCTAAATCTGTTTGAAATTTTCGGTCAACAGCGCTCCGTAGAACTTTTAATTCAAGATCTTGCGCAACCTCAAGCCATATAATTCCGCTTTCTTCCTCAACTTCTTTAACCACTCCATGGATACCTGAGTTGAGTAGCACTTCGTCGCCAGCTGCTAAGGAGCGCACCAAGGCTTGTTGTTCTTTAACACGTTTTTGTTGTGGCCGTATAAGAAACATATACATCAACAACATGATTACTATGAGTGGCAAAAATGACATTTGGGCTCTCTAATTTAGGGGATACTTACACTTATAGCTTACGCCGAGTGAGGATATTAAGGCTCGAACTAGCCGACTTACGACCAAATATCTAGAGTTTCTTTTCGAAACTGATCAAACTCATTTTCATTTATAGAAGTCCGCATACGCTCCACAAAATTTATAAGCCATGCAAGGTTGTGTAAAGTCAAAATACGTGCTCCAGTTGGTTCATCTGTAGCCATCAGGTGACGCAAATACGCCCTGGACCAATGGTTGCCGGGGCTTTGGGGGAATCCAGGATCAAGCGGATCATCATCTTTAGCGAAGCGAGCGTTACCGATATTGATTCTTCCTTCTGACGTTAAAACAGTTCCGTGCCGAGCTAAGCGAGTCGGTAAAACACAATCGAACATGTCAATTCCTCTTTCAACAACATTGACTAAACCAACTGGATCGCCTAAACCCATAAAATATCTTGGTTGATCTTTAGGAGTTAAATCAGTTACTACTGATACCGAATCAAGCATTTCACTCCTACCTTCACCAACGCTCAATCCTCCTACGGCATAACCATCAAAACCAATTTCCAAAGTACGTTTTGTGCTCTCAGCCCTCAATGCAGGGTTAATCCCTCCCTGGACTATTCCAAATTGGCTTTGACGAGTGGAAGCATCAGGGTGGTCAATAAAAGTTTTTCTTCCTCTCTCAGCCCATGCAGCAGTCATTTCTACAGACTCTCTTATTGTCTCTTCAGGTGCTGGCAGGGCAGGACATATATCTAAAACCATCTGAATATCGGCACCGATGTCAGCTTGTATATCAGCAGAACTTTCTGGTGTTAATTTGTGGAAAGAACCGTCGTATACAGAACGAAATGTCGCTCCCTCTTCGTCTACTTTAGGATCAAGTGAAAAAATCTGGTAACCACCTGAATCTGTTAGTGTCAAACCTGTCCAATTTGCAAACGATGCTATACCGCCAGCATTTTTTACTATTTCCGCCCCCGGTCTAAGCATCAGATGATAAGTATTAGCTAAAACTACCTGGGCGCCGAGATCTTCTAGATCAAAAGAAGACAAGTGCCTAACAGACCCTCTTGTTCCCACTGGCATGAAGCAGGGTGTTTTAAAAGAACCAGTTGCAAGCCTCACAATGCCTGCTCTCGCTTCTCCATCTCTGTTTTCTAAATCAAAATCAGCTCTCATTTAGAATCAGCCTAGTTTCCAAAAATTTGTCTTTGCGTAAGCATTGCATCTCCAAAAGAAAGAAATCTGTAATTTTCATGCAGAGCCTCTTCATATAGAGACTTCCATCTCTCGCCTAGGAACGCATCCAGCATTATAAGCAAGGTTGACTTTGGTAGATGAAAATTAGTTAAAAGAAGGTCGACAATTTTAAAATCGAAGGGTCGTTTTATGAAAATATTAGTTCTTCCTTCTAACTCTCCTAATGCTGCTGTTTCAAGAGCTCTTACTGTTGTTGTCCCTACAGCTATAACCCTCTCGGCTTCTGCACATTCTTTAATAACATTTTCAGACACACTGTAAAATTCAGAATGCATTTTATGCTCCTCAATGTTTTCTGAATCCAGTGGACGGAATGTGTCCAAACCGACTACAAGTTCTATAAATTCAATTTTTGCGCCTTTTTCAATACACTTTTCAAGCAACTCTTCAGTTATATGCAATCCGGCAGTAGGCGCAGCGGCAGATTTAGCTTCCTTGCTGTACACAGTCTGATATCGGTCTTTGTCTTCTAGCTTCGTTTTTATATATGGCGGGAGAGGCATTTCTCCGTATTTTTCAAGCGTCTGAATAAAATCTCCCTTCACATCAAGCCGTACTTTCCTTAAACCTTTCCCAAGATCATCGTTTACTTCAATTTGAAAATCTTCCCCAAGTTTGAAAATGCTACCAGGTTCTATTTTTCTACTTGGCTTGACCAGTGCTTCCCAATGATCAGTTTCTTTGCTTTCTTCTAATAAAAGAATCTCTACTTTTCCTCCAGTAGATTTGCTCGTATAGAAACGAGCGGGAAGAACTCTCGTGTTATTCATTACGATAAGGTCACCTGGTTTCACCATTTCAGGGAGATCGGAAATTTTTGAATGCTGTATCTGGTTATCAATATCCACTAACAGACGTGACTCTGTTCTAACAGACAATGGCTTCTGGGCTATTGCAAAATCAGGTAGGTCGTAATCAAACTCATTAAGATCCATCAAGCATTATTTTAGGAGATTTTCAATCCATTTATCATTTGTCAAATAATGACTGCTTTTTATCAGATGGAGGAGTAAGACCTAAATGATTGTAAGCGGCTGGAGTTGCCACTCTGCCTTTTGGAGTTCTTATAAGTAAACCCTGTTGAATTAGAAACGGTTCGTAAACATCCTCAACAGTGTCTTCTGGTTCACTGACGCTAATAGCTAAAGTTTTAATGCCGACTGGACCACCAGAAAATTTTTCACATAAAGAAATCAAAATCGCTCTTGATGCCTTATCCAAGCCCAGATCATCAACTCCAAAAAATGTGAGGCCGTCACGCGCTACGTCCCCATCTACTTTCCTTTCTCGTTCAACTTGAGCGAAGTCACGCACTTGTCGTAATAATCGATTAGCAATTCTAGGAGTGCCTCTTGAGCGTTTAGCTATTTCGGCGGCTCCATCGGCATCTATATCAACTTCAAGTATTCCAGCCGTCCTTTGGACTATTGATTGCAATTCTTCGGATTCGTAATAATCCAACCTTGCCGTAAGTCCAAACCTGTCACGCAGAGGCCCTGTAATAAGTCCGGTACGCGTAGTAGCTCCAACCAAAGTAAACGGTGGTAAATCAAGCCTTATTGAACGTGCCGCTGGGCCTTTACCTAGAACGATGTCTAGTTCGAAGTCTTCCATGGCTGGGTATAACACTTCTTCTACAGCTCTTGCAAGTCTGTGAATTTCATCGATAAATAGGACATCCCCTATTTCAAGTTTTGTCAAAATAGATGCCAGATCACCTGCTCTTTCAAGAGCGGGACCAGAAGTGATATGAAGTTCAGCTCCCATTTCCATGGCGACTATATGAGCTAAGGTAGTTTTACCCAATCCTGGAGGGCCTGCGAAAAGGAAGTGATCTGCAGGCTGTTCCCGCTCTCTTGCCGCCTCAAGCATCACCCTTAGATGGCCTTTTAGTTCCGTTTGACCAACAAATTCAGCAAGACCTTTAGGCCTTAGACCTACTTCTATTTCACTTTCGATAGGTTCTTTGTTGGGGGAAAGCAACTCTTCTCTCATAGTTAACCTTAAGCAGCAGCTAGTTTCTGGA
>JASLTU010000062.1:0-6681 GCA_030742755.1 Acidimicrobiales bacterium | reverse complement strand
TAGCTTCTGATTCATCCAGATTAAGTTCATTTAACCAGAAATATTTTTCTTCGACTATTTTTTTCAGGTCTCCAACTATGACATTAAAGTTGTCTTTTTTTTCATTGGTGACCTTTAGGAGGCTGTCAATGACTTCGTCATCTGTGTTATCTAGCTCTAACAATAATGAAACCACCAATTCGGTTATTTCAACGTCTTGCTTTTCAGCCCACAAGTAAAGATCATTGAAGGGAAAGTCATTTTCGCTTAAAGAACGGAAGGTGTCATGGATAAGTAGGGTCGCTTTAGCTAGAGAATCAGGTCCCATCCAAGGCCAGCGGTCATCACCACCCAGCGAAGAGAAATATTGGTAAGCCTTATCAAACCATTCTTCAAGAATCTGCTTATTTAAAGTTGAACCTCTCAGGGAACGAACATTAGAAAGAGCCAATTCTCTTATAGAGATCCACGAATTCAATTCTTCGGGATGTTTCATGGCCCAAGGAACTAACCCTAGACCTGTCGCATTACCTAGACCAAAAAAACAACTCCATTCATCGTTCAAATGTGCAGCGTCAGGGTTCTTTGCTTTAGCACAGTGTTCTACCGACTCATAACTAACTTCCCTAAAAAGCCAAGCTGCAAGAAACTGTGCCCTGTAAGGCGCAGAAAGTGGATGTTGATCTTCGAAACCTAAAAAGGAACGCATACCAAATTTCCCGTTCCCATAGAAGGCTGTACTCCGCATGATGTAACCGGCATCGCCCAGTTGTTTTGACTCTGGTTGTTTGCCATTAGCTAAACGTTCCACTAGATGGTCATAAAATCGAACACTTCGGTTCCCTCTGGTTAATACAAGCACTCTAGAGTCCAGTCGACTTAGTTCTTGTTTGGGAACTTCATCGCTTAAGAACTGCAGAAATTTATCATCTATTTCTCCTTCCACTAATGCTGCAGTTACATCCCATACATCCGCTATCACACGGTCAGTATGTAGAGATTCATCGATAGTTGAAGTGAAGGCTACGAAATGAAAAAGTTTCCCCTCGGCAAGAATGCGATAGATAATGTGTCCTCTTCCAAATTCATCGAAGTCGACAACTAGGCGCTCAATTTCCCATTGGTTCATAAATGCTCGACGGATCAATGATCGACTGAAGCTAAATCGAGTCATTCTTACAGCACCGAGATTTGTGGGTTTCATTACGGTCTCTGGTGGGCGCAAAACAGTACTCGGATCATTCAATAGAGTCGAGAGTTCTGATATTTCTTCGCTGATTGTCATCAAAAAAGCCTATTTGGATGTTTGCGCACAAATTGAATCTAGCTCATAGCGGATAATCCTGTGAAAGTCGCATTAATCAATCACTAAAAACGGAGCTTCAATAGCTTTCGAATGATTGAATTGAGAGAAGAGTCCCTTCATCAACAGAAATTTCTACTTCGTCAGCTATGAATTCATTAGAAATACCTAAACCTGAACCAGCACTAAGATCAATACCATCTAATTCCCACCTCAGACCATTGCTGGTAATGCCAAAAGCAGTGCCCCCCATGGCAAGTAGTGTCAATGTGTCAGAAGGGCTGCCAGTTAATTTTGCTTTATCTCTGATTACTTTTGTGTAGCTCTCATCAACAAACAAATCGATTTCAAGTTCGCTCCAGCGGTTTGAACTCGCCACCACAATATTTCCAAAAGTGTGATCGAACCTTCCACGTGATGAAGTAACGATCGTGACTGAGGAACACTTCTTTTCAATAGCTGCAGCAAGTGCTAATTCCAGATCTGTTACATCTTTATCTATTGGAAATTTTCGGACTTCTTTAGCCCTCCCAATTGCTTCCTCCGAGCAAGAGTCAAAGTCACCAATCATTAGGTCAATTTCAAGGCCTAGTTCCTCAGCATGATCACCGCCGGAATCGGCAACAATTACCAGTTCCACTTCAGGCAGAAGAAATTTACAAGAAGGTAAAGGGCCTCCAGTGATTATAAGTGCATGCATATTATTGATTTTCGTCCGTACGAATATGAACGTTCCATCGTCCAGCGGTGTTATCTATAGAGGCATTCAAGTCAAAACATTTAGAGATATTTTCTGATGTCATTACATCGCTCATCTTTCCTGAAGCAACGGTTTCACCATTTTTTAGTAGAAAAAGATGACTGAAATCAACTGGTATTTCTTCTAAATGATGAGTCACTAGAACCATTGGAGGAGATTTTTCTTCATTTGCTAAATTTGAAAGAACAATTAAGAGTTCTTCAC
Organism: Acidimicrobiales bacterium; assembly: GCA_030742755.1. Classification (GTDB taxonomy): domain Bacteria; phylum Actinomycetota; class Acidimicrobiia; order Acidimicrobiales; family MedAcidi-G1; genus MedAcidi-G1. The sequence continues at coordinate 4,435 of JASLTU010000062.1, read as the reverse complement.
GACCTCCTAAGTCTAAGCCACTAGTTGGTTCATCTAAAAATAGTATTTCCGGTTCTGACATGAGCGCTCTAGCTAAAAGAACTCTTTGTTTTTCTCCGGTGGATAACGTGCCGAATGGTTGGTCAGATTTTTTCCCACAGCCCACATTTTCTAACACTTGATGAGCCTGCTCCCAATCGGATGTTCCGAAATTATCCCACCATGGCTCAAGTGCCCCTGTAAGAGCTGTTACTACCACTTCTATAGTTTTTATATTGAATCTAAATTTGTAGTTCAATGAAGTTGACATAAAACCGATTTTTGGTTTAAGTGAACGTAAATCTGTTTTGCCTAAAACATGGTCGAGGATTTCTACATCACCCTTACTCGGGTGAAGATTACACGAAGCGATATTAAGTAATGAAGTTTTACCTGAACCATTAGGCCCCAGAACAACCCAGTTTTCTTTTGGGTTAACTTCCCAATCGATATTTTTAAGTATTTTTGTTCCAGATTCGGTTTTACTGACGGAAGTTAATTTTAGAAGAGACATATTATTGGATTGACATTAGAACAAGGATCTTATTAAAAGTGTAATTGCAGCTGTGCCGGACAAAAGGTAAACACCCGGTGTTATCCATTTAGAGTCAAGTGTTTTCCTAAGAGGTCCTGATATGACCATTCCTACAAACACAGATGGGAGAAGATAAAGGCTTATTAGCAAATCTCCTGAATCGAAATTTCCTGTTGCTGCAAGAGCGCTAACAGATATGACGGTTCCTATCAAGAAGTAAGGGGAGAGGGTGGCTCTAAGGACAGATCCAGAAACGTCATGGTAAAGCAAGGCGATTGGAGGGCCTCCAACGCCGACAGCCGTACCCATGAAACCACTAACACATCCGCCAAGCATAAGGTTTTTTTGGGTTCGTTCGAATTTTAACCCACTTAATTTCAAAGCTATGGCGAAAAGTAGAAGAGAGCCAAAAAGCACTCCGATCCTTTCCTCTGCTACGAGACTAAGGGCTAATACAGCTAAAGCAATTCCAGGAAGCCTTCCCAGAACAGTCCAAGTTAAACCGTATCTATCTGTATGACCTCTTTCTCGAAAAGTGAAAAAGCCTGAAAGTACAGGGTTTATTAAAAGTACGGGTCCTGGAACAAAATCTGGATTTATTAGAGCGAGAATTGGCACTGCTAGAAGGTTTGCACCAAAACCCAGGACACCTTGGAGGGTGCAACCAATTGCATAAACAAGGCAGCCAGCTATTACTTCGACCAGACTCATAGCTGGTTTGACTCCATTCCACCTTGATCAGTCCAAGTGTTGTACATGGCCGCGTATTTTCCTTTTAAATTCACTAGTTCTTTATGAGTTCCTATTTCAAGTATTGAACCATCGTCCACTACTGCTATGCGATCTGCTCTCATAGCGGTGGCAATTCTGTGAGCAACAATTATTGACGTTCGGCCTTCAAGTAAGTTGTCAAGAGCTTTTTCGATTGAAGATTCAGAGAGTAAATCTAGATTTGAGGTAGCCTCATCGAGGATAAGAAGCCGAGGTTGACACAAAAAAGCCCTAGCAAGAGCAAGAAGTTGACGTTCACCTGCTGATAGGGAGGCACCCCTTTCATGAATAGCACTATCAATTCCGTTAGGAAGGCGGCTTATCAGACCTGTTAGACCAACCGCATCGCAAGCTTTCTTAACATCTTTCTCGTTAGCGTCAGGACGAGCAAAAATCACGTTTTCTTTGATGCTCCCATTGAAAAGAAACGGCTCTTGTGGAACTACAGCAATTTGCTTTCTTAGTGATTCAAGTTGTACATCTCGCAAGTCGTGACCATCGACTAATACCCTTCCTTCGTCAGGGTCGTAAAAACGAGAAATAAGTTTTGCAATAGTCGACTTTCCAGCACCTGTCGGACCCACTAATGCAATAACTTCTCCAGAGTTAACCAGCAGACTTACATCTTTTAAGACAGGTTTATTTTTTTCATAACTAAAGTCAATTGATTCCAATTCGACATGTCCAACAACTTGTTGCATCTCTGCGGCTTCCTCTTTTTCTGGAACACTGGGTGCAGTTGAAAGAAGTTCACGGAGTTTCTCTATTGAAGCGCTACCTTGCTGGTATTGATTGTACAACTGAACGAGACTTTGAATTGGGGCGAAGAAGGAACTAAGAAACAATAGAAAAGCAGTTAGTTCACCAATACTCAGGTCACCATTTAGAACCATTTTTCCGCCAATAAGTAAAACTATTGCCTGAGTTACAATTCCTACTGCTTCCGTTCCCGGTCCAAAGATGGCTTGGGCGCGACCCGTAAAAATGTTTGCTTCAAAATGAGAGATAGTTATCTCATCGTGTAGTTTCGATCGGTTTTTACGTTGGTTGAATGCGGTTATTACACGCATGCCAGCGAGGCTTTCCGAAAGATTTGAAAGAATTGCCGCAATTTTGTCTCTAACATTTAAATATCCGAAAATAGAAACCTTTCTAAACCAAAGAGTCAAAAGAATATTTACCGGAACCACCAAAAGAAGAGTTATAAACGCAAGATATGGATTAAGAAATATTAGATAAATTGTGATCACAATCAACGTCACTATTTGAACTGCAAAATTTACCAATCCTTCCTGAAAAAGAACAGTTAAAGATTCGATATCACTAGTCATTCGAGTCATAAGGACACCAGCTTTTTCATTGGTAAAAAAGCTAAATGACTGCCTTTGCAAGTGGCTGAAAACTCTTATTCGTAACTTGTAAATAAGCTTTTCCCCTAATCTTCCTGTGAAAGATGATCGAACGAAAGAAATCACAGCGGACAGCGCTATTGAAATCACATAGCAAATACAGGTAGCTATGAGGACTTGTGTATTTTTATTCGCGATACCATCGTCTATCGCGATTTGAGTTAACAGAGGCCCCAGATGTTGAAGTCCAGATTCAATTACCACTAAAAAAAGCGCAAGGCACAGCATGAGACTGTGTGAAGAAAGAAAGGTCTTGAGCGTGAAAGGTGAACGGTCCCATTTGCTATGCGAAAAAGAAATCTGTGGAGCTGGATGTTCAGGTTCTTTCTCTACAACTTTTTCGATTCTTTCATGAAAGTCATCGGGTAACTCTGCGAAAGGTAAACCCGCTTCAGCATTAGCCTGAACTGATGAAGGCCCAATAGAGAAACCTCCCATACCTCCACCAAACCCCATCTCTACTTAACCTTCCGTGTAAGACCTGAAGACAGTATCGATTCATACTCGGGTGAATTTTCTAAGAGGTGTTCATGCGTCCCTTGGGCTTTCACCCTTCCGGCTTCCATCAAAATTACCCTGTCGGCCAAACTAATTGTCGAGAGCCTATGAGCTATGACTAACGTAGTTCGATTTTGTAAAAGTTTTTTTAAAGAATTATGAATCAAGGATTCAGTTTCCACATCAATGGAACTAGTTGAGTCATCCAATACAAGGATCTTTGGATTCGACAAAAGTGTTCTAGCTACGACCACCCTTTGCCGCTGTCCGCCTGAGAGGGTGTAACCACGTTCTCCCACAATTTGTTCGTAACCGTTTTCAAGATGATTGATAAAACTATCCGCCTGAGCTGCTTTAGCGACATCGATTATTTCACTCTCTTTTGCATTAGGTTTACCAAAGGCAATATTGTTCCTGATCGAGTCGGCAAATAAAAACGGTTCATCAGGAATCACATTTATGTGTGTTCGAAGATCTTCAAGAAGTAAATCTCTTATATCCGTCCCATCTAAGAGAATGGAGCCACCCGTCACGTCATAGAACCGAGGCAGTAGTCTTGCAACAGTTGATTTTCCACATCCGGTTCGTCCAACCAAAGCTATTGTTTCACCAGCATTTATATCAAGATTGAAGTCGTCCAAAATAATGAGGTTCTCATCATTTGGATAGGAAAATGTAACATTCCTGAAGGTGAGATTGCCTGCAGGGGAGATAATTCTTTTTGCTGAAGGCTTATCTACTACATCAGGTTTTTCATCGAGGATTTCAAAAATGCGTAATGATGAAGCAGCAGCTCTTTGTGCTTGGAGCAGGACGAACCCCAACATTCTGAACGGAACAGAGATCATTATCACATAACTACTAAAAGCTATAAGGGCGCCAATACTGATTCTGTCATTTATAGAAAGCCAACCTCCATACATTAAGATTCCGGCCATACCTAAACGAGGAAGGGATTCAATTAAGGGGTTAAAACGTGCTCTTGCGTCAATTAGGGCAGTTGAAGACCAACGTAACCGTTGAGCCATTTGAGCCAGTAATTTGATTTGGTCTTTTTCTGCCGCAAAAGATTTTACAATTCTCGAACCGTTTATGTTTTCATCAACGACCATCGCTAAATCAGCCATGCGACCTTGGGTGACCCAAGAAAGTGGGAATACTCTATCACGCATTTTTTGGGCAAGAATATAAACAAATGGCATGC
>JASLTU010000061.1:0-6736 GCA_030742755.1 Acidimicrobiales bacterium | reverse complement strand
GTAGGGAAACTTTATTGGGCGTCATGGCATCGCCGTTTAGGAGAATTGGGAATAAAAATTCGTGGAAGCTCAGGAATGATAGGTGTAGAACCAACTCCGCCTTTAGAGGATTCTTTAAATCACGGCTACTTACTGGACTCTTTACAACGAACTTTTCTTTACAGTCGTGCTCACACTATTTATGCAGGCTCTAACGAAGTGCAAAGAAATATTCTTGGTGAAAGAGTGCTAGGTCTACCTAGAGAGCCGCGTGAGGGCTGATTGGTGCCTTATGGAAGATATTCTGAAGTTTGAAGATTAGGAGAAGCTATGAATGATGCATACATAGTTGATGCAGTTAGAACCCCTACAGGAAGAAAAGGTGGAGGTCTCGCAGGGGTCCATCCAGCTGACATGGGGGCTCATGTCATAAATTCTCTTTTGGAAAGAAATGCTGTCGATCCTAATTTGGTGGAGGATGTCATATTTGGATGTGTCGACACTTTAGGTCCCCAAGCGGGAGATATAGCTAGGACAGCTTGGCTCGCAGCAGGGTTGCCCGAAACTGTTCCCGGAACAACAATCGATCGGCAATGCGGATCAGGACAACAGGCCGTTAGTTTTGCAGCGATGGGTATCTGGGCAGGAGTTCAGGACCTTGTCGTAGCAGGTGGAGTGCAAAATATGAGCATGATCCCAATTGGAATGGCTCTTGAAGCAGCAGTTCCATTAGGCCACGATGATCCTTTTTCAGGGTCTGAGGGTTGGGTCGATAGATATGGAACACAAGAAATATCACAATTCAGAGGTGCGGAGATGATTGCTGAAAAATGGGATATTTCTAGAGAAAAGATGGAAGAGTTTGCTTTTGAAAGCCACCAAAGAGCTCTAACTGCTATAGACGAAGGGCGATTTGATAATGAGATAATTCCTATTGCCCAAACAGAAATGGATGAAGGCCCTAGACGTGATATTTCAATGGATCGAATGAGCGCGCTGAATCCACTTGTTGAAGGAGGGCGGCTAACGGCTGCTCTAGCTAGCCAGATAAGCGACGCTGCATCTGCATTACTCATAGCTTCTGAGAAAGCAGTAAAAGAGTTTGGATTAACACCAAGAGCCCGGATCCATCACGTGAGTGTCAGGGGGGACGACCCAGTTTTCATGCTTACTGGCCCGATACCTGCAACTACTTACGCACTAAATAAAACCGGAATGTCTATTGACGAATTTGATCTTTTCGAATGTAATGAAGCATTTGCTCCTGTGCCTTTAGCTTGGATGAAAGAACTGAAAGTACCTCACGAAAAAGTAAACGTAAATGGTGGCGCTATTTCTCTTGGTCACCCGTTGGGTTGTTCGGGAGCGAAACTTATGACGACTTTATTAAACGAACTTGAAAGAAGTGGTGGCCGTTGGGGGTTGCAGACTATGTGTGAAGGTGGCGGTCAAGCCAACGTTACAATTATCGAAAATCTTAATTAGAACTATTCAACCAGGGCATCTACTAAACCCCAGTTAAGTGCAGTAGTAGCGTCAACGCGTTCTCCAGTTAGGCACATTCGTGCAGTTAATTGTCGTCCGATTCTTCTACTGATACTCACTGTGCCTCCCGCTCCAGGTATTAGACCCATACTCACTTCTGGAAGAGAAAACCAGGCATTTTTGTTAGCTTCAACCCTGCTAGCAAAAGCAGCTAATTCAACTCCTGCTCCTATTGCAGCTCCATGTATTCGTACGGTAATTCGTTCAGATAGAAGGTCCAACCAAGGAGCTGCATTAGCTGTGGACCTGATCATGTGACCAGTCGCAGAATTTTCGACAGTTCCAAATTCGGCCGGATCGCCCCCTATGCAAAAAGTTGACCCTTTCCCAGTTATTAGAATCGACCGGTTGTCGCCCTCAGTTGCTAGACCTCGAAGAGCCTCCACTAGAGAATCGCGCATAGAAGCTGAAAAAGCATTTTTAAGTTTCGGACGGTTTAGCTGAAGTTCCACAGCTTCAACTCCAGCGTTAACGAGAATGGTTGGACTTGTTTCTTCAGGTCTAACTCTGCGACCCCTTCCATCCAGCCACTCTTCAAATTCATTTCCATTTTGCAATGTTCCGTATGCAACTGATTCAAGTAGCAAACCAAGATCCGTAGAAACATTTTCACTATGCCTCAAGACCTGACAGCAAGTGACAGAAGCAACTGGGTTTAGGGCAATGCATCCAAGAAGAGTGTCTAGTTCTTCTTCCGAATGGGCGACTATATCAACATGAGAGGAAGCATCACTGCTGCCGGAAAGTTCTATCAGAACGACAGGTAGGGCATGAAGCGACCTCACGGAACTTTCCGATAGTTTATGAGCCTCGTGAATTACCAATACTGGTAATTCATTTCGCCAATCGAATCTAAGATCAGCAGTTTGTCTGCTTAGAGCATCAGAAAGGTCCGCTGCTTGCCACAGAGCGAAAGACTTGCTTAAAGGGGCATCGGTATTTTGATCAGACAGTTGAACCATCGCCTAAATCAACTAACTGTTCCTTCAAAACTCTCCGTAGGAGCTTTCCTGTTTCGTTGTAGGGAAGTTCTTCTAAGAAAACGATCTCATCAGGTGTTCGATTAGAGCGAAGTTTTTCCTTTACAGAGCTTTTCAACTCTTCTTCGTCAACTTTTTGTTCTTCATGTAAAACAATAGCTGCCACAATTTTTTCACCCCACTGCTGATCAGGAACTCCTATGGCCGCAGCATCTGTTACAGCTGAATGTTGCAGCAAGACTTCTTCAATTTCACCTGGGGAGATATTTTGGCCGCCTTTGATTATCACATCATCAATTCTTCCAGTTACAAAAAGGTACCCTTCGTTGTCAAGCCACCCTCCGTCATGAGTTGGGAACCAACCGTCTTCGGTAAGAGTCAATTGCAGTCCTTTGTATTCTCCTGAAACCTGCTCACCTCTTACCCATATTTCACCTGATTCATCTGATGGGAGTTCATTCCCTTCTTCGTCTCGAATAGAAACCTCAATGGTTGGCAATGGGCGGCCAACCGAACTGATCCGTTTGCGAACTGACTCATCAGAGCTAGAAAAGGCTTCTCGGTGTTCTTCAGGACCGAGCAGGGCGACAGTAGAACTTGTTTCGGTTAAACCATAGGCATTTACGAAATTGGTATCTGGTAGAAGCTCTAAAGCAGTCTCAATAGTAGGTTGAGGCATTTTCCCACCTCCATAGGAGAGAGCTCTGAGTGTGGGGAGACCAGGTGAATTTGAGCCTTCAGAAACCAAATGGTCAACGATGCGAGAAAGCATCGTTGGGACGACCATGGCACTAGTAACTGACTCTGAACGAACTAATTCAACCCATTTTGCCGCATCAAATTCTGGAAGTTGAACTACACGTCGACCTGCATAGAGGTTAGAAAGGGTAGCTGCTATACCAGCTATGTGATAAGGAGGAACACTTATCAGGGCTGCTTCGTCTTCGCCAGCGCTCATAAATTCGACTGAACCAAGGATGTATGAAACTAGATGACGTTGTCGCAGAACCGCAGCTTTCGGTTCTCCAGTAGTGCCGCTAGTGAAGAGTAAAATTGCTGTGTCTTCTCCGTCCATATTCCAATCTGTTGAAGTCTCAATTTCTGGGACACTAGGAGAGATAAGGTCATCTCGAGTTATTGGATGAACTCCCAAAGTGTTGGAGATCCTTTCTTTTGTTTCTGGCTGCATCAACGCAATTGAAGGTGAGATTCTTTCCAGTAAAACATCCAACTCTTGATTCGTTAAACGGTAATTCAAAGGCACGAAAGGAAGCCCTGCCCAAGAAGCTCCAAAAAGACAAACAGGCAGCGAAGGTGAAGCGATATCTATCATTGCCACATTTTCGACATTGGCACTTCGAAAACGTTGAGCCGCTGCTCCTGCATGATCGAAAATCTGTTTAACGGTTAGACCGTCATTCAGTGACCCAACTGCCACCCGGTCGCCAAAGCCTCCAGCGGCCATTTCGAGAAGCATCATCAAGTTCACGTTTTTACCTAACCTTAAAAATTAGTCAGAAGCTGGTAAGGGCTTCGCATCTTTCAATTGAAGAGCATTTCCATTAGCTCCTAAAGAACCTGCCCCTGGCTTAGTGCAAAGAACTTCTATTGTCTCTTCGTCATCCACGTAGCGTTTACCTAATTGCGTAGCATCTCCGCTGTCGTCTAATTCGCCAGAAACAGGATCGCTACCTGCTTCGACCATGTCCACGCCTCCGCAAGTAAGAGAAACTTCGCCTTCAGGTCCTTTCACAACGATTACTTCCGTGTCACAGACACTGCTAGCCCATCTACCTCCAGCTTTAAGTAGCGCCATTGGATTTCCTTCCCATTGTTTAAATAGTCTTTCAATCAAGATAATTGATGAAACTAGGATTAAGCACCAATATGAGGCAAGATAATTGAGATTAAAGTACGTTTTTAAGATTTATGAATCAAAGATTTAACGATCCCCAAACAGTTCTCGGCCGATTATGCGAAGAAGTAAGTGAAGATATCGCAGATGTCGGTTCAAGATGGGCAAAGTCAGGAGCGATGTCTCTTACCGGTGAACCGGCAGGATCTCCAAGACAGGTACCCATTGGGGTTACCGTGCGACTGGAACAAATCGCCACGATAATTGAAGAAATATCTGGATTGTCAATTGATGGGCCAGCTTTGCTTGGAGAAAGATCTGCAATAGCTGGGCTGACAAGACAGGGGAGTAGGTCTGTTGGAGGTTATGCGCAACTTATCGAATCTGTCGACAAACCAATATGCATCAATTTTGCCAGGCCTGATGACCTTCTTTTGATACCAGCATGGCTTCAAGAGGAGATTGACCCTAATAATTTTAAAGAAATACTTTTAGCTTTAGAGAAATCTGAAAGTAAACAGTTAATGGAGCAGGCAGATCTACTAGGTATTCCATTGGGTGTGCCTAATACAGATGATTGTAAACATCCAGCACATTTAACTGAAGGTAAAACATCTAGCCAACAAAGAGAATCAAAACTAGTAGTTGAGTTTGGTTCTTTATGGGCGAGCCCATTATGTGGAGACCTACTTCGACGATCAGGTTGCCGTGTAATAAAAATAGAAAGTTTGTCCAGACCAGATGGCGCAAGAAGAGGTCCAGCAGGTTTTTTTGACTTGCTCAATGGAGGCAAAGAATCATTAGCGTTGGATTTTAGCGATGACAAATCTCTTGAATTGTTAAAGAAAATCGTAAAAGAAGCCGATGTTATTGTCGAAGGCAGTCGACCAAGAGCGTTAAGACAGTTAGGTATAGACGCAGAAATAGAAGTTGAAGCTGGGAAAGTCTGGGTTTCTGTAACGGGTTATGGGAGAAAAGGTCCGCGTTCAAAAGGGGTGGCATTTGGAGACGACGCCGCTGTTTCAGGCGGACTTTTTCTAAAAGATCCTCTATGTTTCATAGCAGATGCCGTAGCAGACCCTTCGGCGGGTCTGCTAGCAGCAGCCCTTGCTTTGTCAGCTTCAAAATCTGGAAAAGGGTGGCTAATAGATATACCTCTTTCCTCGGTAGCTAACTGGATGCTAGGAACAGGAGAAACACCCGAAGAAAAATTAGAAAGCATTATTGCAGAACCACGTGCCCGAAAAATTGAAATTAGCGCTCCGACAGTAGGTCAACACAACAGCCAGTTGGAAAATGAATTTTCATAACATGCCAATCTCTAGCAAACATCTGACTTTCTTGCTTTCATATCCGTTAGCGTTCTGATAATGAAACCAAGAGTTCGTTTCGCCCCATCACCAACAGGTTTCTTGCATGTAGGAAGTGCGAGAACAGCCTTATTTAATTGGCTTTACGCCCGAGCTACAGGTGGAACTTACATCCTGCGTGTTGAAGACACTGACCAAGAACGCAACCGACCCGAACTCACCCAACAGTTACTGGGGGAACTGGAGTGGTTAGGTCTCGACTGGGATGAAGGACCTGTTTTTCAATCAGAAAAACTGGAAAGACATCGTGAAGTTGTGCAAACTTTCTTAGAAGATGGTCATGCATACCTTTGCGATAATGAAAACAGAGAAGTTGAAGGAACCGCTTTAACGGAAGGTTTAGCAGTGAGGTTTCGTATGCCTCAGAGTAAAACGATTTCCTTTAACGATCTGGTTCGTGGCGAAGTTGCTTTCAATACAGATGACTTGGAAGATTTCGTTATTTGGCGCTCAAATGGAACCCCTATGTTCCTTTTAGCAAACGCAGTCGATGATGCAGATATGGGAATCACACATGCTATTCGAGGAGAGGATTTACTCTCAGGAGTTCCCAAAGTGCTGCTCCTGTTAGACGCAATGGGAGTTGAACACCCCACATATGCACATTTGCCGCTACTTGTGAATGAACAAAGAAAGAAACTTTCTAAACGTCGTGATGATGTTGCAGTGGGTGACTACAGAGAAAAAGGATTCCTGCCTGAAGCCATGGTCAACTATCTTGCTTTGCTCGGATGGGGGCCACCCGATGGTGTTGAAATTCGTTCACTGTCAGAAATCGTAAAAATCTTTAATATTGAAGATGTAAATAAGGCTGCCGCATTTTTTGACATTCAAAAATTTGAACACATCAATTCTTCCTATCTTAGAGAGCTCTCTAAAGAAGACTTTATGAACCGTGTGGAACCATGGATAGGGGATAAAGCTACGTGGCCTAAAGAAAACTTTGATTCAGAGAAATTTTCTGTAATGGCTGACCTCATACAAGAAAAATTAAGAACATTAAGCGA
>JASLTU010000060.1:0-6752 GCA_030742755.1 Acidimicrobiales bacterium | reverse complement strand
GACCCAAAAAAGAAGCATCACTTTCATCTGCCTCTATTACAAGATTTTCTCCATCATCCCATACAGCTCCTGTCCCAATTTCATTTACTTCCCCGCCAATAATAAACGAAGGTTTTAGTCCTGCTTCCCGAAGCACAAGCGAGAGCATCGAAGAAGTGGTTGTTTTGCCATGCGTTCCTGAAACTGCAATCGATTTCTTGAGCTTAGAAATACTTCTCAAAACTTTTTCTCGACTTAGAAGAGGAATTTCACTCTCAATGGCCTTCAAACATTCGACATTTGAGTCCAAAATTGCTGTAGAACGTGCGACGAAGTCCACACTTTTGACGTTTTTAGGATCATGTCCTATGAAAATTTCTACTCCAAAGGCTCTCAGTCGATCCAAGCGAGGCGAGTCTTTAATATCGGAACCAGTTACCTTATGACCCATAGTGACAAGGACTTCTGCAATTGCTCCCATCCCAGCTCCACCGATACCAATAATGTGGACATAATTTTTTATAGAAAGGTCCAACTCATCATCTAGCATGAGCTCCTCCTTCTATCATCTGTGAAATTAGATCTGCTATATCATCGCCAGCATTTAAATTAGTTACGCTCCTTGTTTTTTCAGCCATTTTTCTCAAAATTGTTTCATTTTCTAATAGGTGACTTATCTCATTCGACAAAGAAACACAATTTAGTTCATGGTCTAGAAGAAGTATCGCCGACTCGTTTTTTTCAAAAAAGCGAGCGTTTTCTTCCTGATGGTCACCCGGTGAACCAGGAAGAGGAATAAGTATCGAGGGAACACCTAACGCTGTTATTTCGGAAACGCTCGTGGCACCCGCCCTAGCGACAACTAAATCCGCAGCTCCAATTAATGGTGTTAAATCACTTAAGTATTCGATCATTTCATATTCGACATCACCAACTAAATTCTGTTCGAATCGAGAGAATTCCGGCCAATCACGAGATCCCACCACATGGTAAATAGAGATGGGTTTACCTTCCCATTTTTGAGATAATTCGAATACGGTATCATTCAGATGGCGAGCCCCTAATGAGCCACCAAAAACAGTAATCATTGTTCTACCGTTCACTCCCAATTTCTGCCTTGTAGCTTTTCGAGAATCATCTTTAATAAAGTGCAGAATTTCTGACCTTAAGGGATTACCCGTTACAACTGAATTCGGGAGATCAACTCCCTCAAAAGAAATTGCAGAGAACTCAGCAAACTGTGCAATAATTTTATTTGTAGCACCTGGCACTGCATTCTGCTCAGCGACTAATAGCGGTACTTTAAAAAGCTTTCCTGCTAAACCGCATGCAAGACTTGCGTATCCACCCATCACTACAATAATTTCAGGTTTCGCCTTTATAAGCATTAAACATGCTCGGAAAAATGCCAGAGATAAAGAAAGAATCGATAATAGATTTCGAAAAGTGATCTTTCGTTGGATTCCTCGTCCCGGAAGGGTGCTCATTTCAAATCCTGCTTCATTAACGATTTCTTTTCCGACTCCTCTCTTGCTTCCAACGAAATGTATTTCATTTTCCTTTGTCAAAAGTCCCTTGCTGTAAAGAGCTTTTCCGATAGCAACAGCTGGAATCACATGACCTGCGGTGCCTCCTCCAGCAATTAGAACACGACACTGATCTGATATCATTCGAATTTCCCCCCGCTCATCTCGTCTGCCTGGCCACATTTAATAAAATTCCAAATGCAGCCATAGTCACCACCAAAGAACTTCCACCGGAAGAAACAAAAGGAAGCGGAACTCCTGTAATCGGCAACATCCCTAGAACAGCCCCTAAATTTACAAACGCTTGAATGCTTATCCAAGCTGTTATACCTGCCGCTAAAAGTTGACCAAAACTATCTGGAGCTTTGAAAGCAGCAGTTAAACCAGCGAGACCAATTGATAAGAATGCAAGAATGACAAGACAGGCTCCAATAAAACCTAATTCTTCAGCAACAATTGCAAAGATAAAGTCCGTATGTGAAAACGGTAGAAATCCCCATTTAGCTCTACTTTCCCCAAGTCCTAGTCCGCTAACTCCCCCTTGTGAGATCGCAACCGCCGACTGAATAGCTTGCCAACCTACACCTGTCGGATCCTGCCAAGGATCTAAAACCCCTAAGAGTCGCTTGCGCCTGTATCCCGATGTGTAACTTGCTGCGAACAGTAGAAGAATTCCTGAAATTCCCATCAAAAGTAAATTCTTAAGACGGAAGCCTGAAAAAAATAGAACAGTTAATGAAATTGCAGCAATGATTGCAGTTGTACCTAAATCTGGCTCAAGCATCAAGAGAGCAGCGGATGTCCCAAGTACTAATAAAAATTTCTTAATTGAAGTAATATTTACGTTTGTTTTTTTCTTCGATTCAGAAAATAGATCTGCTAAATAAAAAACCATTGCAATCTTCAAGAACTCAGAAGGTTGAAACGTAAAGGACCCTACACCTATCCACCTCGCAGAACCATTGGCAGTAATCCCTACACTCGGAATCAACACAATGGCACAGAGAATTAAAGAGAAGGATAAAAAGGGAATCGAAAATTTTCTAAGACTCCGATAGTCGATACGTATCGTTACTGCCATGGAAATGACTCCCAAGAACAGCCACAAAACTTGTCTCTTCAAATGATGCCACGTATCACCAAAAATACGGAGATCGTTAACCGAAGATGCTGAAAGAACCATTACAACCCCTAGCAGGGTAAGTATGATCATTGCGGCAAGTAATATGACGAAACGCAAAGAGCGGAACCCGGGTGGCTTTGCTGAAATACTGACTAGATTCTTTCGTTTCTTTGAAACAGCTTTAGTGTTCACAGTTAAACCTATGGTATTTCCAATTGTGAAACTGCTCTTATGAAATCTAAACCCCGTTCTACGTAAGATTCATACCAATCAAAAGAAGCACATGCGGGTGATAAAAGAACAGTCCCTACTGGGAGTGATTTTTTATAAGCCTTTTCAACTGCTTCGTCCATTGTGTTTGCAACTTCTACGCTGCACTCATGCTCAAAAATTTTTACAATTTCTTCGGCAGCTTCACCAATAGCTATTACAGCATGCGGTTTCGCTTCTTTTAAAAGAGTTAAATCAAGTCCCTTATTTCTTCCTCCTGCGATTAAAACAGCGCCTGGTAAACCCCTTAATGCCGAAATTGTGGAATGAGGGGTTGTTGATTTGCTGTCGTTTACAAATGAAACTTCATTTCTTTCATCGACTAAAGAAACTCGATGCTCCAGACCTTCAAAACTTTTAAGTATTTCAACACAGGAATCGATATCAGCCCCAAATTTACTTGCAATAAGCAACGAAGCTTGAGCATTTTCTAGATCATGAGGCATTCTTCTACGCAGGTCTCTGATATCCAGAATCGACTCTCCTGCAAATATCAAATCAAAGTCTCTTACATAACAATAAGAATCCTCGATTCCAAATCCAGTAGCACCTTCAGGTGAATGCTCTTTAACACTCTGATCACATAAATTTGCAATAGCATCAGAACTATCTTTAACACCTTCCCAAACGCGTTTCTTAGCCTGCAAATAAGCTTCTAAGTTTGAATGGTGATCAAGATGATCAGGTGCAAAATTTAGCCACGCTGCTGGAGATGCATCGAAACGAAAAGAGTGAGCCAGTCGAAAAGATGAAGCCTCAATCACAAAGCACTCAGCTTCGCCATCCTCTATAGCAGCTACTACGGGTTTCTCTAAATTTCCAGCTGCAACAGCATCTATACCTGAATGGTTAAGCATCTCCGTAACAAGTGTCACCACTGTTGTTTTGCCGTTAGTTCCTGTAACAGCACATCGAGGTCTTTGATCCCATTCACTGGCCAGATCACCTTCGTCAATAATTGTCGCCCCTACCCGAGAAGCAGCTGAGAAAACAGGATGAAGGTCAGGGATACCGGGGCTGACAAGGATTTGTGAAAATCCGTCAAGAAAATTATCCCACTTATCGACCGCGGGAGACGGGAGAAGTTCCAATGATAATTTTTCAGCCCAGTTTTTGACGGCCTCTGACGGAAAATCGTCCACTACAGAAATTTTGTAATCGCGTGAGATTAGTGCTTCACTCGCCGCACATCCTGAAACCCCTAACCCGAGTACTAGAGTCTCATCACTCATCAATTAATACCGGCAACTAATCCAACTATGCCCGAACGAAGTGAATCGCCGTAAAAGAGACCTATCCCAAGAGCCGTGCATAAGCCTGACATCATCCAAAAACGAACAATCACAGTGGTTTCAGGCCAGCCCGATAATTCAAAGTGGTGGTGAAGAGGAGCCATTTTGAAAACTCTTCGTTTAGAAAATAATCTGAAACCCGCTACTTGGATTATTACCGACAGGGTCTCTACGACAAATAAGCCAGCGACAACAGGTAAAAGAAGTTGAGTGTTTGTAGCAAGGGAAAGTGCTGCTAACCCTGTTCCAATTGCCAACGACCCAGTGTCACCCATAAAAATTTGCGCTGGTGCAGAATTCCACCATAAGAAACCTAAACAGGCACCCGCCATAGCGGCTGAAACTACTGCAAGGTCTAGAGCGTGTGGGACGTCATACAAATCTGGATATCGAAATTGCCAAAATGAAATAACCCCAAAAGCCCCAAAACAAAAAACCGCTGCTCCTGCCGCTAGACCATCCAATCCATCCGTTAAATTAACTGCATTTGCTGATCCTGAAATAAGGAGAATTGCCCATAGGCTCCATAAGATTTCACCTATTTCCCATCCAGGGTAGTCAAAACGGGTAAACGAAATTTGAGAATGAACAGGAGAATAAGCAGTCATCAAGACGGCAAAAACTAATGCGACAACAAGAAGTCCAAGCATTTTTGTTTTTTTATTTAATCCGAGATTCCTCTCCCGGACCACTTTGATCCAATCATCAATTAGACCCACTGCACCCGCCCCAATAATGCTTAGCATCACAAAAATTCCAGTCCGCGTGTATATGCCACGATATAAATCGCTGATGATATAACCAGCTGTGGCTCCGGCCACTATTCCCACGCCGCCCATCGTTGGCGTTCCTGCTTTAGTGGCGTGACCAGCGGGACCGTCTTCTCGAATTGGTTGCCCTATCTTCAATCGAGTCAACCAGAAAACTAAAGTTCGACTCAAAAATAGCGAAACGAACATAGCTATAGCGGCCGCTATGAGAATACGTATCATCGTTCTCCTAAGGAAGATGACCCCGAAACAAGATCTTGAAGTACAGCCCTATCTGAAAAAGGAAGCATGTTCCCTTGAATCTCTTGATACTCCTCATGCCCACGTCCGGCTATTACGATCAAATCACCAGATTCAGACTCATTAACAGCGGCTTTTATAGCTTTTTCTCTATCGACTTCTATGACATGTGGCTTTATAGCCATACCTGAAACAATTTCAGAGATTATTTTTTCTGCATCTTCATCACGAGGATTATCGCTTGTCAAAATATTCACATCAGCTCCTTTACTCGCGACTTCCCCCATCAAGGGACGTTTTTCTGAATCCCTATCACCACCGCAACCGAACACTAGAATAATTCGTCCTGCAACTATTTTTCGGCACCCCTCAAGAAGTTCTGATAATGCTGACGGGGTATGTGCATAATCAATAATCCCTGAAATTTCTTCTGTTACTGGTAGGACTTCGAAACGACCATCAACACCACTTAACGAATTAAGTCCAGGAAGTATCTCATTTACCTCTAATCCAAGTTGAATAGCTATTTCCGCAGAAAGAAGTGCATTAGTGGAGGCAAAAGGTCCACCTAAGGGAATCGTTATCCTTTCACCTCGCCAATCAAACGAAGAACTTTTCTGCTGAAAGACAATATTTCTATTTTTGATTGAAAATGCTTCTACTTCCATTCCATTTGAAATGGCTATTTCGGAATAAGAACGCCCATACTCAGAATCTGTTGTGATCACTGCTTTTTCAGAGAATTTTGAAGTAAACAATAGACCTTTTGCTCTAAAATAACTTTCCATTTCTTCGTGAAAGTCGAGATGATCATGACTTAGATTTGTAAAAGCAACAGTTGAAAAATACGTTCCATCCACTCTCTTTTGAACAAGAGAATGAGAAGATACCTCCATGGCTACGACTTCGACTCCATCATCGCAATACTTTCTTAATTCTCTTTGAAGTTCAGGTGATTCTGGAGTGGTTAATGCGCCAGTCAAAGTGCCGATAGTTTCTGTGGAAATTCCCGCACTGTTTAATATCTGAGCCAACATGCTAACTACACTCGTTTTACCATTAGTGCCCGTAATACCCACGACACTTATCTCTCTTGATGGATTACCAACTATTCGAGAAGCAACAAGAGGTAATACTGCTCTAACATTTCGGACTAAAAAGGTGGGAATGTTAAATCCAGATGCTTCCTCAGCCAAGACTGCTGAGGCCCCGGAATTAACTGCTTCTTGAATGTATCGATGACCATCTGTGGTTTCTCCTCTCAAACAACAAAAGATGTCACCTTTGATAATTTCACGCGAATCATGAACCACGCGCTTCAAATCGGGATCAATTTGATTGGGATCAAGCGATCCTTCAATATCGGCAATTAAGTCTGATAGAAGCATTATTCAACTAGAGAGCCGGCAATTTCTTCGGGCCGTTCCTCAATCGGGGATTCATTAATCGCATCATTCAACAATCCGGCTTGTGCAGGGGTAACAGCCACGACTCGTTCCGAAAGAGAGGAAGCAATTTTCTCATTTTCTGATGGAATTCTTAATTGTCGAGC
>JASLTU010000005.1:50488-56481 GCA_030742755.1 Acidimicrobiales bacterium | reverse complement strand
TCCTGTGTTGTCACGGAGTTCAAGAAATTCTTCTATATCTGCGTGCCAAGTTTCGAGATAGACACATGCAGCTCCTTTTCTCCTGCCGCCTTGATTTACAGCCGAAACAGAGCTATCTAGAGTTTTAAGCCAGGGTATTATTCCATTTGAAAGACCGTTAGTACCCTTTATTAAGGATCCTTGTGACCTGACTCTGTGCCAAGCTACCCCAATTCCGCCAGCGAACTTAGAAAGTTGAGCTATATCGGTATATCGCTTATAAATGCCTTCGAGACTATCTTCTGGCGAATCGAGAAGATAGCAACTCGACATTTGAGGGTGCGTCGTGGCAGAGTTGAAAAGGGTAGGGCTAGAGGGAAGGTATTCCAAAGAAGAGATTAGTTTATAGAAGCGAATTGCTTCTTCTGAATTGTTCGATAGTCCACAAGCAACACGTAGAAAGAAATACTGTGGTGTTTCTATTACGAACCGGTTGTCTGGGTGTCTCAAAAGGTAACGATCGTAGACAGTTCTTAATCCAAAGAACTCAAATAGATGGTCACGATCTTGTTCGATAGTGTCATCAAATTTTCGGGCGTTAGCAGAAACAAAGTCAGATACTGATTCGTGTATCAAACCTAATTCGAAACCAGTATTTATTGATTGGGAAAAAGAATGAATTGATTGGTTTCTTACTTCTTTATCAATAACAGTTGAAAGGAGTCTGCCAGCTAACCGTGAGTAGTTTGGTTCTTCAACTATAAAACCCGCAGCAGTTCGAATTGAGAGTTCGTCTAGTTCTTCTGTAGTCGCCCCGTCCCTTAGACCAGAGATGGTTCGTGTCGCTACCCTCATCGGGTCGACTCCATTTAGACCAGCACTGCAACGCTCCACCGCGCGAACAATTTTGTTAACGTCGACTGGTTCAAAGTCTCCGTTTCTCTTTTTGACTTTCATTGCTGAACCGGAATCCGGTTCGTGTATTTGTTCTGTGTCCTCTAGATCTAGGCGGTCCTCTGCGAGCGCCATATTTATAATTCCCTTCCGTTTCCCCTTCTTAGAGATTTCGTTCGCCCAACCGTGGCTCGTTATGAGTGGTGGGATCCGCGATTTCGCTAAGGTTTATATTTCACACATGTAATTACACGTTTGTCAAGAGATTATAAATATTTTTTTAAGAAGGAAAGTGTTTCTTGTAACTCTTATTGAGATACGAGTATCGAAAAAGTTATATCGTTGTTTTCAATTTCAACTTGTGTAGTTGAGGCTTTGGGGTTTTCGCTTATTCCATACAGGATTTCTGTTGCGAGGATTTGGCTAGCAACGTATTCTTCGAAAGTTTTAACGCCTTCGAGGATAGTTTCTCCGCCATCAAGCCAGATTTGGATTCGGTCAGTGACCACTAACCCTGCATCTCGTCGAGCTTGTTGCACCTGTCTAATCACATCTCTAGCGATTCCCTCTTGGGCGAGTTCTTCTGTGATTTCGGTGTTTAAAACTATTATCGCATCTCCAGAATTTAGAGTCGCTGCAGTAATTCCTTCATGGGGTTGGAGTCCCAACTCGAACTCTTCTTCGCTTAGTAAAACATCAGCTACTGTTACGGTTCCATCTTTATTTAGTTCCCAGTCACCATTTTTAGCAGCCACAAAAACTGACTGGACGTCTTTGCCTAATCTTGGTCCTAACAGAGAACCGTTTGGTTGCAAATTGTAAGTCGCATACTTTTCCAAATCTTCTGTGAGTTCTATTTCTTTTACATTTACTTCATCTGCGAGTAGTTCAAGGAGGTTGTTTAACGAGTTGCTTCCAGGTCCTGCTATGACCATTGACGATAAAGGCAACCGCACGCGAAGTCCTTCATCTTCTCGAAGTCGCAGAGCTGTTGATGCAGCGTCGCGAATACGATCCATATTTGCCACTAATGATTTATCTTCAGGAAGACTTTCAGGATTCGGCCAATCAGTTAAATGAACACTTGGTTCTCCGGTCAGGCCAGTGTGAATCTCCTCCATGATCATTGGTAAGAATGGCGCTGATACTTGAGAAAAAATTTTCAAAACCGTGCAAAGAGTGTCATAAGCGTCCTTTTTTTGATTTTCGTTTTCTTGTGTGCTTTCTTCCCAGAATCTGTCCCGGCTACGTCTTATATACCAATTGTTTAGAGCATCTATAAATCCTTGAATTGATTCCGTTGCTCCTGGCAGGTCGTATGATTCCATTTTGCTATCGACTGATTCGACTAGTTGTCGAGTTTTAGCTAGAAGGTAGCGATCTAATAAGTGTTCGGACTCTGTTCTAAATTCTGCTTTATATCCATCAACGTTCGCATAGAGAGTAAAAAAACTGTAGGCATTCCAGATAGGCAATAAGACATGGCGTACTACATCATCTATTCCAACATCGCTTATGCGTGAGTCCCCACCTCTTACAATATTTGCTGACATTAAGTACCAACGCAGAGCGTCTGATCCTTGTTTGACAAAAATTTCATTTGGCTCTGTGTAATTTCTAAGTTTTTTAGAGAGCTTTGCTCCGTCTTCTGCCAAAAGAATTCCATGGCAGATGACATTCTGGAAAGCAGGTCTATCAAACAGAGCTGTCGCTAGAACATGCAGAGTGTAAAACCAGCCTCTTGTTTGGTTTATATATTCAACAATGAAATCAGCAGGAAAATGGTCATCGAACCATTCCTTATTCTCGAACGGATAGTGAACTTGAGCAAAAGGCATTGATCCGGATTCAAACCAGCAATCCAACACTTCTGGCACACGACGCATCAAAGACTTACCAGTTGGATCATCAGGATTAGGTCTTGTGAGTTCATCGATGAAAGGTCTGTGAAGGTTGTCTGGTCTGACACCAAAATCTTGTTCTATTTCTTCGATGCTCCCGTAAACGTCAACTCTGGGATAGTCAGAATTGTCACTTTTCCATACGGGAATGGGAGAACCCCAAAATCTATTTCTACTAATTGACCAGTCACGTGCTCCTTCTAACCACATTCCAAATCTTCCATTTTGGACATGGCCAGGGATCCAATTGATCGCTTGGTTGTTAGCAAGAAGTTGTTCGGTTAGGTCGGTTACCTTTACATACCAAGAAGAAATCGCTTTATAGATTATTGGAGTATCTGTTCTCCAACAGTGCGGATAGTTATGTTCATAACTGTCATGACGGATCAATTGCCCGTTGCTTTTTAAAGTAGAAATAATTTCTGAATTAGCATCAAAAACGTTTATTCCCGCCCAGGTTTTTACTTCTTCCGTATAGCACCCTTTATCGTCCACCGGTACCACATCACCTATCGGGATATCGTTAGCTTCGCACACTGTTTGATCATCTTCACCAAACCCAGGTGCCATATGCACGATTCCTGTGCCTTCCTGATCGTCTATCCAATCAGCTTGTAAAACTTTGAATGCATCGGTTCTGTAGTCGAAGAAATCGAATAATGGCTTGTAGCTTTTACCAATAAGTTCGGAACCTTTAAGGACTCCAAGGTCTTCCATGTTTCCAAGCTGTTCTTCATAACGGCCTAGAGCATTTTTAGCGATAATCCAGATCGTTCCATCGGAGTCTTTTTTTCTTGAGTATTCGATTTCTGCTCCAACAGCTAAAGCAAGATTAGAAGGGAGTGTCCAAGGAGTAGTTGTCCAAGCCAGTAAGCGAACTTTTTCAGTTTCGTTTTCTTCAGTTTTTATATCGAAAGCTACTGTTACAGCAGGGTCTTGTCTTGGTCGAGTAGCATCATCGAGTCTGATTTCGAAATTTGAAAGAGGTGTTTCCGCTCCCCACGAGTATGGCATTACCCGAAATGCTTCGTAAATTAAATCTTTTTCCCATAGCTGTTTGAAGGCCCACATGACTGACTCCATGTAGGAAGGATCCATAGTCTTGTAGTCATTTTGAAAATCAACCCATCTAGCCTGTCTGTTTACAGTTTTTTCCCATTCTTCTGTGAAACGAAGAACTGATTCTTCACAGCGTTTATTGAATTTATCTATGCCGTATTCAGTGATTTCACTTCGTCCGGAAACCTTTAGTTCTTTTTCGACTTCCATTTCTGCGGGTAAACCATGACAGTCCCATCCAAATCGTCTTTCTACTTTTTTGCCTTTCATCGTCTGGAATCTAGGAACTACGTCTTTTACATAACCAGTTAGTAAATGGCCATGATGCGGAAGGCCGTTAGCAAAAGGTGGTCCATCGTAGAATACGTATTCTGCCTCTTCTGGTTTGCTGTCAACAGAAACTTGAAACGTATTGTCTTTCTCCCATCTAGCTAGAATTTCTTCTTCTAGATTTGGAAAATCAGCTTTCCCGACATCGGGATACGGTCGTTGTTCGGTCATAGTTGTTCTTTAAGAGATTACCTGTTTAAGGATAGTGGATCTGCACGTATGTCTAGTCAACTTGTTTTGAGCTATTAATACTTTCACGTAACTCAAACTTGAGAACTTTGCCACTTGCATTAGTAGGTAAGTTCTCTACAAAGATTACTTGCCTAGGGACTTTGAAATTAGCTATGCGCTCTCTAGCCCAGTCGATTAGATCAGCTTCTGTGGGAGTGGTTTGTTTAGCGGGCACAACGAAAGCGACTGCTACCTCACCCATTCTTTCATCAGGTGCACCTACGATCGCTATTTGGGCTATTTCAGGATGATTCATTAGAGAGTTTTCGACTTCAGCAGGGTAAACGTTGAAACCACCAGTAATAATCATGTCTTTTTTACGGTCTGTGATGTCTAAGTACCCATTTGAATCCATGACGCCTATATCGCCTGTATGGAGCCACCCATCTTCATCTATAGTTTCAGCGGTTTGTTCCGGGTCATCTAAATAGCCCCTCATAATGTTGTAGCCGCGGATAATTACTTCACCCGGCTCTCCAGTTTGAGTTTCTGATCCATTTTCGTCCACTACAAGGACCTCGACACCATCTATTGCTCTTCCAGAGGTTTTGGCGATTATTTCGGGATCGTCGTCATGTCGACACATGGTGGCTATTCCTGAGGCTTCCGTTAGGCCATATCCGGTTACTACAGTTTCAAAACCAAGTTTCTCTCTCATCCCATAGATCATTTCGACCGGGATTGCCGCGGCTCCTGTTACAGCTAGACGCAGGCTGGACATGTCAAAATTTTCTAATTCTGGATGATTGAGAATAGTTTGATAGATGGTTGGCGCCCCAGGCAACATTGTGATTTTTTCTTCGGGTATTCGTTTCATTACTGAAGGGACGTCGAAAATGGGATGTGGTAAAAGAGTTGCTCCTGTCATAAGACAAGCCAAAATTCCAGCATTGAGTCCGAAAGTATGGAAAAAGGGATTTATTACTAAATAACGGTCAGTTGAAGTTAGGCCAATGACTTCACACCATGTTTGATAAGAGCGACATACCGCTGCATGTTCGAGCATCGCTCCTTTTGGTTTTCCGGTTGTCCCTGAAGTAAAAAGGATGTGGCATAGGTCGTTATCGGATACTTGATTAGAACGAGTTTGTCGGTCTGTTTCGTTTATTGAAGTGCCGGAAGTAATAAAATCTTCCCAGTTCGTGCAATCGCTGGGCGTAGAGCCTCTCAGGATAACAATTTCCTCTAGATCAAGCTGGCTATTTGCATCTTTCAACAAATCTACGTAGTTGGTATCGAGGAAATCAGTAACCGTAAAAAGAATTTTTGCTGAAGTGCGACTCAATATGTAACTGGCTTCTTCACCTTTGAATCGTGTATTGATAGGCACTAAGACTGCACCTGCACAATGAGCTCCGAGAGCTGCTACTGGCCATTCTGCAGCGTTTGGAGCCCAGATCGCTATACGATCCCCAGGTTTAATCCCTTTACTCATGAAAGCTTTGGTAGCTGAATTTATTTGTTCGCCGTATTCCTTAAAGGTCCATCTTAAATTTTCATCTACGACGGCTTCTTGGTCTTGAAATTTTTCTAATGCATTCTCGATGAGATTCGGGATGGTAGTCAAGATTCAGACTTTGTTTAATCTTTTGTTTCTTC
>JASLTU010000005.1:0-50392 GCA_030742755.1 Acidimicrobiales bacterium | reverse complement strand
CTTCTGGTGTTTCTTCTGGTGTTTCTTCTGGTGTTTCTTCTGGTGTTTCTTCTGGTGTTTCTTCTGGTGTTTCTTCTGGTGTTTCTTCTATTTCTTCTCCATCCCTTAGTCTCTGCCAAGTGTCTAATGCATTCCTCCATGAAGATTCAGCCTCAGCTATTACTTCTGGATCAGAACCACTGTCTTTAGCTTTTTGAAGCGCGACTACAGCTTCGTCTTTAATCTTTTCAGCTTTTTTTAATTTGTTAGCAGCTTGTGATTCTTTTTCGGCGTTTTCCGCTCGTCTATTAAAAAGCATTAAAGCTTGTTGAGTTTTTTCGTCCATTTCTTTCATTTTAAAGGGCCCTAAATCTTTTATCTTCCAAGTTGACTCTAAAGCAAAGGTCTTACTTCTTCACCAAAAATTCTTAACTGTTCAATATATTCTTCGAGAGTGCGGCTACGAAATTTAAGATGAAAAACGTTTGCTCCTACATCACGGTCTGCTCTGAGGTGTTCAGCGATTTTTTCAGGAGGCCCTGTTAGCCCCGCTGGAGGAAGGTCATCAGGAGGATCACCTATGTAAGCCCATGGTGGCATTATTCCGATATCGAAGCTTGCATTTTCTCTCCCTGATTCATCTGCTGCTTGGTTTATAGTCGCAATAATTTCTTTGTACTGATCTCTGCTATTCCCCATCGGTATGTAACCATCGCCTCGTTTTCCTACACGACGCCAAGCGGCACGACCTGAACCACCTATCCAAATAGGCAATTCATTTGTTGGAGGCTTTGGCCCAACTCCTACAGATTGAAAATTGAAGTTTCTCCCTTCATGCGTTGCGTATTCGTTCGTGAAAATTGTTTTTATTGCGTCAATGCTTTCATCCAATATCAACCCACGTTTCGAAAAGTCAATATCGAGAGCTTCGAATTCTCCTTTAACATGCCCAGCTCCCAAGCCCAAAATAACTCGATTATTGGAAAGGTGAGCCAAAGTCCCAAATGAGCTTGCTGATAAAAGAGGGTGACGGTAGGCGGCGATCCAAACAACAGAAAGAAGGTTAATTTTCTCCGTGTTAGCTCCTATCCAAGAAAGAGTTGCAATAGGGTCATACCAAGTTGTTGTCATATGTGCCGAGTAGTCATCATCAGGAATAGCTACGTGATCGCATACACCCACGAAATCAAGATCAGCTGACTCGGCTTCTTGTGCAACCGTTACAAGTTCATCAGGTCCCGCTTCTTTTTCCCAAGGATCAACCAAGGTTTGTGTCAAAGTTTGAATTGGTAGTTGTATCCCATAGAAAGCTTCGCCTTCAGGAACTAAGTTCGACATGCAATCTCCTAAGTCCTACTGTTGTGACATTATTATTGTCGTTTGAGCTCTCCTGTAAATAGGCTCATCGATCATTTCGCTTCCAATAGCTATCGAGGCTTCACCTCTTCCGATGGCTTTTTCATACTCTGCTACTACTTCCAGAGCCCATTCGAGTTCTTCTTGTGTGGGTTTGAAAGCTTTATTTGCAAGACTGACTTGATCCGGGTGTATACACAATTTGCCTGTGAAACCTAATGATCTCGCTTCAGTTGCCTCTTCTGTAAATCTTTTGTCATCCTTAAAATCTGATACAACCATGTCGATGGCGTGAACTCCTCCTAGTCGCGTTGCTTGAGATACTTGTGAGCGAGCTAGAAGCACTTCTCGATTGTCATCTCTCCTGAATCCTCCCAGGTCAGATACATAATCTTCCGCTCCAAAATAACACCATTTCACCTGTGGGTGTTTTGTGATTTCCAAAGCATTAACCAAACCAGAAACAGTTTCTAGACCAGCCATAATTGGAAGGTTTTCGAATCCAAAATCAGAAAGAGATTTTGAGACCTGTTCAACTTCTTCTCCGGAAGAGATTTTTGGAACGACAAGCCCTGTTAAGTCATCTGATATCCCATTCGATAAGTCCTCAGTGAAATGTGACGTTCCGAGAGCATTTATTCTTATGAAGAGACCCATTTTTTTTGCTTCTTTGTTTAGTTCTGGAATTATTGATTTAGCTATTTCACGTGCATTTTCTTTTTCATCAATTGGCACGGAGTCTTCGAGGTCGATTATTGCTGCGTCTGGAGAGCTCCGTGGCAATTTAGACAAAATTGAACGCTTGTTTCCTGGAGCAAAAAGAAGACTTTTAAATACTTGACCTGAAACAGACAAATTAGCCATAACACAGTTTGACGTCAAAAAGTCAAACTTGCTTAAGAACTTCGACTTTATTCATCAGATTATCTTCTATTACCTTGTAGGTATGGGAAATAACAATGATCAACAACAGCTGGAGTTCCCTGGAACTTGGGCAACAAATGAACCTGACCGTGTAGCAGTTCTTATGACCGGTTCAGGTGAAAAAATTACTTATTTGGAGTTAGATGAAAAAGC
Organism: Acidimicrobiales bacterium; assembly: GCA_030742755.1. Lineage (GTDB taxonomy): Bacteria > Actinomycetota > Acidimicrobiia > Acidimicrobiales > MedAcidi-G1 > MedAcidi-G1. The sequence goes on along the minus strand of JASLTU010000005.1, from coordinate 47,980 downwards.
TAACCGTATATCTAACCTTTTTGTCGATTTAGGTTTGCAACCCGGAGACCACATTGCTTTTTGTTTAGAGAACACAATTGAGTTTTTACCTTTGGCATGGGGTGCTCATTATGCAGGGCTGTATTACACGGCAATAAGTTCGCGCCTTACCGAACAAGAAATGAGTTACATAGTTAAAGACTGTGGAGCGAGAGTGTTTGTAACTTCGGTGGGGAATAGAGATACGGCAGAACAATTAGATTTCGTAGATACAGGCGTCAAAGAAAAGTTTGTTATTGGTGGAGAGATGGATGGATACGCTTCTTTCGAAGATGCTATAAAAAGCACATCTAAAGAACCACAATCTGACAGGGTTGAAGGCCAAGACATGCTTTATTCATCTGGCACCACAGGGCTGCCGAAAGGTGTAAAGGTACAGGCTCCAAACGTTCCATTAGGGAGTCCATCATCTCAAGCAATGCTGTTTAGAGCAGTATTTGGAATTGAAAGTGATGCTGTTTATCTTTCTCCTGCTCCTTTGTATCATGCGGCTCCTTTGAGATTTTGCATGGCAGCACACCGTATTGGAGCAACAGTTGTGGTTATGGAAAAATTTGATCCTGAAGCGGCATTAGCTGCAATAGAAACTAATGCAATAACAGCAAGTCAATGGGTGCCCACGATGTTTGTCAGGATGTTGAAACTCCCAGAAGAGGTTCGCAGCAAGTATGACACGACTTCTTTAAAGACAGTGATTCATGCGGCCGCTCCATGCCCAGTCGAGGTAAAGAAGCAAATGATTGAATGGTGGGGGCCAATATTGCACGAATACTATGCAGGTACCGAAGGCAATGGTTTCACTTACATAAATTCGGAAGACTGGATTAATCACCCAGGTTCAGTAGGTAAATCTTTGTTAGGTGAGCTTGTAATTGTAAATGACAATGGAGATGAGCTTCCTAATGGAGAAGAAGGGAACGTCTATTTTAGAAGTAGCTCAAGGTTTGAATATCATAATGACCCGGAAAAAACAGCTTCTTCGCGAATGGGAGACGATTTAAGCACGTTAGGAGATATCGGACGTGTTGATGAAGAAGGTTTTCTTTATCTAACGGATCGAAAAGCTCATATGATCATTTCGGGTGGTGTCAATATTTATCCTCAAGAAGCAGAAAATATTTTGACAATGCACCCAGACGTTTATGACGTTGCAGTAATAGGTGTGCCAAACGATGAATTTGGTGAAGAAGTAAAAGCTGTAGTTCAACTGGTTGACTCGAAGAAAGGTGATCCTGTTCTTGAGCGAGAATTGATTGCTTATTGTCGCACTCACTTAGCTGACCTGAAATGCCCAAGGAGTATCGATTTCAAAGAAGAGTTGCCAAGGCACCCAACTGGAAAGTTGTATAAACGTCTTCTTAAAGAAGAGTACTGGTCAGATAAAGAAACTCGTATCTGATTAACCTGCTTCTGAGTGAGTTACGGGCTCTTCACCCATCCATTCCCTTAGAGTGTTTTTTAACTTTGTTTGTTGGATAAAAATGTCGTGTTCTGGCCCTGCATCTGTAGAAGCTTGGGGGGCTTTGAGGTAGAAGGATAGCCATTCTTGAACACCGGACTGGCCGGCACGTGCTGATAAATCAAGGAAAAGAGCTAAGTCGAGAACAATTGGAGCCGCCAAAATAGAGTCACGGCAAAGGAAATCCACTTTGATCTGCATCGGGTACCCAAGCCATCCGAAGATATCTATATTGTCCCAACCTTCTTTGTTGTCACCCCGCGGAGGGTAATAGTTGATTCGAACCACGTGATCTATATCGCCGTATAGCTCAGGGTATGAATCGGGTTGAAGAATTGTGTCAAGGACACCGAGTTTCGAAACTTCTTTAGTCTTGAAGTTGTCAGGGTCATCTAGTACCTCCCCATCTCTATTTCCAAGAATATTCGTTGAGAACCATCCCCTTAGTCCAAGCATTCTTGCTTTAAGGCCTGGTGCCAGAAGTGTTTTCATCAGAGTTTGGCCTGTCTTGAAGTCTTTTCCTGCAACAGGAACACCTCTGCTTTTTGCTAGCTCGACCATGCAAGGAATGTCTAGTGCAAGATTTGGTGCGCCATTCGCAAAAGGCACACCGCTCATAATTGCAGCGTAAGCATATATTTGGCTTGGGGCGATATTCTCGTCATTCGACTTGAGCCCTGCTTCAAATGAGTCAACGCTTTCATGCACCTCACTTGCTTCTTGGAAAGCTTCGGTTGAGCCACACCACACCATGACTAATCTGTCGCATTCATTATCAACACGAAATTTTTCAATATCTTCCATCAGTGCTTGGGCTTGTTCCCATTTTGAATCTAAATTTTTAACTCTTTTCCCATCCAATTTTTTTACCCAGCGATTGTCGAAGACGGCGTCCATGGCGACGATTCCCTCTAGTTCAGATGAAACTGGTGCAATATCTTTTTCTTCTAAAACTCCACAAGTTCGAGCTGCTTCTAAGACATTTGAAGAAATAGGATCCCATCCTCCGAAAACCAAATCATCGAGACCAGCTAAAGGGACGAAATCTCGTATTAGCGGATTGCGTCCTTCTTCACGTTTGCCGAGTCGAATATGAGCCATTTGACTCACCGAGCCTATTGGAGCTGCAAGTCCTTGTCGGGCTGCAATAACTCCAGCGATAAAAGTTGTTGCTACTGCACCCAGCCCAGGAGTCAGCACTCCTAAACGACCAGAAGCAGGTGAGATAGATAATTTTTCAGTCATATACCAATAATGATACGTATGCTTGGGGGCTGTAACCTCAGAAACATCGTTTCAATTGATAAAAGACTTAAATTAGGGGAAAATTAACCATGCCATGGCCTAACCTTAAAGACGAAGAATTATTCGAAATCATTAATCGAGAAATTCATCGACAGAACACCACGTTGCAATTGATAGCATCCGAGAATTTTGCATCACCCGCAGTCCTAGCAGCAACTGGTTCTGTTTTTACTAATAAGTATTCAGAGGGTTATCCGGGAAAAAGATATTACGGCGGAAATGTTCATGTCGATGAAGCCGAAAGTCTCGCTTGTGATCGCATCACTACTTTGTTCGGAGCTGACCATGCAAATGTTCAGCCTCATTCAGGAGCAAGTGCGAATATGGCCGTTTATCAAGCATTGTTAGAGCCTGGTGACACAGTTCTTGGTCTGAGGCTTGATCATGGTGGTCATTTAACACATGGTTCACCAGTTAATTTCAGTGGCAAGCTTTACAACTTTGTTTCATATGGCCTTACTGAAGAAGAGCTAATTGATGTTGAAGACCTGAAACGAAAGGCTGAAGAAGTAAAACCTAAGCTCATAGTTTTAGGAGCCACTGCATATCCAAGAATAATAGAAGCTGCCCCAATAAGAGAAATAGCTGACTCCGTAGGTGCATACCTAATGTTTGATGCAGCTCATATAGCTGGACTTATCGCAGGAAAAGCACATCCGAATCCAGTTCCATATTGTGATGTTGTTACCTTCACGACACATAAGACTCTCAGAGGTCCGCGAGGAGGGTGCATTCTCAGCACTGAAGAACTTTCTTCCGCAGTGGACAAAGCAATTTTTCCCGGTTTACAAGGTGGCCCTCTGGAACATCACATAGCTGCTAAAGCTGTAGCTTTTGCAGAAGCTCTAGACCCTTCTTTTGAAATTTATTCGAAGCAGATCGTAAGTAATGCTCAAGCTCTTGCCGAAGCTCTAGATCATGAAGGGTTCAGACTCGTAGCTGGAGGCACTGACAATCATTTACTTATAGTCGATCTGAGAACCTTTGACGAAGAAATAACTGGAGCTGAAGCTCAGGTTGTTCTTGATGAAGCTGGCATAACTCTGAATAAAAATACAGTGCCGGATGATCCGCGTTCTCCTTTTGTTACAAGTGGTGTTCGTCTGGGAACACCTTCGACAACTACACAAGGGATGACTGAAAAAGAGATGGCAGTTATTGCCCAGTTAATGGCTCGTGCATTACGTGATAGAAAAGACTCGAATTCGCTTTCTGCGGTAAGGAAAGAGGTTGCAGAACTTTGCAGTTCTTTCACCCCTTACGGTGATTAGAAACGCATGCCTGGAGCTATTGCTTATCTGATAGTGGGGGGAGTTGCTGCTATTGCGACTTTTATTGCAACTCCTTTTGCACGTAAAACAGCTGAGCATTTTGGAGTTATTTCCGCTCCAGATGACAGAGATGTACATGAATTACCTACACCACATTTAGGTGGTCCTGCAATGTTATTTGGGTTGCTCGTCGGCGCGCTCTTCGCTTGGCTAATAGGTGATTTTTCTGAAGTATTTTCTGCGCGGTCGGAGATATTAGGAGTTCTATTAGCAGCTATTATTATGTGCGCGGTTGGTGTTGTTGACGATGTAAGGCCAATTTCAGCTCCAGCAAAAATTGCTGGAATGGTAATAGCAGGCAGTGTTCTTTCACTGGTGGGCGTCTCTTTGGTTGTGTTAAGGATCCCTTTTGTAGATGTTGTATTACTTTCCCCAGATCTGGCTGCATTAGCAACAGTTCTATGGGTTGTGCTTTTAGCCAATGCAATTAATTTGATTGATGGCCTAGATGGTTTAGCGACCGGGATTGTTGCTATTGCAGCGACAACTTTTGTGGTTTATGCGATTCGTCTAACTGACGAGGGGGTTTTGTTCGAAGAAAATCCAGGTTCGTTGATTGCAGTTCTTATTGCCGGTGTATGTATTGGGTTTTTACCGCATAATGCACATCCGGCAAAGATATTTATGGGAGATGGTGGTGCTCTCATGTTAGGCGTGCTTTTGGCTGCATCTACTGTTTCTGTAGGAGGAAGAACAGACGCTGCTTATAGCGGTCAGTCTTTCTTTTTCTTTGCGCCATTGCTAATTCCTTTAGTGATTTTAGGCGTACCTATAATTGATGTTTTATTCGCAATTATCAGAAGAATCGCAACCCCAGGTTTGTCTGTAACTACAGCTGATAAAGACCATTTGCACCACAGACTTTTAAGACTTGGGCATGGGCATCGAAGAGTTGTTTTTATTCTTTGGGCTTGGACCGCCTTATTGTCAGGATTCGTCTTATGGCCAACTTATAGCGGCCGCGGTGATGGGATTGTTCCAATGGGTATAGCAGGGGTATGCCTGATTTTGTTTACGTTGCTTCATCCACGTTTGCAGACAAATAAACCAAAAAAAAATGAAATTGTGGCAGATGACCGTTCCCCCGAGTTGTGAGCACGCGAGAAAGAATCTAGATTCACATGCGGTCGGGTATTCGAATTTTTAAGCTTTCAATTTCAAATGACAAATTAAGACCGAGGTAACTTGGATGATTAAATCTGAAAAACGTGAGATGAAACAAGGCTCTGGTGACGCTATGGCCGCAGCATTTGAGCTTGTCGCAACTCCTGCCATCTTCGGATTTTTAGGATGGCTTCTAGATAGAAAACTTGAAATCTTTCCTATATGCACTTTGGTGTTTGTAGCGGTTACTATCACTTATGCTTCATGGCGTCTTTATAAGCAATACACCCTTAGACTCACCCAAGAGGCAGAACAGCGACGGGAAACATGGTTGCTGGGAAGTGAAAATGTCAACTAAACAGAAAATGGAAGAAGAAACAGTGGAAAGTGTCTCAGAGCAGCCAGAAAAGCGGATAGCTAATCACTTAGCTTTAAGAGCTTTATGGGTGTCCCCTTTGTTTCTAATTCTTTCTGCGCTTGGATGGGGTTTGAGCGGGGCTGTTTCAGCTCTATTGGCTCTTGTCCTCGTGTCTGTCAATTTTTTGACAGGTGCTGCAATCATTACGAGAAGTGTAAAAATTTCTCCCAACATGCTTTATGGTTCAGTTCTAGGAGGTTATGTAATCAGATTGGCTATTTTGACAGGAGTTGTTATGTCAGTACGACCTTTCGATTGGTTTAAGACTGTTCCTTTTGCTATGACTCTTCTAGTGACACATTTAGGTTTACTTGCTACAGAGACACGTTATATATCAGCTTCTTTGGCTTATCCTGATTTGAAGCCAACTAGTTCGAAGGAGATTCGCTAATTGTGAATGTATTTGCTTTGGAATTCCCGCCTGTAAGTCACCTATTTGAATGGCCTGACATAATTTTTTCTGGTTCTTTGTTCGCTGTTAATAAGACGGCTCTTATATATCTTGCTGCTGTTTTAATCACGTCGGCAATTTTTTTAACTGCAGGCAGACAGCGAGGTTCGCTAGTGCCAGTAGGTGTGCAACATGTAGCGGAATCAGGAGTTAATTTTGTAGAAGAGTCAGTGGTAATGGAGACAATCGGTCCAGAGGGTAAAAAGTATTTGCCGTTTTTGACCACAATGTTCTTCTTTATACTTTTTTCAAACATTTTTGAGGTAGTCCCAGGCATACAATTCCCTGCAAATAGCAGAATGGCTGTTCCCATCACTTTGGCCTTAGTCGTTTGGGTTATTTACAACTTTGTAGGCATACGTGCTCAAGGATTTGGCGGATATTTGAAGAATTCTTTGTTTCCACCCGGAGTTCCCAAAGCTTTATATCTAATTGTTACTCCGATTGAATTGGTTTCAACATTTGTTGTTAGGCCTTTTTCTTTAGCTATTAGGTTGTGGGCCAATATGGTTGCGGGACACCTTTTGTTAGTCACATTCGCAATCCTCACACAGACTTTATGGGACAACGGTTATATAGGTGCTGTTGCACCGTTTTCAATGCTCGTATTAATGACAGGTTTTGAGATTTTGGTTTCTGTTCTGCAAGCCTTTATCTTTACAATTCTGACTGCCGTTTACATCGGTGGTTCGATGCACGCAGAACACTAGATCGCCCACTGAATAGTGGACCGAAGACAATATAAACAATTCCGATCGGACATTCCGGTTGGTCAAAATAGAAAAACAGGAGAGAGAAGTGCTGAACATTTTGGCGCAAGCTGCAACTGAAGCCGGTGAAATGGTAGAAGGTCTAAAGGCAATTGGAGCTGGCCTTGGATATGGCCTAGCTGCTATTGGACCGGGAGTAGGTATTGGAACTGTGGTTGGTAATGCAATCTCGTCTATGGCTAGGCAGCCAGAGTCTGCAGGTATGGTGCGAACGACGATGTTCCTGGGTATAGCTTTCACGGAAGCTCTTGCCCTCATAGGTTTCGTTGTATTCATTCTGCTTTTGCCGTAGAACTTAGGTATCGAAAGGAAGTCTAAATTTATGAGACGAAAAGGAATCAGAATTAGCTTTTCGTTGCTTTTTGCGATGGTGGGACTGCTTGTTTTTGCAGCTCCAGCGTCAGCATCAGGTGAGAGTATTGGAAGCTGTGTTGTTGAGAAACTTGAACACATAATGGAAGAGGGTCATCATGATGGCCATGCTGACGCTGAACATCTTTTTCATTCTCTTCACGCTAAAGAAGGCGCAACAGAAGATGAAAAGAAAGAGGTTAAAAAGAACGAGGACAAACTTGAAAGTTGTCTCGAAGCTCCGAGCCCAATAATCCCAGAATTAAGTGAGGTTATTTGGGGCGGTGGCGCTTTCTTAATCTTATTTGTGGTGATGGTCAAGAAAGGCTTCCCGGCAGTAAAAGCTGCGATGGACGCCAGAGCAGACAAGATCCGAGATGACTTAGACGCAGCAGAGAAAGCGAAAACAGACGCACAGAGTGTTCATGCTGACTATGAAGCCCGTTTGGCAGATGCAAAGAATGAAGCATCACGCCTAATTGACGAAGCAAGAGGAGCAGCTGATCAGGTTCGTGCAGATTTAGTAGCAAAAGCAGAAGCTGATATTTCTGATATGAAATCTAGGGCATCGAGTGAAATCGAGGCATCGAGACAACAGGCAATTGCAGATTTAAGGGCTGAAGTTGCAGGGATCGCTCTGGGAGCAGCTGAAAAAGTAGTTCAAAGTAGTTTGGATGATGACGCTCAGAGAAGGCTCGTAGACCAATACATTGATGAAGTGGCTGGTAGCTAACAATGGCTGATAATGCAATTGATGGTTACGCTGATGCTTTGTTTGCTGTTGCAGCAGCAAATGATGTTTTGTCGACTGTTGAAGATGAATTATTTAGATTTTCACAAGCATTAAGCTCAGATGAAAATCTCCAGGCAACTTTGGATGATTCATCGCTACCAGTTGATCGCAGGCAGCAGATTGTCGAAGACCTATTAGGAGGATCGGCTTGCTCAACCACTAAGGCATTGGTATCTATGATTGTTGCTTCAGGGCGTTCAGCACGTTTTTCTAGCATTGTTGATGCGTTTATTGAACGCAGTGCAGCTTCTAGAAATAAAACGGTGGCCACGGTTCGCTCTGCAGTAGAACTAGACGACAGTCAAAAAGACAAATTAGTAACGGCTTTGAGTGGGGCTACTAATAAAGACGTTGAAATAAAAGTAGTAATTGATCCATCTGTAATAGGTGGATTAGTGACAGAAATTGGTGATGACATTATTGATGGCAGCGTCCGTCGCCGTTTGAACCAACTTCGAGAGAATTTCCGGTAGGAAGAAAGAATCGAGACGAGAGAGAAACATGACTGAATTGACAATCAGCACCGCTGATATAGCTGCATCAATCCAGAAAAACCTAGAAGGTTTTGAGCCTGGTTTAGAACAAAGCCAGGTCGGACGGGTGCTTGAAGTGGGAGACGGCATTGCCAGAGTCTCAGGTTTGCCCGATGCGGCAGTAAATGAGTTATTACAGTTCGAAAGTGGAACTTTTGGACTAGCTCTGAATCTGGACGAAGGTTCAATTGGTGCAGTGGTACTTGGAGACGTTGATGACATAGAAGAAGGTCAGACAGTCCGTGCTACTGGTGACATCCTCTCTTTACCGGTAGGTGATGGCCTTTTAGGGCGTGTAGTGAATGCCCTTGGAGAACCAATCGATGGTAAAGGTCCATTAACTAACACCGAGACAAGGCGTATGGAGATTCAAGCTCCAGGAATTATGGGGCGTAAGCCTGTTCATGAACCAATGCAGACTGGGATTAAAGCAATTGACTCTTTGGTGCCTATTGGACGTGGTCAACGTGAGCTCATAATCGGCGACCGAAAAACTGGAAAAACAACTATTGCTATTGACACAATTATTAATCAAGCCGGACAGGGCATGAAGTGTGTCTATGTTGCTATTGGACAGAAAGCTTCCACAGTCGCACAAAATGTTGCAGTTTTGGAATCGTATGGTGCTATGGATTACACAGTTGTTGTAGTTGCGCCAGCTTCAGACCCTGCTCCTTTTAAGTATCTTGCTCCGTATGCAGGTTGCGCTATTGGTCAGCATTGGATGGATAACGGAGAGCACGCTCTAGCTGTTTATGACGATTTATCAAAACAGGCTGAAGCGTACAGGCAGATGTCGCTACTACTTAGACGGCCACCTGGCAGAGAGGCATACCCAGGGGACGTCTTCTATCTACACAGCAGACTTTTGGAGCGCGCAGCTAAGCTAAGCGATGACAAGGGAGCTGGTTCTTTAACAGCTTTACCGGTTATTGAGACGAAAGCTGGTGACGTTTCTGCTTTCATTCCTACCAACGTGATTTCCATCACGGATGGACAGATATTCCTGCAAGATGATCTCTTCAAGTCAGGTATAAGACCTGCAATTGACGTTGGTATTTCTGTTTCTCGAGTTGGTTCTGCAGCTCAAGTAAAAGCAATGAAAAATGCAGTAGGAACCCTAAAATCTGATTTACAGCAATTCCGTGAACTAGAGTCTTTTGCAGCATTTGGATCCGATTTAGATGCAGTGTCGCAAGCTCAACTCGATCGTGGCTACCGGTTGACAGAGTTGTTGAAACAAGGATTAAATTCACCTTTGTTAGTTGAAGAGCAAGTGGTTTCTATCTGGGCGGGAACTAGAGGTCATTTGGACAACGTTGAAATAGCTGATGTAGGTAGGTTTGAATCAGAACTACTTGACTGGTTCAGGACACGCCATGCAGCGATTTTGAACGAAATACGCGAATCAGGAAATATAGAAGACGAGTCTGCGTTTGAGGCAGCAATAGCAGCTTTTTCTGATCAGTTTGAGGGAACAAATACCGCTCAGGCAACACCAGATGCAGAGTTTGCCGATACAGATTCAAACATTGTTGATGCAGAGACAACATTGCCTGAAGAGGACATTTCGGAGGCCTAGTGAAAAGTATTTTACTAAGCCAACTTAACGTTGGAATTTTCGGCAAATTGGAGATCTTCTAATGGCTGGCGGTAAAGAGAGAGTTCTCAGACGCCGTATAGGCAGTGTCCAAAACACAAAAAAGATCACGCGAGCTATGGAACTAATAGCAGCTACAAGAGTTGTTAAAGCTCAGCAAAGAGCACGGTCAGCGAAACCTTATGCAGAACAAATAACCTCTGTGATTGAAAACCTTGCAGCTGGTGGAGCAGAAGTTGATCACCCATTACTGAGAAAAGCAGAGAAGGTCAGTCGTGTAGGAGTGGTAGTAATTTCCTCAGACCGAGGATTAGCCGGACCTTATAATTCTTCAGTAATTAGAGCAGCAGAACGCCAAGTTCAAAATGCACGTTCAGAAGGCGCAGATTATTCTTTAATTGTTATCGGAAGAAAAGCAAGAGATTATTTTGCTTTTCGAAACTTCAATGTTGACTCTTATACCGAAGGTATAAGTGATAACCCATCATATGAAGATGCACGCCGTATTTCTGATGTCGTCTCAACAATGTTCGCTGAGGGAAAAGTTGACAGGGTGGAACTTGTATATACAGAATTTCTGAGTATAGGTAGCCAAAAAGTTGCTGTTCGTAGATTCCTGCCACTTGAAGACACAGAGGTTATTGCGAGTGAAGGTGGAGGTGATTCCAGCCTGAGCACGGCTTTTGAATTCGAACCATCACCTGAATCAGTTTTGGAAGCTTTACTTCCACGATATGTAGAAGCTCGTCTTTTTGGGGCTTTGTTAGAGTCAGCAGCTTCAGAACACGCAAATCGGCAGCGAGCTATGAAAGCCGCTACAGACAATGCAGAAGAGTTAATAATTAAACTTTCTCGCGAAATGAATCAAGCACGTCAAGATGCGATTACCACTGAGATTATGGAAATCGTAAGTGGCGCTGAAGCACTTGGTTCAGACAGTGAGAAAGTTAACGAAATGCTAGATCTTGTTGGATCAAGCACAGAAAATAACAGTTAAGCAATAGGAAGAAATCAGGAAAGATTATGACAACAACTGATCTTAAAGACGGTCGAATAGTAGGAATTGCTGGACCGGTCATAGACGCCGAGTTCCCTCAAGGTGAACTACCGGAGATAAACACAGCCTTAGAATTTGATGTTGCTGTTGATGACAGCAGTATCACCATAGTTGCAGAAGTAGCACAACAGATAGGCGACAGCCGTGTTCGTGCAATTGCAATGAAACCAACTGATGGACTTACAAGAGGAACAACTGTGCGCAATACAGGCAAAGGCATAAGTGTCCCTGTAGGTGATGACACTCTGGGTCATGTTTTTAGTGTTACAGGTGATGGACTAGACGATCCAAGTGCTGGCTCTGGAGCAGAGCGTTGGGAGATTCACAGATCAGCACCTTCGTTTGATTCTCTTGAACCGAAAGCACAAATGTTTGAAACAGGAGTGAAGGTAATCGATTTACTCACACCCTATTTGCAAGGAGGAAAGATTGGTCTTTTCGGTGGTGCTGGAGTAGGTAAAACAGTTCTGATTACTGAAATGATTAACCGAGTCGCCACTAACCACGGTGGTGTTTCGGTTTTTGCAGGTGTAGGAGAGCGAACTCGTGAAGGAACAGACCTTTTGCTTGAAATGGACGAGTCAGGTGTTCTAGAAAAAGCAGCATTGGTCTTTGGGCAGATGGATGAACCACCTGGAGTGAGGCTTCGCGTTGCTCTTTCAGCATTGACTATGGCTGAATATTTCCGGGATGAACAAGGTCAGGATGTCCTACTTTTCATTGACAATATTTTCCGTTTTGTTCAAGCTGGTTCTGAAGTATCAACCTTGCTGGGAAGAATGCCATCTGCCGTGGGTTACCAGCCGACACTGGCTGATGAGATGGGTGAACTACAGGAAAGGATTACCACAACACGTGGTAGATCAATTACCTCCATGCAAGCCGTTTATGTGCCTGCTGACGATTACACCGATCCGGCCCCATTTACTTCGTTTACGCACTTTGATGGGACAACAGAGCTGAGCCGAGACATTGCAGCGCTTGGTATCTACCCTGCAGTCGATCCACTTGCATCTACTTCCACGATCCTCACTCCTGAAGTTGTAGGGCAAAAGCACTATGACACCGCTCGTAGAGTGCAGGAGATACTACAGCGTTACAAAGAACTCCAGGACATAATTGCGATTCTTGGTTTAGATGAACTATCAGAAGAAGACAAGATTACCGTTTCCAGGGCCCGTAAGGTGCAGAGGTTCTTATCACAGCCTATGAATGTCGCAGAAATATTTACAGGTTTACCTGGTGTCACTGTTTCAGTCGAAGAGACAGTTGATTCTTTCGCAGCATTAGTTGATGGCGAACTTGACGACCTCCCTGAACAGGCTTTCTTAAACGTTGGTGGTGCTGAAGATGCACAACGCAAAGCCCAAGAATTAGAAGCTTAAAAAAATCATGACTTTTCAAGTAGAGCTGGTATCGCCAGAATCTATTTCTTACAGTGGTGAGGCAGAGATGGTGATCGCTCGGACTGTTGAAGGTGGAGATATCGCTTTTCAACCTGGACACGTTCCATTTATTGGCGTCCTTTCAGTCTGGTCAGTTGAAGTAATAAGGCCAGATGGTCAGAGAGACGTGTTTGCCGTTCACAGAGGTTTTGTTCAAGTTGCAGGCACGAAAGTGAGCATCTTGTCGGATGTTTCTGAAGCTGCTGAAGAAATTGATATTGAAAGGGCACAAGAAGCCCGATCAGCAGCTCAGGAGTTGATTGGATCAGATAGTGAGAATGAAGAAGCTCTTGCTTCGCTCGAAAGGTCTGAAGTTAGACTCCGTGTTGGAGGAGTAGAAGTATAAAAAGAAAGTCTGTTTCAGATTTTGTTACTTCTAAATATCATCGAGATCTTCTAATCGGTGATGAGCTTTGATGAGCCTTACAGTTCCGGATTTGGAACGCATAACAAGAGACTCCGTATGAGCCATTCCTGCCGCATATCTCACACCTTCAAGAAGATCGCCATCCGTAATGCCTGTAGCAGCAAAAAAACAGTTATTACCTGATACTAAGTCGTCAAGATCTAAAATTCTTTCTAAATCGTACCCCTGCTCTTCAGCGGCTTTTCTTTCCTTTTCATTACGTGGCCATAAACGCCCTTGTAGTGCTCCTCCCATGCATTTCAGGGCAGCAGCAGAGATTACCCCTTCAGGCGTACCTCCAATCCCGAAAAGCACATCCGCACCTGACTCAGGCCATGCTGTGGAAATTGCGCCTGCCACATCACCATCAGAAATTAGACGTATTCGCGCACCCGCTTCACGTACTTCAGAAATAAGATCCGAATGCCTATCGCGGTCTAAAATTACCGCAGTTAGATCTCTAACAGTTTTATTCTTAGCTTCTGCAATTTGTTGAAGGTTTTCAGTTGGGGATTTTGCTAAATCTATCGCATCCGCGCATCCCGGCCCTACAGCTATTTTCTCCATATATACACATGGTCCAGGATCAAACATCGTTCCTTTATCACTAACGGCTATAACCGATATTGCATTTGCTCTACCAAGAGCTGTAAGTGTTGTTCCGTCTATTGGGTCAACTGCAATATCTGTTGCAGGGTCATTGCCATTGCCACAGCGTTCTCCATTAAATAGCATTGGCGCTTCATCTTTTTCGCCTTCACCGATTACAACCACTCCGTCCATGTTTACAGTATCTAACACTCGACGCATGGCATTAACGGCTCCACCATCAGCACCTTCTTTGTCTCCTCTGCCCATCCACCTTGATGCAGCCATAGCTGCAGCTTCCGTTACTCTTACTAGTTCTAAAGCGAGGTTCCTGTTTGGAGTTTGAACTTTTTTACTCATCAAATTCGACGTTAGCGCCTTAGCGAAGTTCTTGTGCATTCCGCTGAAAGGATTTCGGCGGTTTAGCTTTTCAATAGATAAAGGTGTCAGGATAAGAGAATGAAGTGGTTAAAAAGGCAAATTAAAAATGAAATAAGCGAACAGACTGAAGCTGTTGAAAATGTGGAAAATTTTGAGTCAGATTCAACTGCTGAAATTGAATATGAATTACACGAATGGGCTGGTGAGACCCGATTGGTATTGGATCAACTTCTAATATTGAAAGAGGTTCCCCATGTCTGGCAGGGGGCTACCTTGGTGGTTCGTGAAGAAGATGAGGAAGTCACAGATCAGCTGATCGAAGAGGCAGAGTCAACTTCATTGCCAGCACTTGATGCAGATGCTGAAACGATTGAATACGAAACCTCAGATTGGTCAGATTCAGAACAAGCGGCGTTTAGTTCTTTACTGGTTCGCCTAGGAATCCCTTATGAATTCAATGATGATGGAGGTCTTGTAGTCCAAGCATCTGATGAAGAGGCTATTGAAACTGCTCTTGATGCTTTTCAAGTTGTTAATGATGATCGTCCTGAACTTGATGGCTTGGATGCGAACACGCTTTTGACTGAAGTTTTTGTTTCGTGCGACCGACTTAGACGTGATCATCGAGACGATACTGGAGTGGGCGAAATATTACGTTTGACCCCCTTACTCACGGAGCACCGACCCCCTTTTGGAATCGAAGCAAATATTTGGGATGAAATAGGTAAAAGATCGATCGATTTAGTAGATCTTCTTTCGGAAGGCTCAGGTGACGAAGAAGAAATTAAATCTCAAGCAGGTGGACTTGCAGAAATCTTGAGATCTATGACTTGACGAAAAGAGCATTTCGTTGCGTTTGTAAAATGGGCTATTTCAAAACCAAAGCTTTCCAGAGAGAACGGTAGTTAGGCCAAATATGTTCAGCAGAGATGTATCCGTCTTCTATGAGTGCTTCATTCAGAAGAGGTAAGTTCCTGTAGGGAACCAACATGTCAACATGATGGGCTAAATGGTAACCAACATTAAAAGGAACAATGAAAAAATTTGCCAAGCGGTTTTGTCGGACATAATGAGTTGTTCTACGCCGATCTGACGATTGAGTCATTCCACCATGCTCACTGATTGCTCGTAATCTGTTCAGAAGTTGATACACACACGCCCATGGGAGCAACCAAAGGAAAAGGTACATCGTTAAATTCGCGAAAAACCAAAATAGGGCAGCGACCGTTAGTTGGCTAAAAAGAAAAGAAATAGTTAAACGTAAATGTCTTAATTCATTAAGCCTTTCAAATCTGGGTCGTAAGATCCTGAAAGCTGAGATGCCACTCAAATCTCTCAATAGTTTCCTAGTCATAGAACTTTTTGAAATTGGGTAGAAGCTGTAAAGAATGAAGTCCGGTTCTTCTGGGCCGAATTCATCACGGTGATGTCTTATATGACCTATTCGGTAACCATGGCTTCCTGAACCAAAAGCGATCCTACCGATAAAACGAATTCCGACAAGGTCATTAATTTTTCGGTTAGAAAAAAGTAAACGATGAGCTGCTTCATGGTGGATTATAAAAAGTCGGTTCTGAGCCGCACCCATTACCAAAATCGACAAAATCCAAACTAAGGGGTGGTTGTAGATCGTTACAGCCCAAATGACTAAGGGTGGGAATGACAAGGAGAGTATTACTGAGAAGAAGTTTCTAGAGTTTGGAATTTTTCTTAAGGTGTCTCGAAAATCATCTTTCGGTTTTCCATTGGCATGCAGTCGATTACTGCCGTTGAATTCTCTGGTAGGTGTTACCATCCCACCCGTCATAGATGCTACTAGCTCAGCATGTGACGGATTTTCCTTCATAAGGAAAGGCTACCTATTAATGGTTAGTAGATTCCACCAACTAGTTGAAACATCAACGTACGATCAATGAGTGGCTTCTCCAGCAGGACTTTTATTGACTCATGGTGCTGGAAGTGACCGAACCCATTCGAGCCTGTTAAGTATTGAAAAAAAAATGGCTCCACTACCTGTCAAGAGAATCAACTTCCCATATAGAAAAGCAGGGAAGCACTTTCCTGATCGAGCTCCCAAATTGATTAATTCAATCGTCAAAGCATCTGAATCAATGAGTAAAAAATATGGCATAAAACCATCTAATCTCTTACTTGGTGGAAGAAGCATGGGTGGTCGTATGTGTTCAATGGCCGTTGCGGAAGGATTGCCAGCTAGAGGGTTGATTATGATTAGCTATCCTTTACATCCACCCAAAAAGCCTGAAAATCTTCGAATAGACCATTTCGATAAACTAGATATCCCATGCTTGTTTATTTCTGGTGATAAGGATCCTTTCGGTTCAAAAGCTGAGTTCAAAAAACATTTAAAAAAGATCCGAGGACCTTTAACGATTAAATGGTTCGAGGGAGCTCGTCACGATTTAGCAAATTTAGATGAAGCAATTAGTGAAGAAATAAAAATTTGGGTGGATTCCTTATAGGTGCTACCTAATTCTTAGAAAGTTTTGGATTTACATCACCAGGATTTAGATCTTCAAGTTCGATTCTTGCAGTTTCAGGGAATTTACGTATTACTAGCAATGCCGCTAGAAGGGGACCGGCAGCGATTAATGCGAAAGCGTGACCATAGTTGTCAAATAAATCAGTCATATATCCCACTAACAAAAGTCCAGAAGCGCTTCCCAACACGCTAAATGCGACAATGACACCATTTGATCTGGCTCTTTGTTTCGTTGAGAATAACTCTGGTCCATACACGCCTAACGCAACAGTAAGTGACCCGAGTACAGCTCCGAACAAATGGCTAGCCCACATTAACAATCCGGAAGAATAGTAACTAAGAACAATGAATAATGTCCCACCTAAAAGACCTGATGTAGCGATTTTTTTTCTACCGTGGGTATCAGCGAAGCGTCCGGCTAAAAATATTGCTACTCCTGCTGGGGTCGAAGTTAGAAGCCAATAGGCGGTTATTCCAGAAGCAGAGTACCCTCTGTGTTCCCTAAGAAAGTCGTTTTGGAACTGCGAAGCGGGAGCAGCAAATACTAGAAGTAAAAAACCAACGCCTGCCAACAATAAGAGGCGCCTATTTATAAAAGGTTCTTTTTTGCTTCTTCTTTGTGCGCTAGCAGTCCCACTTTGAACAGTTATTGAGTTGGCTTTATAGCGAAGCGACTCTGGCAGATTTCTGCTTATTCTCATCAGGGCTGGCAGAAACAGGAGTGGTACGAGATAAACAACTCTCCAACCTTTTTGATTTAGGTCAGCAATCGGCAACACCCAAACAGAAATCCCTGCACCTAAAGCAGCAGATAATGACAGCATGCTTACTCCATAAGCTCTGGAACCTTTTGGTAACTCTTCAGCTGCGATAACTCCAATCAGAATTCCCATTCCTGTAGTCAAACCACGCGCAACCAACTGAGTGCTCCCCAGAAACCAAAAGTTGGGAGAGACTGAGCCTAAAGCTGTTGTTAAGACTGCGAGTACCAGAGTTAGTAGAAGAACGTTTCTGCGACCCTTCTTATCAGCAATTACAAGAATGCCAAGAGAGATTAGAACTCCGACACGAATGACAGCGAGCGTGACACCTTGTGCTGATGAGCTGTGGTCGAATTCATCTGCAGCGAATGTGATTGTTTGAGATATGACAGAACCCAAATATCCGTCGATCACTTGAATGCAAGCCAGTATTCCTAGAATCTTCGCAGAGCGTTCATCCAAACGGTCAGGAGGAGCCCACCAAGGTTTTGATCTTTTAGGCAAAGCTTTACCGATTAAAAATGAAAAGAATATTCCCCAAAATGGAATCGAAAGCCGCCAGGAAAAACTTTCTACAACTCGATTCACACCTTCGGATTCACTTTTAACACTTATATGTCTTTCATATCTAGAAAAAGGACCATGAAGTAATTCATACTTGTCTTCGCCAACAAATTTCTCAGCTACTAAGTCATTTCTCGGTTCACGTAAAGCAGCCAAACCTTCATCATCAAGTGTTTTAGTTATTTTCAGGTATTTGTCTCGCTTAAACAAGATTTTCCTAGTTTCCTCGTATCAAATTAAATGTTTTTGCTTGAATAATTGCATGTGAACGCAAACTCTGTCGACAGCGAAGCATACTTAAATCGTGGCAAGTAATTCTTTTTCCTCTGAATTTGGAACAACTTCTTCACATAACGAGGAAGGTTCGGTTGTTCGCGTCCAGCAGTCGACAGGTTTATCCGGGACAGTAAGAGTGTCTGGAGCGAAAAATTCTGTATTAAAAATAATGGCAGCTTCACTACTAGCACCTGGAAAATATGTACTTAATAATGTCCCACATATAGCTGATGTTAAATGGATGGCCAATTTGTTGGAAACAATGGGTGCTTCAATTTCACACCAAAAAGATGTGATGCAAATAGAGATTCCTGAAGAAATGACCCCAATAGCACCGTATGAACTAGTGGAGAGAATGAGAGCTTCCATAGTGGTCTTAGGGCCTCTATTAGCAAGATTTGGTAAAGCAAAAGTATCTGTACCAGGCGGGGATGATTTCGGACATAGACCCATAGATATGCACCTAAAAGGTTTAGAAGAATTAGGGGCCTCCTTTACTAATAGCCACGGATATATAGAAGGCCAAGCGGAAAAGCTAATCGGAGGCAAAGTATTGCTTAATTTCCCAAGCGTTGGTGCTACTGAAAATTTACTTATGGCAGCAGTATTAGCTGAAGGAAAAACAGTTATAGAAAATGCTGCACGCGAACCTGAAATAGTCGATCTAGTTCATTTCCTAAATTCTATGGGTGCTCAAATTACAGGAGATGGAACCTCTACTATCCAAATTGAGGGAGTTGGTAATTTATCACCCGTTGAACACACCGTGATACCCGATCGAATTGAAGCTGCAACTTATATGGCTGCTTTAGGTATGGCAGGGGGTCAAATAGTCATCGAAGAAGCACGATTAGAACACATGGAGATGCTCGCTGAAAAGTTGCATGAGATGGGAATAGAGATTGGTCAAGTCGATGGCGGAATTAGTGTGTGTGTGTCTAAGAGGTTGCGATCAGTGGATCTAGCCACATTGCCTTACCCCGGTGTTGCCACTGATTACAAGCCATTTATGGTTGCTCTTTTATCAATTTCAGACGGGGTGGGAATTGTAACAGAAAATATTTTTGCCGGGAGGTTCCGGTATGTTGACGAGTTGATCAGAATGGGCGCAGATATAAGAGCGGAAGGACACCATGCTGTTGTTCGCGGAGTGGAGAGACTTTCAGGAGCACCTGTTAGAGCTCCCGATATAAGAGCAGGCGCTGCACTGGTTTTGGCAGGTTTGGCTGCTGAAGGGGAAACTTTGGTTGGTTCTGCAAGTCACATAGAACGTGGTTATCAGAATTTAGTGGGCAATTTAAGTTCTTTAGGGGCAAAAATCGAATTAGTTAATCATCAGGATATTTAGAATCGTTTTCTGCTTCAAAATCTGACTTTTTTTCTGGATCCATTTTTTCGGCTTTACGGTTAGCTGCCCATAGCAGCCATGCGATCAAACTTAAAGGTGCTAAAACGAGAAGAATTTCATCCCAGCCACCTTGATGACCTAAAAGAAGAAGTTCAAATTTCATTATTTAAGAATATTGTCAATCTTGTAGAAGTAGGTGTAGTCCGCCAATACTCCTGCGAAACTATAGACATGACAAATCTTTCAGTAGGAGAATCCGATAAAGACCTAGAAACGCTCGTAAGGGATGCAATAGAATTTATAAGACCTGTGCTTCAAGCAGACGAAGGTGATGTCCTGTTACATGGGGTGAATGAGCAAACTGGAGAAGTGACTGTTGAATTGCTCGGTGCATGTGTGAGTTGTGATGCATCAGATCAAACAATGAAAGCTGGGATAGAAAGAGTACTGAAAGAAAGAGTTCCGGGAATAACCTCTGTTCACAATTTAGGTGAGGCTATTTCAGATGAAGGAACGGCAGTAACTCTTTAGGAAGAAAATGACTAACAACAATTGTTATTGGCATCCTGATAGATATGCAGGCGTTACTTGTCAACGTTGCGAGCGTCGAGTTTGTGCCGAATGCATGCATACCGCATCTGTAGGTTTTCATTGTCCTGCGTGTATAGCACCTCGGAATATCCATTCTCGAAGGCAACGCCGCTTACCGGTAGGTTTTGGTCGTCGAGTTGAGCATATTTCTGAGCAGTCATTAACTACAAGGTCTCTTATAGCAGTTAATCTCATGGCTTTTTTCGCAACCCTTTTCAAAGGTGGGTCACTAGCTTCGGGAGGTGGGGATATAACTATTGATTTTGGTCTAGTTGGATATGGTCGAGTTCTATCTCCATTTTCAATTGATTATGTAGGTATCGCTGAAGGCGAATGGTGGAGAATGTTCACAGGAGGCTTTTTGCATGCAGGCGTCATACATCTTGCTTTCAACATGTTTCTCTTATGGATGCTGGGAAGTCAATTAGAAAGACTATTAGGAACTGCAAGTTATTTAACTTTATATTTTGGTTCTTTATTGTCAGGAGCTTTGGGGGTCATGTTGCTTGACCCTCTTGCTTTAACTGTTGGAGCCTCTGGAGCGGTGTTTGGATTAATGGGCGCAACGGTAATTTACCAATTTCGTAGAGGCGTGAGTCCTTGGTCAAATGGGATTGGAAGCCTGCTAGTCATAAATTTGATCTTTACTTTTGCTCGACCCAATATCTCAGTTGGTGGTCATTTAGGAGGTCTTATCGGTGGTCTGCTCATTGGTTGGCTGATTGATGAGATGAACAAAAAAAACATCTCAGGCTATTCAAGACTTTTACTCCCATTAATAATCGCAGTTGCTTTTGGTTTCTCTTGCATTTGGGCTTCAAATTATTGGTATGACCCAATATTGGGTTAATGAAGTACTGTTCTAGGACTTCTCGACAAGTTGTTTTAATTTGTAAAGATTCCCTCTCCAAATTTTTTTGAGCACAGGTTTTGCAATAAATTCAGTAATTTTACCACCCAGAAAAATTGGGAAATCTAGATTTTCCTCCCAGACAAACAGTGTTCTACCTTCCGATGGTTTTTCAAGAATGAAACTGCCTCTCCCTTCAACGAGACCCTTGTGACTAATGCTCAATATTTGATTCGGAACCCATTCGGTAACTTGCATCTTGTCGGTTGTTCTTAGAGGACCGACTTTTGTATCACAATCGAAAGTTGTACCCACACCTTGAGTTTGTTCTGAGGTGATCCGTATCTTTGAGGCATCTGCCATCCAATTAACATGCGTTTGAATATTCGAAATAGCATTCCAAACCACCTCTGGAGGGGCTTCAATTTCCTGAAAAATTCTTATAAACATAGATCTTAATTATGCCGATTTTTTGCTAGTAAAGCAGTTCCCTTTAACCTAAAAGAATGGATATATATCTCGATCACGCTGCTAGCACACCGGTGCGAGAAGAAGTTGTCCAAGAAATGATGCCGTGGCTTTCAATGCATCCAGGAAACCCATCGGGATCTCATCGTTTAGCACGAGAAGCACGCAGAGCTATTGATGACGCGCGAGATCACGTAGCTTCACTAGTTGGAGCGGAACCGGGAAATGTTATTTTCACGAGCGGAGGAACGGAGTCAGATAATCTGGCAATTGACGGCATCCTCGGCTTCAAAGGCGGTCAGGCTTTGTGTTCTGCAACCGAACACCCCGCAGTGCTTGAACCTGTCAGGGAATCTGGAGGGATAGTGATACCTACAGATGAAACTGGAAGAGTTGATCTCGAAAGTTTGTCTAATCTTTTAGATTCATTCGCCGATATTTCTTTAATTTCGGTCATGATGGCTAATAATGAAACCGGAGTAATAAATGACATCAATACAATCGCGGATTTGATATCAGAGAAAGCGCCAGAAATTATGATTCACACAGACGCAGTTCAGGCGACTTCATGGCTTGATATCGCTGAATCTTCAAAAAAGGCACACTTAATAAGTCTTACTGGGCATAAATTTGGTGGCCCGAAAGGGGCAGGAGCTTTGGTCCTAAGAGAAGGTGTTAAATTATCTCCTGTAATTCGTGGCGGTGGGCAGGAGAGAGAAAGACGAAGCGGGACCCAGAATGTTCCGGCGATCGTTGGGCTCGGAGAAGCAGCTCGCCTAATGCAGATTGAACGATCAAAGATAAATGAACGAGTTACTGAGTTGAGAGACAAGCTGGAAAACGGATTAATAGAGAAAATTACTGGTACCAGCCGCACTTTGCCGAAAGAAACACCCAGAACGCCTGGAATAGCACATCTTTGTTTTGAAAACATAGAAAACGAATCACTACTTTTCCTCTTAGAAAATCAAGGCATATATGCGAGTGCAGCTTCATCATGTGCGAGTGGAGCACAAGAGGCTTCACATGTTTTAGAAGCAATGGGTGTAGATCTCAAAACAGCTGGAGGTTCAATCAGATTTTCGTTAGGCCAAACTACAACCGATGAAGAAATAGAACATGCAGTAACAGTTGTTCCTGATGCTGTTGACCAATTACGAGAGTTTCAAAAATGACACGAGTGATGGTCGCTATGTCAGGAGGTGTTGATTCATCAGTCGCAGCTGCTCTCTCCTGTGAGAACGGGGATGAGGTGGTTGGAGTGACACTTAAACTCTGGGGAGGAGATTCTGACTCTGGTTGCTGTTCAGTCTCGGATGTAGATGATGCGAGGAGAGTAGCTGATTCATTAGGTATAGAGCACCATGTTTTCAATCTGGGAGACGATTTTGATGAACATGTAGTAGCTCCTTATGTTGAAGCTCACTCATTAGGTTTAACTCCAAATCCATGCATCGAATGCAATAGGCATATTAAATTTGATCGTCTTATGAACAGAGCAAAATCATTAGGTTTCGAGAAAATAGTTACTGGCCATCATGCTCGGATAGTGAAGCAAAAAGACGACACCTTCCGGATCGCAAGGGCAGTAGATGAAGCAAAAGATCAGTCTTATGTTCTGTACATGTTGAATCAAAGCCAGATTTCTTCATTGCATCTTCCTGTCGGAGAGATGACTAAAGATCAAGTCAGAGAGAAAGCAGACAGTTTAGGGTTTAGGGTCGCGACCAAGCCTGATAGCCAAGATGTCTGTTTTATTACTCGCGAAAAGGGAAGAGCTGACTTTCTTGGGCAAAGGATCCCTTTGACTCCTGGGAGAGTAGTAGATGAAAGCGGATCCGAAGTAGGTCGAGTAGAAGCAATAGAATTAGTTACTGTTGGTCAGAGGCGAGGAATGCTTCTAGCAGGGGGCAAAGAACCGAGATACGCGAATAATATTGATATTGAATCAGCAACAGTAACTGTAGGGACCCCTGATCAACTGTTAGTCGAGCAAACAGAATTCCGAAACACTTTGTGGGCTGCAAATGAGATTAAGGGTGAATTCCTAGTTCAAACAAGTGCGCATGGGAAGCCGAAATTAGCGAATATTCAAGACAGTGTACTCACATGGAACGAAGCCCACTCGATAGTCGCTTCAGGGCAAAGTCTTGTTTTTTATGAAGATAACCAAGTCGTAGGCGGAGCAATTGCTGTCTGATTAAACTCTGAGATCTCTTTTTTGAGCTTCAGCCAGCAAAACATTTGGCCTCACAGGATTTATTAAAAAGCTTTCGACAATAGAGTTTTCATTTGCGATTTTTCTTGTTCCAGTTTTCAGCATCATTGAAAGAGGAGTTAGACACTTTATTTCTAGTGACAAACCAAAAGAGTTTTGACTCAGGTCCAAAGCATTAGTTCCAACTTTTGCAGGAGATAAATTTGCAAGTTGGTTCCTAGGAATAAGAGTTGGATCCCCAACAGAAAGGTGGTCGTGTAGGAGTATTCCTGCTGGAACTAGCACAATCCAACGTTTTCCGAGCTGGTAGATAGCATTTGAGGCTATTGCTGCAAGTGGGAAGCCACATAAAGATATTAATGACCCAAATAAAAAGTTTTTATTTAATAATAAGATCGGCCCCACAGTCAAACCAGCCAATGAAGTCAGCCATGCTAATGGTCCAAACAGAAGCAACACAGGGCCTGGCGCTCTAAGGAGGAAACGACGTTCATCACCGTAAGAAGCTCCATCTGAAAATCTGTCACCTAAAGGCGCTGACAGTGCTATAGAAGCTGCGACTGTAGCTGCTGCAAGACCAACAACACCTGAAAGTGAACCATTATTTTCTAAGGCACTCCAGACGTTAAGAACAGCAGCAGCAGGTGCCCCGATTCTAATTACCGCTAAGGAAACTGGAGTCGCAATTAAAGTTGCTAAAAGTATTAAAGCCCATATAGCCCAAAGACTTATTGACACTGTTGTTCTCAAAAGAAATTCGAAGTCATTAAAACTATCTGCAAGAGATGGTCCGCAGAGCAAAGGCAAACATAGCCAAATTACTCTCATGATCCCTGTAGTAACAGACTCGCTACGTCTTCCCAGATCGTCTTTAAACAAAAGTTTCACAAAGAGCAGACTAGACGGTTTCTGTACCGTCACGGACTAATCGTAGGGTAACGGTATTATCGAACTGTGGCTAAAGATGATTTTTTAGAGGAAAAGAGCGATAAGAAAGTTTCATTGCGGTTGGATCAACTTCGCGAATTAATTAGATTCCACAACGATTTATATCATGCACAAGGGGCTCCGGAAATACCTGATTCTGATTTTGATTTACTTTGGCGAGAATTACTTGATTTAGAAAAAAAATTCCCCCATTTAGCTGATTCAAGCTCACCTAGTGCAACAGTCGGAAGTAGAAACAACACGCCTTTTGCAGAAGTTGAGCATCGTGTACCAATGCAATCGCTAGATAATGCATTCGACATAGAGCAATTGAATTCCTGGATCGACAAAGTGGAGAGACGTCTAGGGGGCGAACAAAAAATTTCTACATTGGTGTGTGAATTGAAGTTTGATGGATTGGCTGTTTCGATACGTTACGAGAAAGGTCAATTGGTTCAAGCTGCTACACGCGGAAATGGAATTATTGGAGAAGATGTTACCGAAAATGTTTTAACAATTTCCGATGTTCCCAAAGCCCTTGGCAAAGAAGCTCCAGAAATTTTAGAGGTCAGAGGTGAAGTGTATTTAGGGATAGAAGCGTTTAATGCTCTTAACCGATCCAGAGAATCCCTAAACGAACCCACTTTTGCGAATCCTCGTAATACGGCAGCAGGTTCGTTAAGGCAGAAAGATTCAAAAGTTACGGCTACACGCAACCTTTCATTTTGGGCTTATCAGATCGGAGAAACAAAAGGTTCACCTGATATTGGTGGACATTTTGAAACCTTACGTTGGTTAAAAGATTTAGGGCTTCCGATCAACGAGCATGCAAAGAAATTCACCGATTTTAAAGAAGCTGTTTCATACATAGAAAATATCGAAAAGATGCGTCACGACCTCGACTATGAAATAGATGGAGTTGTTGTAAAAGTAGACGATTTAGCTTTACAGGAGCAACTAGGTGCTACGGCTAGAGCGCCACGTTGGGCAATTGCATACAAACTTCCACCGGAAGAAAGAACAACTCGATTGATTGACATTGAAGTTTCAATAGGTCCGGGGGGGCAAGCAACCCCATTCGCTAAATTAGAGCCTGTTTTTGTAGGTGGTTCAACAGTAGGTACGGCCACCCTTCATAATGCTGATCAAGTGAGAGAAAAAGATGTAAGACCCGGTGACTTAGTAGTGGTTCGCAAAGCAGGAGATGTGATACCTGAAGTTGTAAGACCAGTTATGAGTGAAAGGCCAGAAAACTCACGTCCTTGGAAATTTCCAACTTCTTGTCCGGCTTGTAAAAAAGAATTAGAAAGAAGAGAAGGAGAGGCAGCAACCTTCTGCAACAACTATGAATGCCCCAGACAAATTCGTGGACGAATAGAACATTTCGTATCACGAGGAGCAATGGATATTGAAGGATTCGGCGAGCAAAGAGTTGATCTGTTTGTTTCAGAAGGTTTGATAAACGATGTTTCTGACATTTTCAGAATTGATTTCGAGCGGATTTCAAAAATGGAAGGTTTTGGGGAATTATCTGTCACGAATCTCAAAAATGCAATCGAAGAAGCTCGTTCGAGAGATTTAGGGCGGTTGTTGTTCGCTTTAAGAATTCCACATGTGGGAACCACAGTTGCTCAGTTAATAGCAGAGAATTTTCAAGATCTTGAAGCGTTAAAAAAAGTGCAAATGCAAGACTTAGAGATTATTGATGGACTAGGACCGAAAATTGCTGCGAGTGTTTTTGAATGGTTTGCAAACGAATTTAATGGCCATCTGATAACAAGGCTTCAAGATATGGGAGTTAACCCCAAATCTGAGCTTCCACTTTCAAGTGGCTTGGAAAAGACTCTTTTAGGGGTCACTATCGTTGTGACAGGCAAGTTGGAAGGTTTAAGTAGAGAAGAAGCTCGCAAAATCATAAAAGAAAGAGGGGGTACGTCTCCTGGGAGCGTCTCGACTAAAACGACTTATTTACTTGCCGGTGAGGGAGGTGGATCGAAACTGGATCAAGCGGAAAAGTTTGATATTCCAGTCATAGATGAGATTGCCTTTGAGTATTTAATTAAAAAAGGTGATTTGCCGGAATAAATTTTTATCCGATGACGCGGAAGCACCAACTTAAGCTTGATCGTCTACTCGGTGTTTGAACCTCCCAATAGGCGACGGAAGCACAAATATCTCCAGGTGGTAGCCGCTCAATAATTTTTCCAACTTCAGGTCTAAAAACAACTGAATTTAAAGCGGGTTCAATTCTTTGTTGATCAAGAGGGATTTGCGTATCTCCGATACTAATAATTTCGCCCGTCCAAGTAGATGAAAAGACAACTCCTACATTTGTCTGAGCTATCACTTCGTCACCGCGACTTGGTATTAGTTCTAATACTCCGGGATTTGAGTTTAATACGATGTCATTGTCATCGCCGTCAGCAATAAGTCCGGCTAAGACCAGTACTGCTATCCCTACAACAAGAAGAAAGCAGATAATAATTGAGTTGCGACGCGTCACATGTAAAGGCTACCTAGAGGTAACCTTTACATGTGGTAGAAAAACGAAGAGATACTGGATCTTTTGGTAAAGGAAATTCTTGGGGTCCTCAGAATATGTCTGGCCGCACTTTTGGTGGCAGATACAGACTTCAAAACGTTGTAGGAACTGGAGGGTCTGGTTCTGTTTACCTAGCTACTGATTTAAGTTTGAATCGTCAAGTAGCAGTCAAAGTTCTACACACTCAACTTGCCCAATATCCAGGATTCGTAGAACGATTTAAAACAGAAGCCAAAGTTGCCGCCTCGCTTACAAGTTCCCACACAGTGCGAGTTTTTGACTGGGGAGTTGATGATCAGGCCTATCTGGTGACTGAATACTTAGGTGGTGGGAGTCTTAGAAGTATTTTAGATAGTGGAAGAACTCTCAGCCCTTCACAAATATTGCAAATCAGTCTTGAAGCATGCAGAGCTCTCGATCACGCTCACGCACAAGGAATAATTCATCGGGATCTTAAACCTGCAAATCTTTTATTTGGTCAAGATGGCCATTTGCGAATTGCAGATTTTGGATTAGCAGCTGCACTAGCAGACGCAACGCAAGCAGAAATTTCTAATTCTGGGCCACAACTAGACGAATTGGGTGGTTTACGAGGCTATGTGGGTACTGCTCGGTACGCTTCACCTGAACAAGCCAGCGGACTTACTCTAGGAGTTAAGTCTGACATCTATTCTTTGGCTTTGTGTATCGTCGAAGCATCTACAGGACACCTTCCTTTTGTTGAGAATACGGTCCTAGGGACATTAAGAGCAAGAGAAGGTCAAGACGTGCCAATTCCCGAAAGTTTGGGGGCTCTGGCACCAATAGTCCAAAGAGCTGGTTCCGCTAGCGCAGAAGAAAGACCTACTGCAGGAGAGCTAGGAAGGATGCTACTTGATATTGCGAGTCAAATGGCCCGTCCAGAACCTCTACCTTTTGTCGGCCCGGGAGAGGTGGGTGCAGACCCTCTGTCAGGTGAAGAACCCCTAGTGCCTGCAAGCGTTTCCTCTGCACCTGATCGACCTACAGAACGAATGGAAACTGTGTCATTTGAACCAGATTCCGAACCTCAACAGACTGGTTCGATAAAGCCGTCGAGACGACGTTGGATGAATGCTTTAATGGCAAGCTTTTTAGTGGTTGCTGTGACTGCTGTTGGAGCTTTTTTGTGGGAAGCAACGAAAACAGAATCAAGAACCCTGCCTCAATTAGTAGGTTCTTCAGGAGATAGTGCACGAGAATTAATTGTTGCGCTTGGATGGAATGTAGAAGAGCGTTTTGACCGTCTTGACGACACAGTGGAAGGTGAGGTGTTGTCGACTGAGCCTGTTGGAGGGACAGCTCTAGAAGAAAATGAGACTGTAGTGATAGTTATTTCTCTTGGAGCAGAACGAGTTCAGATACCTATTGACTTAGTAGGTAAGAGCCTTCCTGGCGCAGAAAGGCTCATCCAGTCAGCTGGCTTGCAAGTGGGCGAGATCTCCTATTCTTACAGTGAAACTATCGAAGCTGGGATGATCGTCGATGTCCTCGCGCCTATTAACGAGCTCCCTCTAGGAGGAAGTGTTGATTTGCTTGTCTCTGATGGGAGAGTTCCGGTAGTGATTCCAATTGGCTTAGAAGGTCGTGCAGTGTCCGAAGTGGAAGCAGTATTAGAAACTTTAGGACTAGTTTCACGCCGCATTGGAGTAAGGGACGAATTTGTCCCAAAAGGTTACGTAGTAGCCTTTGAACCTCCATCACAGAGTTCTGTTAGAGGTGGTTCAGAGGTTGAAATATTAGTCTCGACTGGACCTGAGCCACGCCCAATTCCCGATGTAGTAGGGCTTTCAGTCGATGCTGCAGAATCTAGATTAGCTGCAGCTGGATTTCGTTCTATTTCAATTGATGGACCATCAGGAGGTTTAATCACGAGGCAAGAACCTCCAGGCACTGCTCTGGGATTACCGGAAACTCCAATAGAATTAATCAGTGGATAAAAGTCTTGTTTGGCTATATCTCCTCTACCCTCTGAACTGTGGTTCAAAGAATTTCGCGTGAAGAAGTTGCCCATGTGGCACGTTTAGCTCAACTAGCGTTGAGCGAGGATGAGCTGGATGCATTCACATCTCAACTCGCTGCTGTTTTAGATCATGCAGCTGATTTAGAAGCTTTAAATGTAGATGATGTAGAGCCGAGTACACATCCTTTTCCTTTGAAGAATGTTCTACGTATTGATGAACCCGGTGAAGTTTTTGCGATCGAAGAAGTGATTGAAGTAGCTCCAGAAGTAGAAGAAGGCCAATTTCGAGTTCCTCGGATTCTGGGGGAATCGTGATGAAGGCAACAGAAATAGTAGAAAAAGTTTCTTCTGGTGAAGTCAGTGCCCGCTCAATTGTTGAAAATTATATTGAAACCATTAACGAAAGTGAGTCTGATGTTAACGCTTTCAATCTTGTTACTGCTGAACAGGCTTTGATAGATGCTGATGAGATAGATTCAAAAATTGCTTCTGGAGAAACATTGGGTCCTTTAGCAGGAGTTCCGATTTCAATTAAAGACAATCTTTGTACACGTGGAGTTGAGACTACGTGTAGTTCAAAAATCTTAGAAGGATGGAAACCCCCTTATAACGCCACTGTTATCGAAAAGCTTAAAGAAGCAGGAGCGATCATCATAGGTAAAACCAATCTGGATGAGTTTGCGATGGGTTCTTCAACAGAGAATTCTGCCTTTGGTCCGACCAGAAATCCTCACAATTTGGAACTTGTTCCAGGAGGTTCATCAGGAGGCTCCGCAGCAGCTGTAGCAGCAGGGTTTTCTCCTTTAGCTTTGGGTAGTGATACCGGGGGTTCCATAAGACAACCAGCTGCCCTTTGTGGCGTTGTCGGAGTTAAGCCCACATACGGAAGAGTGTCTCGTTATGGACTTGTAGCATTCGCTTCCAGTCTTGATCAGGTAGGTCCATTTGCCAATACAGTTTCTGATGCCGCTTTAACTCTTGAAGTTATTAGTGGTCATGACCCAAGGGATTCCACTTCAATTCCGGAGAAACCGCTGGAGATTTCAGGATTATTAAATCAAGGGGTCGAAGGTATGAGGATTGGGGTGATTGAGGAACTATCAGGAAAAGGCCTAGAGGGAATTTCACCGGATGTCAGTTCTAGAGTCGAAGAAGCTATAAAAGTTTTTTCTAATGCAGGAGCAACCGTTGAATCAGCTTCGGTTCCAGCTTCTATTTACGGACTGTCCGCTTATTATGTCATAGCGCCTGCAGAAGCATCTTCAAATCTTGCTAGATATGACGGGATAAGGTTTGGTCCAAGAGTAGAAGCATCAACCACTGCGGAGACAATGACAGCTACTCGCACAAAAGGTTTTGGAGACGAAGTAAAACGTCGGATCATGCTTGGGACTTACGCTCTTTCAGCTGGGTATTACGACGCCTACTACGGTAAATCTCAGAGAGTAAGAACACTTATAATGGATGACTTCGCAAAAGCATATGAGAAGTTTGACATTCTTATAAGTCCCACTGCCCCAACTACAGCTTTCCCATTGGGAGATAAAACTGCAGATCCCATGCAGATGTATTTGCAGGATGTGTGCACAATACCCTCTAATCTCGCAGGTCATCCCGCCATGTCAGTTCCTTTCGGTTTTGGAGAGGATGGGATGCCTATAGGGATCCAAATTCTTGCTCCCGCTATGGCAGAGCGAGAGATGTTTCAAGCTGCAAAAGTTCTTGAATCTGAAAGTGGTAATGGCATTGAATAGTCTTGAGATGAATGATTGGGAAACGGTAATTGGTTTAGAAGTTCATGCAGAACTAGCTACCAAAACTAAGATGTTTTCATCAGCGCTTAATTCCTTTGGCGGTGAACCGAACTGCAACACAGATCCTGTTTCTCTTGGATTGCCTGGATCTTTACCTGTTTTGAATGAAAAAGCGGTAGAGCTGGCTATCAGAGTGGGTTTAGCTTTGAATTGTGAAGTGCAAAAGTCAGTATTTGCACGTAAAAACTATTTTTATCCAGATATGCCGAAGGCTTATCAAATTTCACAGTTCGACTTACCAATAAACAAAGAAGGTTGGTTAGAACTTCCTGATGGGAGGCGAATAGGAATTGAGCGAGCTCACTTAGAGGAAGACACCGGAAAGATAACCCATGTGGGAGGGGGAGGACGAATACATGAAGCTTCCTACTCATTGATTGATTACAACAGGTCAGGTGTTCCTCTAATCGAAATAGTTGGAGCGCCAGATCTTCGAGGCCCAGATGATGCAAGAGACTATGTTTCTGAATTGCGTTCAATATTGGTGGCCATCGGTGCTTCTGACGGGAAGATGGAGGAAGGCTCCTTACGCGTTGACTGCAATGTGTCAGTTCGTAGATCTGAGACAGAGGAGTTGGGGACACGTTGTGAAATTAAAAATATAAACTCTTTGAGATCTCTCGGAAGAGCTATCGAATATGAAGCAAAAAGACAGATTGAAATAATCGAATCAGGTCAGGAAATCGAACAGCAAACACGCCATTGGGATGAAGCCGAGGGTCGTACACATAAGTTGCGATCCAAGGAAGAAGCTTTTGATTACCGTTATTTCCCCGAACCTGATTTAGTGCCAGTAGAACCATCTGAAGAGTGGGTAAAAGAAATCGCTGATTCTTTGCCGTCACTACCAAGAGACAGAAGACACTTGCTAGCCGAGGCGATTGAAGTTGAACCAACGGAAACTTCATTGATAGTGCAAAGAGATTTAGACACTTTTGCTCTTCAGGCAATTTCTTTAAACGCTGACAAGAATCGCGTTCTGGTGCATTTAGAGAACAATCTTGCTGATGGAATTGGTGAATTGACGCCAGAGGCGTTTGCGTCTCTTACGTTGATGGAAATGAACGGTGAACTAACCGCTACACAAGCTAAAACAGTTCTAGCTGACTTGGTTGAATTGGGCGGAGACCCTCAAGAGGTAGCAAAGAGTCATGGTTTCGAATCGATGGACAATTCTGAATTGGAAGAAGTGGTTGACCGAATCATTTCAGAAAACTCTGATGATTGGCTTTCTTTTATTAATGGGGACGAAACTGAAAGAAAGAAAAAATCAGGTTTCTTCGTTGGGTTAATAATGAAAGAAACCAGTGGTCAGGCTGACGGCAAGATAGTTAATCAAATCTTGAGTGCTAAAGCTAAAAACTAGCTTCCCAATTTTTGCCACTTATCACTTCTAAAACGAATATATAAAGTAGTGGAACGAGTCAACATCAAAATCCAAATGGATCCCCAAATCCAACCTATGCCAAGACCAAATGCGAGACTTAAGAGCATTAGGGGTACAGAAATGACAGCTGAAAAGCTCATGGCCTTAGCAAGGAAACGTTGGTCACCTGCACCTATAAGAATGCCGTCTAAAGCAAATGCTACGCCTGATAATGGAGCCATTGCAGCGACATGCAAAAGAAGGAAACCTGCAAGTTCAACTACTGCGGTATCTTCAGAAAAAATTTCTGCAAAGGGTAAATGAAATATCGCAAGAATAGAACCTATAAAACAACCTAAGCCTGTGGACCAGATTATTGCCCTTCGGCCCATTTGACGTGCTTCGTGGGCATTGCCAGCACCGAGAAGGTTTCCTGTAATTGCCTGTGCTGCTATAGCAATTGCATCCATTGACATAGAAAGGAAAAACCATGCTTGGAATCCAATTTCATGTGCTGCAACATCAACATTTCCAAGGCGAGCTGCCATAGCTGTAGCAACAATAAAAGAAGTAGTTAAAGAGAGATTTCTAATTAGTAGTTCACTTGAACTTTTTAAAAGTTTAATCAATACTAAAAATTTTGGTTTGAAGGAAACTTTATATCCACCTATGGCCTGCCGAATCCAAAATAAATAAATCAGAGCACCAATCCATTGAGAAATTACCGTTGCTGCTGCAGAAGCTCCAATTTCTTTGTTGAAACCATAGATAAGAATCAGTTCGAGCCCCAGATTCAAGAGAGCAGTTCCTATAGCTACCCACAGAGGTCTAACTGTGTCTTTGACTCCACGCAAATAGCCCACTCCTGCAAGCATTATCAACATGGCTGGAGCCCCGAACATACTTATACGCAGATAAATGCGGGCTTGCTCCAGAAGTTCCCCCTCAGCACCTAGAATTTTCAGTAGCTGATTAGCAGCAAGGTAGCCAATGACAGCTATAGCGATGCCAAGAAAGAAAGCCAGCCACATGCTTTGAATAGCTTGATTTGTGGCTTTTGAAGGTTCACCCGCTCCAGTAAACCTAGCTACTGTTGCAGTGGTGCCATAAGCCAAAAAAGAGGAAAGTCCATAAATTAATAGCAAGGCAGCTGATGCAACAGCTAATCCTCCTAGAGGAATGGTTCCCAGATGACCAACAACAGCAGTGTCGGCTAACAAATAGAGTGGTTCGGCTACGAGTGCACCCAAAGCTGGGATTGCTAACGCTAAAAGCTTTTTATCACGATCTGGGATGTTGATTATGAAAGTCTAAACACTTCAAGTCGTCAAAACATTGATTTGAGCCCTACCCTTCTTGTATGAGTGAAAATGAAAAGAATGATATAAAACCAAGATCTCGCGAAGTTACAGATGGAGCTAACAGGGCACCGGCTCGAGCTATGTTACGTGCCGTAGGTATGGGCGATGACGATTTTTCAAAAGCACAGGTTGGAGTCGCTTCATCGTGGAATGAAGTCACACCTTGCAACTTGCCATTAGATGCGCTTGCAAAAAAGTGCAAAGAAGGTGTTCTTGAAGCAGGTGGATTCCCTTTGGAATTTACAACTATTGCAGTAAGTGATGCTATCTCCATGGGACATGAAGGAATGAGAGCGAGTTTAGTCAGTAGAGAGATTATTGCTGACTCTGTTGAAGCTGTAATGCATGCTGAAAGACTTGATGCATTTGTGAGTTTTGCTGGTTGTGACAAATCATTACCTGGGATGCTTATGGCATCAGCACGTATCAATCTTCCTTCGGTTTTTGTGTATGGCGGTTCAATAATGCCTGGAGAACATAATGGAAAATCTTTAGACATAGTCAATGTTTTCGAAGCAGTAGGAGCCCATGCGGTAGGTGACATTGACGATGATGAGCTCCTTTCTATAGAGCGAGCTGCTTGCCCAACCATGGGTAGTTGTGCAGGAATGTTTACTGCGAACACAATGGCTGCAGTAGGAGAAGCATTGGGGATGTCATTGCCAGGATCTGCATCTGCAGCAGCAGTAGATAGCAGGCGTTCAGATGTCGCATACGCAAGTGGTACTGCTGTGATGAAACTTCTAGAGGCTGGCATTTACCCTCGAGACATAATGACTCAAGCAGCGTTTGAGAATGCCATTGCTGTGGTGATGGCTCTTGGTGGATCAACTAATGCCGTCTTGCATCTTTTGGCGATTGCTTTTGAAGCGGGTGTAGATCTTCAATTAGAGGAATTCAATCGTATAGCTGAGAAAGTCCCACATCTTGCTGACACGAAACCACATGGCCT
Organism: Acidimicrobiales bacterium; assembly: GCA_030742755.1. Taxonomy (GTDB): domain Bacteria; phylum Actinomycetota; class Acidimicrobiia; order Acidimicrobiales; family MedAcidi-G1; genus MedAcidi-G1. The sequence goes on along the minus strand of JASLTU010000005.1, from coordinate 13,430 downwards.
TTACCACATGGTTGACATAGACAGAGTTGGAGGTGTTCCGGTAGTAATGCAAATGCTATTAGAGGAAGGCTTGATTCATGGCGACGAAATAACTGTTACCGGTCTTACTGTCAAAGAGAATTTAGAACTCCTTAACCCACCAAAACCTGATAATGACGTGATTCATTCTTTTGATAATCCAATACATGACATAGGAGGAATAGCGATATTGAGAGGCTCCTTAGCTCCTGACGGAGCTGTTGTAAAAGTTGCTGGAATAGATTTCGATAGATTTGATGGTCGTGCCAGAGTTTTTGATGGTGAAGACAAGGCTATGGAAGCAGTTTTGGACGGAGCTATAAAAGCTGGAGATATCGTAGTGATTCGTTATGAGGGGCCAAAAGGTGGTCCAGGAATGCGTGAGATGCTCGCTATTACAGGCGCCATGAAAGGTGCTGGTAGAGGGAATGACGCAGCTTTGATCACAGATGGTCGTTTTTCTGGTGGGACTCACGGATTCTGCGTGGGTCATGTCGCTCCGGAAGCAGTTGATGGAGGCCCAATAGCTCTCGTAGAAGAAGGTGATCGAATCGTTATAGATGTTCGTGAGCATTCAATTGAACTGATAGTCGATGAAAATGAATTGGAAAAACGGCGAAGTGAATTAAAACCCTTTAAACCTAGGTATGAGTCTGGTTTCTTAGCTAAATATGCGCGATTAGCAGCAGGAGCAGAGCAAGGAGCTGTTACTAAGGCATAAAAAGGGTTGTTTGCCATTAGCTTCCCAGCGATACTGGATAGATGCGAGAATTATTCGTAGGTGTAGTAGTTATTTAACGTGTATCCATTAAGGATGCACGTTTGACCTCCCTGTAGGGAGGTCAATTGCTTTTAATCAAGTTTTTAGTTAAGAAAGCTAATCTGAGAAAAAATGACCAGCGAAAATATAGATGGCGGCAAGGCTTTAATTAGAGCTCTTGAAAAAGAGGGTGTAGAAGTGATGTTTGGGCTCCCCGGCGGAGCGATATTGCCTGTGTATGACCCGATTATCGATTCGACAATTAGACACATACTGGTACGCCATGAGCAAGGTGCTGGTCACATGGCTCAAGGTTATGCCCAAGCAACTGGCAAACCTGGTGTAGCTATGGTGACTAGCGGACCTGCTGCCACCAATATCGTTACACCTCTATGCGACGCTTATCTGGATTCAACGCCCTTGGTAGTTATTACAGGTCAAGTGCCTCTAGCAGCAATTGGTACAGATGCCTTTCAGGAATGCGACACCACAGGAATCACGATGGGAGTGACTAAACACAATTTTCTTGTCAAAGATGCACAAGATATTCCAAGAATTGTAAAAGAAGCATTTCATATAGCAACTACCGGCCGACCTGGTCCGGTGTTGATTGATCTACCTAAGGACATAGTAGATCCCAATAATCCAAGATCAGCGCTTGATTGGGTGGACAATCCTGAAATGGAACTACCGGGCTATAAACCAGAAAAGAATATTGACCTGACTGCAATAGAGAGTGCTCTAGAAATTATTAAGACTTCTGAGAGGCCTGTTTTCTATGTTGGAGGTGGGATTCTTAAAGCAAGAGCGGCAGAAGCGCTTAGAGAACTGGTTGAAATTACTGGAATTCATGTCGTGACAACGCTTATGGCACGAGGCGCTTTTCCTGACAGTCATGAACTTTGCTTAGGAATGCCAGGAATGCACGGAAATTATACAGCGGTAACTTCGATGCAAAAGGCAGATTTATTAGTGGCTTTGGGTGCCCGTTTTGATGACCGTGTTACCGGTAAAGTTGGCGGTTTTGCACCAGATGCAAAAATTATCCATGTAGATATCGATCCAGCAGAATTAGGAAAAGTCAGAAAACCGGATGTAGCTATCAATGGAGATTGTCGTCTAGTTATAGAGGCAATGGTTGACCTGCTCAGGCGACAAGAGTCCACTCAAATAGATCGTCCGGAATGGAAGTCTATGATCAGTGGTTGGCAGGAACGATTTCCACTTACATATGAGGACTCGGAACCAGGAAGTAGATTGAAACCCCAATATGTCTTAGAGCAACTTAGGGATCTAACCCCTGAAGATACAATTGTTGCTTCGGGAGTTGGTCAGCATCAGATGTGGACAAGTCAATACTGGAGTTTTGACCATCCATATACATGGATCAACTCAGGAGGATTAGGAACCATGGGGTTTTCGATACCTGCTGCTATTGGTGCAAAAGTAGGAAACCCTGATCGGATGGTTTGGGCAGTTGATGGAGATGGATGTTTCCAGATGACAGCACAAGAACTTGTAACCTCAACAGTTGAAAACGTACCAATAAAAGTCGCATTGCTTAATAATTCTTATTTAGGCATGGTTCGCCAATGGCAAGACATGTTTTACGAAGAAAGATTTTCTGAAGTATTTCTTTCAGATGATGTGCCGAATTATAAGGCATGGGCAGAATCTATGGGCTGTGTGGGTATTCGAGTTGACAGCCCAGAAGAAGTTCCAGAAGCTATAGCTAAAGCTAATGAAATTGAAGACAGATCAGTTGTAATAGATTTTCGGACCGCACCTGAAGAGCGTGTTTACCCGATGGTTCCTGCCGGGAAAGATAATTCTTCAATTGTCGTTCCACCATCTCAAGAAAGTCAAGAGCGATGAAAAAGACTCAAGGAAATTACACAATTTTAGTTATAACCGTCGAAAATAAATTCGGTGTTTTAGCACGAGTCAGTGGCCTTTTTTCTCGTCGTGGCGTAAATATTAAGTCTCTGGCTGTTGCTCCTACCGATAAAGCAGAATTTAGTCGCATAACTGTTGATCTTGATATAGAACTCGAAGGTGTTTCATTAGATCAAATAATAAAACAGCTTGACAAACTTATAAATGTTGTTGAAATACGAGCTTTGGATCCCGCTGAGTCAGTCGAAAGAGAATTGATGATCGTCACAGTTGAAGCTGAGGCTAGTCAAAGAGATGAGTTGGTTGATCATTTAGACAAGGTCGGAGGAAAGGTGTTAAACATTGGAACCGAGAGCATGATGCTTTCTTTGGTAGAAACCTCATCTGTAATTGACGACTTCGAATCTTTTTTGAGTTCTTATGGCATAGTTGAACTGCAACGAACAGGCCGCGTTGCTCTAGATTCGTTATAGCTAAAAAAAGTTTAAGTAGTTAAAAGAAAAATAATTAGGAGAAAATCGTGGTAAATATTTATTATGAAAATGATGTAAATCGTTCAGCGATATCAGACCGTAAAGTAGCGATTTTAGGCTATGGATCACAAGGACATGCCCACGCTTTGAACCTAAAGGAATCAGGGGTTGACGTATGCGTAGGACTGAGAGAAGGATCTGGGTCCATCTCGAAAGCCGAAGAAGCAGGACTCGTAGTTCGTTCAATTTCAGAAGCATCGGACTGGGCAGATGTGATAATGCTTCTTTTGCCTGATACTGATCAAGCAGCAACATATGAAGAACATATCGCTCCAAACTTGAAAGCTGGAGACGCCATTGCTTTTGCTCATGGCTTTAATATCCGTTTTGATCTAATTACACCTCCAGATGATGTAGACGTCATAATGATTGCACCTAAAGGACCAGGCCACTTAGTGCGCAGGACATATGTTGAAGGTGGTGGTGTGCCCTGCCTCATTGCTGTCGAGCAGAACCCAACAGGTGGAGCAAAAGACCTAGCAATGGCTTATGCAGATGGACTGGGGGGAGCTAGAGCAGGAATTATCGAAACGACTTTCACTGAAGAGTGTGAAACGGACCTTTTCGGAGAACAGGTAGTGCTTTGCGGCGGGGTTACAGAGTTAGTTAGAAGTGCTTTTGACACACTTGTTGATGCTGGATACCAGCCAGAGATTTGTTATTTCGAGTGCCTTCACGAATTGAAGCTAATTGTAGACCTCATGTATGAACAAGGCATAGGAGGTATGCGTTATTCAGTTTCTGACACAGCCGAGTACGGTGATTTAACTCGTGGTCCTCGAGTGGTCGATGATCATGTGAGAGAAACAATGAAACAGGTTTTAGATGAGATTCAATCTGGAGCTTTTGCGGAAGAATGGGTCGCTGAAGCACATTCTGGTAGGGAGAATTTTTACGCTTTGGAAGAAAAGGGACGCCAACACCGTATTGAGCAAGTTGGTTCTAAACTCCGTGACATGATGCCTTGGATAAGTGCTGGCAAAGTATCGGTTCAAGATGCATCAGGTGGCCAAGGATAAAAACTCGCTTCAAAGTATGGAAAAAGTGAGTGAAGAGGAAAATAACTGGGAGCAACTTAGTCGTCGTGCAGCTTTTTCTTCCCATAGATTGATTGGTTGGATTTACTGGGATCCGAGAGCGATTGCGAATTATGAAGCACTTGGGGTTCCAAATGGATTTGGCTATTACGTAGCTACTCGTGCAGCAACTCTTGGAGAAGCCGGGAACAAAGCAGTATCAGCAGCTTTCTACTCGATACACCCAGATTTTATTGCAGCAAGCCTTGACAATTGTCGTGAACATACCACCTTCGAAAAAGCTGCAGCGGCTAGAGACGCTGCAGTTGCTCCAGGTTTAAAGGAACTAACACCAGAAATATGTGAATCACTAGCGGCCATGTCTCACGAGCTTTGGAAAGCTGCTGAAGAACTTCCTTTGTCTGGTCGCGCTTTATTCGCATCATTACTGGATTGGCCACGTCATGAAGATCCACTCACATCAGCTTGGTTAGCAGTTAATGCCATACGAGAGTGGCGTGGTGATACTCATTGGGCAATTTTGACAAGTGAGGATATTGACGGCACTATGGCCGGCATACTAGATAACGCCAAGCACAACTACGATGATCAGTGGCTCCCACGTAGTCGAGGAGCAGATGATAAGGCAATTAGTAGCGCTTTTAAAAAGTTGACAGAGCGCGGTCTAGCAGACGGAGAAAGAGTTACGTCTATAGGTCTGGAATACAGAGAAGATCTTGAAAGAAAACTTAACAACATCGCAAGTGCGGCGTGGCGTAACCTTGGAATTGACCAAACAACTCAATTTCTTGAATTATTAGAACCAGTTAGTTCGCGCTACATGAATCATATTGATAACACAGCTGGATCTAATTGGATGCCAGCCGGGCGTGAGGCTAAAAGTCAGTAGTAGTTAACAGAGTCAACTCATACGTTGGACGATCATTGCCATGCCTTGTCCGCCTCCAACACACATGGTTTCAAGTCCGAATTCTTTATCTGCGTCTTCTAGGCCGTTTATCAACGTTGTCATTATTCGAGCGCCTGTCATTCCAAATGGATGACCTAAGGCGATAGCTCCACCATTTACGTTCAATTTGTCATGGTCTATTCCAGTTTCTTCTGCAGAAGGAATTACTTGCGCTGCGAAAGCTTCGTTTATCTCCACTAGATCAATATCACTAATAGACATACCGGCTCTTTGCAATGTTTGGTTTATTGCATCAACAGGACCTAACCCCATAACTTCCGGGTTCAGGGCAGAAACTCCAGAAGCCACAATTTTTGCCAGTGGAGCGACTCCCAATTCTGAAGCTTTTTCTTCACTCATCACCACTACGGCAGCAGCCCCATCATTTAAAGGACAGGCATTGCCGGCAGTGACGGTTCCATCAGGACGGAAAACAGGGTTCAACTGTGAAACACTCTCATAAGTTGTTCCAGCTCTTATTCCATCATCAGCGGTAACTACAGTGCCATCTGGAAGCGTGTAGGGGGTAATCTCGCGTTCAAAGAACCCTCTAGCTGCAGCAGCCTCAGCGCGGTTTTGAGAACGCACACCCCACTCGTCCTGATCTTTACGAGAGACACCTTTGCTTTGGGCTACGTTTTCGGCAGTTTGACCCATCGCTATATATACATCAGGTAGGCCTTGAGGCGGAGTCCAAGTTTCTACTCCTTCTCCAGTTCTCTCAGCTGTTCGAGTCTCAGCATCCTTAAAAGAGTCATTATGTGGTCCGGTATCGGAAGCCCCAAATTGATAGCGGCTAACACATTCGACTCCTCCTGCAACAAATATGTCTCCCTCTCCAGCTTTAATAGCATGAAAGGCCATACGAATTGTTTGCAAGGAAGATGAACAGTATCGGTTTACTGTTACTCCAGGGGCATCTATTCCGGCTAAAAGGCTTGATATGCGTGCAATGTTATAACCTTGCTCTCCACCTGGTTGACCAGTTCCCCACAGGACATCCTCAACCAAGTCAGTTTGGATTTGTGGAACTTTAGAAAGAACGTCTTTGATTATAAAAGCTGACATGTCATCAGGTCTGGCTTCCGCAAGGCTGCCTTTATTTGCTCTACCTATAGGAGTTCTTGAAGTCGCTACTATTACAGCATCCGTCATGATTAACCTCTCATTTAGTTATCGATCTGCCGAGATCCTAACCGGCATAAATAGGCCTTGTTTATTTTTGCGTAAAAACTTTAATTCGTTCGCTTTACTAGAGTTAGCCCGTCACCGATTGAAAGCATTACAGAAGAAACTCTTTCATCTTGAGCGATGTAATCATTAAAGGTTCGCATAGAAACAGTATCACTGTCAGAAATCCCATTATCAATGACTCTGCCGGACCATAAGACATTGTCAATTGCTATTAAGCCATGTTCTGACAATCGAGACACAATCTCTTCGTAGTAGTCGAGGTAACCACCCTTGTCAGCATCTATGAAAGCAAAGTCAATTTTCTTATTTTCAGGTAAATTGGCCAGGGTCTCTTTGGCAGGTGCAATAACAAGTTCGATTTTTTCCGCAACGCCCGCCTCTTCCCAGTATCTATGAGCTATAGAAGTCCATTCTTCAGAAACGTCACAACATAATAGTTTTCCACTTTCGGGCAGAGCTTTGGCAATCGCCAAAGATGAATAACCTGTAAAAGTTCCCACCTCAACGGCAAAATCGGGTCGAATCGAAGCGACTAACATGAAAAGAAAAACACCTTGATCTTGAGCAATTTGCATAGCTGAGACTTTTCCCAACTCACTTGTAGTCTCTATTAGGGATTTTTGAGTTTCATCAGGTTGTGAAGTGTGATCCAAGATGTATTCGAAAAGTTCTTCATCAAGGAAAAAAGAACGGTGGTGTGTCTTTTCGTCTGAAATGTTCGAATTATTGTCCATATAATTTCTATCCTTGGTATTTACCAATAATGAATTACTAAAATAGCAAATGAAGAGGTTAGCGAAGAACTTTTGAGCATCCTCAAAATGAGCTTAGGGGAGAGTAATGACGAAAATAGACCCACAAGAGCAATGGAAATTGTTTATAGGTGGCGAATGGGCAGAAACTACAGAAACATATCCAATAGTCAATCCTTACACGACAGAGATAGTGGGTTATGCACCAGAAGCGACTCTAAGTGATGCAGATGATGCAATGACATCTGCACGAGAAGCATTAGAAGGATGGAAAAATACATCGATTGATAAAAGATGCTATCTATTGGGAAAACTTGCAGATGTGCTTGAAGAAAAAACTCCAGAATGGGTCGATCTGGTTCAGGCCGAGACCGGATCGACCATAAATATTACAGAAACGCTGCAAGTCGCAGGAGGGTTCATTGACCGTTTCCGTTATTACTCGAAGCCGCAACGCATAGATTCCTCTGAACTTCCAATTAAACAAGGTGCAAATGCTCTTGGCCCTGCAGGTCTTGTGGCAGCATCTGTATACCATCAGCCAGTTGGGGTTGTCCTATGTATAACTCCTTACAATTTTCCTCTTACTAATGTGGCAGGGAAAATAGCACCGGCTTTAGCAATGGGCAATACCTGCATCATAAAACCTGCACCTCAAGATCCATTGGGTATTTTGAGATTAGGTGAAGCCATAAATGAAGCCGGTTTCCCTCCAGGTGTTATTAATATCGTTACTTCTTCTGGTCCTGAAGTCCCTGCAGCGATGGTTGCATCAAAAGATGTAAATATGGTCAGTTTTACGGGCTCAACATCTGTTGGAAAGTCAATTTATGAAAGTGGCGCATCGACTATGACGCGTGTCCTTATGGAGTTGGGTGGAAAGGGCGCTTTGATCATGACCGAGGATGCCAACGTTGACTCAGCTATGGGTGCCATAGCAAGTGTTTGGGGCTTCCATAGCGGGCAGATTTGTACTGCTCCAACGCGAGTTATCTGTCATCGCAGTATTTACGATCAAACAGTTGAGACCCTTTCGGCTATAGCCGGGATGCTCAAAATTGGAGATCCGAGAGAGCGCGATACTTTAGTAGGGCCTTTAATCTCAGAGCAGCAGAGAGACAACGTTGAAAATTTTGTTTTGTCTGGTGTGGAGTCGGGTGCAAAATTAGTCTGTGGAGGTCAAAGACCTGACGAGCAAGGTTTTTTCGTAGCACCTACTCTTTTAGCAGACTGCACAACTGATATGCACGTTGTCCGTGAAGAGGCTTTTGGGCCAGTCGTCGTAGTGATACCACATGATAGTGACGAACAAGCGATCGAAATGGCAAATGATTCTGATTATGGATTATTCAGTTACGTCTATGCGGGTGATACTGCTAGAGCTCATCAGATAGCTAAGAATCTACAAAGCGGAAATGTTGCTCTCAACAGCTTCCAGCCTCACATGGAAGCACCTTTTGGAGGATTCAAGATGTCGGGAATAGGCAGGGATCGAGGCACTTGGGGTTTAAGGGCCTACAGCGAACTTCAGGCTGTTTCTTGGCTGGCTTAATTTATAAAGCACTTTTCGATGATTTGAGAAGCTATGGTCACTATTGTAAGAAATGAAAAAGGGGAATAATGCTTGAAGTAGGAAGCGAAGCACCGAAATTTTCAGCGCTTGATCAAGATGGTAATACATTATCTTTGGCTGATTTTTCGGGAAGCTGGGTTTTGTTTTGGTGGTATCCAAAAGCATCCACACCTGGTTGAACTATGCAAGGCCAGGGGCTCCGTGATAGAGCCTCAGAATTTGCAGAGCTAGGAGCCGTAATAATCGGTGCCAGTTTTGATTCAGTAGAAGAGCAAAAGAAATTTGCTGAAGAGAATGATTTTCTCTTTCCTTTAATTTCTGATCCCGAAAGAAAAATTGGAGAACTTTATGGCTCGGCTCGGCCTGAAGATGATCCTGCTTTAGCTTTTTCTATAAGAAGCAGTTTTTTAATTTCGCCTCAAGGTTTAATTGCTGCTATTTGGACTCAGGAATCAATTACAGATTTTCAGACTCATGGCGATGAAGTTTTGACAGTAATCCGTTCGCAAAGCTGAGAGCGTGCTGATTTGATTCTTCCACTAGAAGGACTTTCTGTAGTCGAAGGATCAGCTTTTGTTGCAGCTCCTTCAGGAGGAATGACACTGGCTCAGATGGGCGCTGAAGTAATTAGGTTTGATCAACTGGGTGGAGGGATCGACTATAAGCGTTGGCCTCTTACCGAAGAAGGGGTGAGTCTTTATTGGAATGGTCTGAACCGTGGAAAGAAATCAGTTGTAGCGGATTTACGAGCACCAGAGATACAGATTTTGTTGTCGGAACTAATAGCCACATCAGGAAACTTTTTAACGAATTTTCCTACAAGAGGCTGGCTTAGTTATGAAAAACTATCTGAAAAGAGACCAGACTTAGTGATGGTAGCCATTACGGGAAGCCATGATGGAACAACAGCTGTGGATTACACCATCAACTGTGCAGTTGGAATTCCGTCTATTACTGGTCATGTTGACGATTCTCGTCCGGTCAATCATTCCCTGCCTGCATGGGATCTAATTTGTGGCCAAACCGCAGCATTGGGCATGGTTGCGGCAGACCGCTACAGAACGCTAACTGGAGAAGGCCAGTTGGTTGGTCTTGCTTTGTCAGATGTTGCTCTAGCCGCCGTTGCTTGGAGAGGAGACCTTTCAGAAGTTGAACTAGGTGGAGAAGAAAGAAAAAAGCTTGGTAACGACTTGTACGGAGCTTTTGGAAGAGATTTTTTGACCCTTGATGACCGTCATGTCATGGTTGTAGCTATCACTCAAAGGCAATGGGATGGGCTCTTAGAAGCGACTCAGACGCAGGAAGAAATATCTTCACTATCTGAAAGACTTGGTCTTGATTTCAAAGACGAAGGGGCACGCTTTCAAGCAAGAGAAGAAATTGCAGATTTGTTTATTCCATGGTTCAAAAACTTGACTTTAAAGGAAATTTCTGAACAACTTGACAAATATGGAGTGTGCTGGGGTCCGTATAGAACTTTTAGACAGATGCTTGACGAGGACCCGAGATGTTCAACGGAAAATCCTATGTTTTCCAAAATTGATCAACCTGGCGTGGGAACACACTTAGTTCCCGGTTCGCCTTTATCTTTTGGAGGCCCACAAGTTGATGATCGAAATGCTCTAACGGCGCCATTGTTGGGCGAACATACTGAACAAGTTTTAGCTGATAATTTGAAATTAAGTTCAGCTGAAATCGGAAATTTGGTGGACCACGGTCTTATCTCAACAGTTTCATAACCGTTTTAAACCCCAAAAACTACAAGCCTCCAATCAAGGACATTTGTCTCTTCCGTACCTCTGATAGAAGAAACTTCTGTTTTAATCGCACTGATTGTTCCATTACGTACTGTTTTTTGTTCCAAGAGAGTGTGCTGAAAAGACAAAACATCCCCTTCGTGAACCGGTCCTAGATGGTCGCAAGACTGCCAGCCTAATACAGTGGCGTTTCCAGGCATCAGTCGATTCAGAGATGCTTGAGCAAGCCCTATAGTGTGGCCACCATATACGAGCCTTTCGCTAGTCGGTGATGTGCTTGCATCACGATGAACAGGAGCCTGATTTTGAGTTAGACGAACTAGTTCCATGGCGTTACTTACTGTGTCGCGCAGGTCGTCTGTTCTCTTCTCTCCAACATCCCAATTTGTTTGTTTCTCTATGCTCACAGATGAGAAGTCCCAAGACTCAGGCACTAAAGACTCCCATTCGTCTAATACAATTTCTGTTTCTACTGTGCCGAGGTCATCTCGGTGTCCAGGAAGATTCTCTGAGTCACGCGCTTTGAGCATCGCGCATCTTTCATAATCGACGACGGTTGAATCATCGTCCACGCACGTTGTTTTTATTCCAAGCAGCGCAAGTCCTCTTGGTGACCTATCTTCTCTTAGAGTCAAATCCTTTAAACCTTTGATTACTACTTCTGTGTGGAGAGTGTCACCTTCAAAGACAGGTCTTTTAAAAGAAACTCCACGATAGAAAAGATTTGCTATTACCCGTCTTGTGGCAACGGTGCTTTGCCCAATTGAAAAGTGCATTATTAACCCAGGGTTCACTAAACGCTTTGGCACCCCAGTAACTTTTTTTGCCAATGGGAGACTCAGAGAGGTTGCTAAAGGATCGCCACAAATTGATTGGTACATCGAGATCTCCCCTGAGGTGATGGTCAGGTCAGTAGAGGGTTGGAGAATTTGCCCCACTGTCAAATCATCAAAGTACGTTCCGGAAATTTTTCCATTGTTATTTATTTCACGATCCATCTAACGACTATGGCATGAGTTTCGCCGAATGTCATCTTGATGTCAGATTGTTATCACAAAAGATCATTCGCTAAGAGAAAGTTAATCTGTTTTAGAGATAAGTCATTCTCTAATTATTATCGCAAACCTCTGTTCAAAACAGTTTGTATTACCTAAAGTCGCGCGCTCGGAGTAAAACTTCGAAAAGTAGAACGGAGGAGGGCCGGTCTGCATGACTGATATAGCAACGAACTTTTTTATTGATTCAAGAGTTCTAATCTGGATGAAAGATGCCTTGTGTCAAGGCGAGAGCAGTTTGTTTTTTGCACCATTCGCTGAAAGACCTGAAGCAAGAGTTAGACGTGAAGCAAAAGCAAAAGAGATTTGCGCTGATTGTGAAGTGCAAGTTGATTGTAAACAATATGCTCGCGACAACAGAGAGTTAGGTTTCTGGGGTGGTGAATCAGAAGCAGAGAGAGCGACTAATGGATTCGCACCGACGACTCCGATAATAGGACGCAGACAAGTAGCTGCCGACAGAGCTGCCGCTGCTTTGGCAGCAGCAGCAGCAGCAGCAGGACGTTAAACAAAAAATCAGTTTTTATTAAAGCGAGCTGAAAGAAATATTGGAACGACCCCAACGGCAACACAAATGCCTGTAGTCAGCCATGAGCTACCAGATAGATGAACTATCTCAAAATAGTCGCGGCCAAACTCACTCAAAAGAACAGACACATAAGATAAACCCATAAATAATGCTAATAATAATTTCCAAAGTTTTATAGGCCTGCTCACAACCAAAAGAATTCCAAGACCAAGACATAGAAGAGTTGCTGTTGCAGCAGTTCTAGCTTCGATCAGTAGCACATCTGAACGCCTAACAATTTCGTAGCAGACAAAAGTTGCGATTGCGGCAGAGATACCAGCAGGGATTGAGTAACGAAGGACTCTTCTTAGGAAACCAGGTTTGACCAGTGAGCTATCCGGAGCCAAAGCTAAGAAGAATCCAGGAAGGCCTATAGAAAAGGTTCCTATAAGCGTCAATTGTTTAGGTCGAAAAGGAAAAGGAACACCGATTATTCCTACAAGCGCTGTTAATAGAACAGCGTAAGTTGCCTTTGTGATGAAAAGATTAGAAACCCTCTCAATATTATTAATCACTCTCCGGCCTTCTTTAAGAACGCGCGGTAATATTTTGAATTGATTATCAAGCAACACCAACTGAGCTACAGCTCTACTAGCCGAACTCCCTGATCCCATAGCTATGCCCATATCAGAATCTTTCAAGGCGAGAACATCGTTGACACCATCACCAGTCATAGCAACGGTGTGGCCATTGTTTTGAAGAGATGAAACCATTGCTCTTTTCTGGTGAGGTGTAACGCGTCCAAAAATTGACGTATTTTCAATTATTTCATCTATGTTCTGATTTTCTGCTAACTCTCTGGCGTCTAAAACATCTGCATTAATTGAAATTCCAGCTTTTTTTGCTACAGAAGCAACTGTCGCAGGGTGATCACCCGAAATGACTTTTAATTGAATTCCCTGATCTTGAAGGTAGCTAAGAATTTCCTGAGCATCATCTCGCAAAGTATCTTCTAGAAAAATAAGACAGACTGGATTTCGATTTAATGGCAATTCATCCGTCTTGTCAACAGAATCGTCTGATCTGGTAAGAACTAAAACACGCTTCCCTTCATTCGCTAAGATTTCGACACGATTGCGATTTTCTTGGTCGCTTTCTTCGAGGAGAATTTCGGGTGCCCCCAAATAAAACAACCCATTTTCACCAAAGTCACACATAGACCATTTACGCATTGATGAAAAGGCGACTGAGTCAATGAGAGGCCATTCAGGATCTTGAAATTGTTCGCCTAGAGCAGCGAGCGTAGCGTTCGGTGAAGGGTCGGCAGATGCCATCGCTCCCAGCACATCAGAAGGGTCAGTGTCATCGAGAGTCTCAAAACCCGTATAGGAAATTTTA
>JASLTU010000059.1:0-7329 GCA_030742755.1 Acidimicrobiales bacterium | reverse complement strand
AGAACCTAGATTTCTAAACTGATCCCAACCTAGATCTTTTTCAGGAAGTCCTGAAACGACAACCAGAGAGTCGCTCAAATCAGGACACACCTCTCTTTCAATAGGGTCACCATTCTTTCGCGCACCCCAGCCCCTCACAGCGTCATACCTGTCACCATTAACCAAGTCTGCCACTACCGCTATCCATGGTCCCTGTTCATCAACTGCACAAAGACTCGTGGCGAACCATGGCAAACCACGTGATGCGTTAGTTGAACCATCTAAAGGATCTACGACCACTGTTGGGAATGATTTGTTTTCCGGAAGGAACAGTTCTGATTCTTCGCTTAAAATCCCATACCCCAATGGCTTCAAAAATTCACAGATAGCCGCATCAGCGACCACATCACTCATGTACTGGTCAGGTCGTTTCCCAGATAAACCCCAGTCGTCATTATTATCCAAAGCTAGAAAAACTGAGTCAACCACATCATGCAAATCGCTCAAAACGCTTCGCGGTTCGAGACCCTCTTCAGTTGTATCCATATATTCGTTATATCAATCAATTGATGAGTCTGACAATTTTGCCTTTAGTCTGTAGAGATGACAGCACCGAAAGGAACCGACTTTGACTGTTGTTGATCTCGCTGGATTCATAGCAAGCCTTAAAGATCTTGCAGTGGAGTCAGGCTTTCATGTGCACGACGAAAGGCACTTCGTTGAAACATATTCAATGCGGCAAGCTTTCGAAATTGACCTACACCCCGAAACAGCTTGTGGAGGACCATTAGACCTGCACCTTTCTTTAGACATCGAACCACGGACCATGATGTCTTTTGAAGACGAGGTTGTTTCACTGCCTGAAGATGAAATACCCAGTGAAGATCTAGTAGTTCAACTTATTTTCTCCTGGTCGCTACCTCCATTGGAAAATCGCCCTGACCTTTTACTTCTAGCCACTGAACTTGCCGGCATAGGTGGAACGGACCTACCAACTGAGATTTCTGCAGTTGATTCTTTTCCAAATGTTACTGACTCCCCTCAACGATCGTTAGGTGTGGTGGGTCGCTTGGAAATACCCCTGTCGGTAATTTATGTAGCAGAAGAAGCATCTCTTATTGTTGCAGCTTTCAAACGTTGCATATCAATAAGCAACTATCTTCTAGACAATGCGCAAATCTGGATGGAAATTTCTTGAGAGAAACCCCAATCTTTCACTCACCAACAAAACTAATCAATAAAAAACACACTTCCTTACTCTCTTTACTTTTGATATTTTCCGTAATTACTTCTGCATGTGCTTCCACTTCTCAAACTTCAGAAATTGAAAAACCTTATTCCGCCACTACAGCAGTAACTGCTTCCACTCCGTCAACCACCACTACTACGACAACTACGACTTCTGCACCTGTTTTCCTTATCCCATCTGAGGACGAAAGCTTTGAAAAAGTTGCTGAGTTATGTGATTTGGCTTCAAATTCTTTGGAATGCGAAGAAGATTGTTTAACAGACGATTCAAACCTTCGAGACTGTATAGATGAGGCTGAAGAAATTCTAAATACTCAAAAACCAGAAAAAGACACAGAATTTGAACCCTTAACAACATGGAAAACTACGACATCTACCACATTAGAAAATACGCAACTAACAGACGAAGAGAACGTAAATGCAATTGAGACGACAATAGAAAACGCTCCTGCATTTATCGATTCATACACATTCTCTGATAATGACTTCGGAACACAAGTAACAGTTTTCGTGAGCGACTCAGTACGTTCAATAAACAGCAATGCTTTGGCAAACCATGAAACTGGTACTTTTCCAAATTCTGGAAACCCAAATTCAATCACCGAACAGGATGCGAGTTATGAATTCACAACTGAACCTGTCTATACCGGTTCCTCAACAGAAGTTTTAACGACAGGCGTCGCAATTAACGGTGTCAAGTTTGAGCCAGGTACAGCAGAGTCTGTTAGTTGCGCTAGTGGAGAGTTTTACAGAATTGAAGCGCTGCAGGAAACCTACAACCTTGGTTTGGATACAAATAATGCCCACGTTCAACCAACAGGCGAGTACCACTATCACGGTGTTTCAAAACTTCTAGTAGATGCTTTCAACACAAGTCAAGACCTGGTTCATCTTGGTTTCGCAGCTGATGGTTTCTTGATTTACTACTCGAAATCGAATAACTATGAATCAGGATACGCACTTAAGAATGAACCAAGAACCGGAACAGATTGTTTAGCTACCGGACCTGCAGGAGGAAACACAGTTTCAATAAATGGGACTTTTCCCGACGGGACTTACACCTCTGACTGGATTCACACAACTGCAGATGGGAAGTTAGACACCTGTAACGGAATAAGTATAAACAACGAATACATCTACCTTATGACAGACACTTTCCCTTACATCCCTAGATGCCTGAACGGTCAAGTAAGCGAATCCACATCGGGAAGACCCCCACCTCCGCCAGCACTGGGAAGGCCCCCTGGAGGCGGACCCCCTCCAGATCTCACTTTTGTAGCTGAAACTCTAGGGATTGAACTGTCTGATCTGATGTCCGCCCTTGGTCCCCCACCGCCAGATCTCGAAGGTGCCGCATTGAAACTCGACGTTCCGCTATCAGAACTTCAGTCACTCATGCCGCTCCCAGGTTAAAAAGTTGATTGCGGATTCTTGATTTCAAGAAATCTAATTCTAAAGTCTCACCATCATATAGATTTCAGGAGTTTGCATTCACATGCCTTTTAATACAAACGAGACAGACCGTCTCCTTTCAACTACCCGTTCAGTCAAAAATCGTTTGGATCTTGAACGCGAAGTTCCAGAAGAATTAATTCTTGACTGCATAGACATAGCTGAACAGGCTCCAACCGGTGGAAACCAGTCAAGTCGGAGATGGTTGGTGATACGCGACCCTGAAACAAAAAAAGAAATTGCTGAGCTTTATCGTGAAGTTGGCGGACAATTCCTCAAAGAACAATCTGAACTCTTAGACGGAACTGGTCATCACAATGAAAAAACCATAAAAGCCTCCTCTTACCTCGCAGAAAACCTAGAAAAGGTACCTGTTCTCGTTCTGGTGACTATCTACGGTGAACATGATGGTAGTGGGCGTCCAGGTCTTTTTGATTCTGTTATTCAAGCCGCTTGGAGTTTCTGTCTTGCTTTGCGTTCACGCGGGCTGGGAAGCGCATGGACAACAATGCATTTGGGAAACGCAGAAAAAATAGCAAGCCTTTTGAGTATTCCAGAAGGAGTAACACAGATAGTTTTACTTCCTGTAGCCCACACCCTTGGTGATGAATTTTCACCTGTGCCGCGTGATTCTGCTCGTGAAATAACATGGTTTGAGGGCTGGGGTAAAACCACAGAAAAATCAACAAATGGTTTGGCTTCATTTCAAGACGGACCTGGCCTTACTGTAGAAACTGATATTAAGGCGACGCCTGGACGGCTTTGGGATCTGATTTCGGATATTAATATTTCAAGTAATTTCAGTAACGAGTTCGAAGGTGCCGACTGGATAGATGAGATCCCGCAACAGGGAGCCCGGTTCCAAGGGCGTAACAAAAATGAGAGAATCGGCGAGTGGGAAGTCACCTGTCACGTGATCTCCTACGAACCAAACAAAATTTTCGCTTGGACCGCTGGTGATGTTGAAAAACCTGCTGCGACTTGGGAGTTCCGTCTAATACCCTTAGCAGGTGCCACGCGACTTCGGTTTTCTATGACTCTGGGTCCCGGACCATCTGGTTTGACAAGAATTATTGAACAAAAACCTGAATCGGAAAAGAAAATCATTTCAAATCGCCAAAAAGATCAACAAGTGAACATGCGTAAAACAGTTGAAGGAATAAAACAACTAGCCGAGCAGAAATAAGTTTTACTGATCGCTCAAAACAACTTTTTCTTCGGCTAGGAAACACACAGACCTTTCCCAGTCGACAAAATTCTTTTCATCTTCTAAGAAAGCACCGAAAGCTTCTTTACCTTCACCCTTTTTCCACTTTGTAGTGAAAGTTTCAAGATCGTCTATCCAAATTTCAGCTACCCCATCAAACTCATCCATCCCATTACGGATTTCTTTAACCTGTCTGTTTTCCTCTTCGGAAATCGGGAAAACCTGTACATATTTTCGGATGCCTAAAAGTTCAGCAGCATTTGGAGAAGCTGAATGAGGGTGTTTCTTCTCCCAATAATTCTGGAACTCTTCACGAGTCAGGTGCGGCAATCGGCGCATGCAAAAGGTTAGTTTCAACATCTATAACAACTTTACTGCCAGCTATTTGCTTGACGCACATCAAATGGCACTATCGTCACTTTTATGGAAAAACTTAATCTCTCTGCTGATGAACTTCTTTCAACCACTCGTTCTGTTAGAAAACGTTTGGATTTTGACCGTCCCGTTGATGAAAAACTTATAACTGAATGTCTAGAGCTGGCCGTTCAGGCGCCAACCGGTTCCAATAGCCAGAATTGGCACTTTCTGGTGGTAACAGATCCTGATAAACGTTCTGCCCTTGCCGATATCTACAGAAAAGGTTTCGAAGTTTATGCAAACATGGTGGGTAGTGCCGGACAGTTGGCTGAAGTGGCAGAAAATGAAGAAAGAGCCGCTCAACAAATGAGAGTCACTGAGTCAGCAACTTATTTAGCTGAGAACATGCACCGCGTTCCCGTGATGATGATCCCTTGCCTGCCGGGACGAGTTGATCAAATGCCAGGCTTGGCAGGAGCATCTCTATACGGGTCGATAATTCCTTCAGCTTGGAGTTTTATGCTTGCTGCGCGTGAACGCGATCTTGGCACCTGCTGGACAACAATTCATCTAATTTTCGAACAAGAAGCTTCAGAAGTTCTAGGTATCCCCTATGAGGAAGTAACTCAAGTTGCCCTTATAACAGCAGCTCACACTCTTGGATCTGATTTTAAACCAGCAACGCGAATACCTATGAATGAAGTTGTTTCCTGGAACGACTGGAAATTTTAGATCAGAAACTTATTCAACTCTTCCATCACGCAATGAAGTGAGCAGAACTCCTGCAGATATTGCAGCTGTTTCTGACCTGAGTATCGAATCACCAAGCGAACAGCATTTCCTGCCCCTGGTTTCTTCTTCAGTCCAACCGCCCTCTGGACCAATGATCAAAAAAGAATTTTCGATTGTCAGCTTTTCACCTCCCGGGTGAGCCAACGAAGCTCCTTTTCCCAGAACCAAATCTGAGAAAGGTTGAGTTTTCATAACTTCCGGAATGTAAACCTGTCTCGATTGCATCGCAGCTTCTCTTGCAATCCGGTTAAGCCGTTTTTCATTTTCAACAATTTTTCTATCGTTCCACTGCACCACAGAGCGCTCCGCAACTGTGGGAACAATTCTGTCAACCCCTAACTCTGTTAATTTCTGAACAATCAATTCAGGTTTTCCTTTTTTAACAAGAGAGAAGCCGATAGTGATTTCAATTTCTGGTTTTGGTCGAAAAAAAATTTCGCCTGCTATCTCTAGGGTTGAGGCATAGAAACACTCTCGCCATTTGCCTTGCCCGTCTGAAACAGTTATTCGATCTCCGTGCCTAAGACGCAGCACCTTGCCAAAATGATGCTCATCTTCTTCTCCTAATTCAGGGCCTTCGATTTCGTCTACAAACACATGAGGAACATTCAAGTCAATCAACGGAAAATCTGAACCACTCAACTGAATGCCGATCGAAATTTGCCGATGATCCCCTCATCAGGTGGGTTCACTTCATCATCTCTGGATTCTGCAAAATCTCTTATTAGCTTCTCTTCCGCTGATGTCAGATCCGTAGGAGTCTCAACGACTACTTCAATTAGCAGATCTCCCCTCCCACGACCTTGTAAATGAGGGACGCCTCGGCCTCGCACTCTCATAACTTGTCCACTTTCAATACCTTTTGGGATAACGAGAGTTTCTGAACCGTCAAGTGTTTCAATCTCCATTTCAACACCAAGAATTGCTTGCGTCATCTGCACTGGGAGTCTGTGTATTAGGTCATAACCACTACGTTCGAAATATTGATGACCCGCAACTCTTATCTGAACATAAAGATCGCCGGCAGGACCCCCCCACGGGCCCACAGCTCCTCTTCCAGTGAGTCTTAGTGTCGTGCCATCATCTACCCCCGCCGTGACTTGAACTGAAAAAGAATCATTTACAACATTTCTTCCCTCGCCACCACATTCTTTGCAAGGGTCAGGTATAACCCATCCCATTCCCCCACAAGCGGCACACGCTACAGAGGTCATCATTTGTCCTAAAAGTGACTGCCTTACTTGTTGGACCTGACCGCTACCGTTACAAGCACCGCAGGTATCGCGACTTGAACCCTCAGATGCACCCGTCGCTTCACAAGCATCACATGCTAAGGCTGTTTTTATTTCAATTTCTTTCTCACAACCGAACACTGCCTCAGCAAACTCAAGATGCAAGGAGGTCTCCAAATCCTGACCCTGCACAGGTCCTGATCGTCTTCTTGATTGTGAGAACCCTGAACCAAAAAAAGATTCGAAAATATCACCTATCCCACCAAAAGGATCACCCATGGAAGACGCGCTTCCTGCATCCCCGAAACGGTCATAACGAGACCTCTTTTCAGGGTCCGAGAGAACCTCATAAGCAAACGCGATCTCTTTAAACTTTTCTTCAGCCTCAGGGTCATCTGGATTCGCATCCGGATGGTATTGACGCGCTAATCGTCGGTATGACTTCTTAATCTCTTCCGCTGAGGCGTTTCGCTGCACCTGCAGCACTTCATATGGGTCACTAGACATTTTTTAACCCTCGGTTAAATGGTCACCTAAACTCCGGCCGACAATTCCGACTGTCGCAAGTGCTTGAGTATAGTCCATTCTAGTTGGACCGAGAATACCGATCGACCCTGCCGCCTCACCATCAATTTCGTACGGAGCTACAACAAGCGAACAGTCTGCCAGATGGTCGACACCTGTTTCAGTTCCTATAACAACGCTAAGACCACGATCAATAACGCCACGAATCAAACTGACCACGATCATTTGACGTTCCAACAGATCCAGAACTCTTCGGATCCCTTCAGGTTCTGAAAGAGAACCTGCAAGAACTGAAGTTCCCCCCACATAAACAGTGTCCTTTGACTGAACTAACGAAGTTAGAGTTCCCTCAACCTCTCCTATCAGACAGTCAACATTAGCGTTTCCAGTTCGCGGAACTTCAGGCAGAGAACCCAACCGAAAACCTTTTAAGTGTTTCGAGAGATAATGGTTTGCCTCATCTAATTCAGTTTCATTTATAACTATTTCTTTTGAAATCTCAAGTGAATGTTTTTCAACAACACCATTCGAAGTAAC
>JASLTU010000058.1:0-7571 GCA_030742755.1 Acidimicrobiales bacterium | reverse complement strand
ATTCTGGAGATGCTTTCAGCCACTACACGTCATGCACTTCTAGGAAAAACTGAAACTGATCTACCCGGAAAACCGGGAAGGATGACACAGCTATTTTTGGGGGGAACAGCACGTCCAGGTAAAAAAATTGCAGACTGGATGATCAGCAAGTCTGCAAATAAAGAAGCATCAGAAAGTGAGAGTCAGATATCTAGATCTCTCACTCCTCCATGGACTCGTGAAAGAATTAAAGTCAACTCCATAGGTTTAATTTTCTTTGCCCTTCTTATAATTTCTGTACTCGCCCCAGATATTGCGACTAGTAGAATAGTCGATGGAAGTCAAAAACTTCCAAGTTTTATAGCGCGACTTACGCCTAACGACTGGTCATGGTTCACGGATCGACTTTTCAGCGACATGATCGACACTATCGCTATTGGTTTTGCTGCTACTGGAATAGCTTTGTTGTTTGCGATCCCTTTTTCTTTTCTCGCTGCCAGCAACACTGCGCCCGGAAGATTCGTATATTTAATTTCGCGTTTGTTCATGTTGCTCGTCAGATGTGTCCCGGAACTAGTGGTGGCTGTGATTTTCGTAGCAGCAATAGGGCCTGGACCTAAGACCGGCACCCTTGCTCTTGCAATTGGCATGTTTGGGTTCATAACAAAACTTTTTGCTGACTCCATTGAAGAAGCGCGCCAGGAGATACGAGACGGTGTCAACTCCACAGGAGCGAACAGACTTCAAGAATCAGTTACTGGCGTCTTGCCGCAGGTTGCACCATCTATGGTTAGCCACTCTTTATACCTCCTTGATGTTGCAATTAGAAGTTCAACGATTCTAGGAATCGTTGGCGGCGGCGGTATTGGTTTCTTGCTGATGAGTGCAGCTAAGCGACTCTATTTTGAAACTTTAGGTGGAATAATTTTTTGCATATTTGTTGTTGTTTTTCTTGTGGAGATTATTGCTACTTGGATAAGAAGAAAAATTATTTAAAAATTTGTAAGTGACCCACCTGTCTTACTCACTACTGAAAGAATGTAAACATGGAATTCACTACTTCACAAATAGCACACATCACATCTGGCGACCTAAAAGGTGAAGAGAAAGCAATACAAGCGGCTACACAGGACTCTCGAAAAGTAACACCAGGGTGTCTTTTGTACCACTGATTTCAGAAAGAGATGGTCACGCCTACATTGAGGAAGCTCTTTCGCTAGGTGCCGCAGCATATTTAACTGAACAAGAGCCAAAAGGAGGAACATCCATACGGGTCGAAAACACCGCAACTGCTTTGACCCAACTCGGCAAGGCGGCACGTTTTTCATTCCATGTTCCAGTCGTGGGCATAACTGGATCTGTAGGCAAGACTTCAGTTAAAGACATGACAAATGCTGTTCTAAGTCAGCAGGGAGATGTTCACGCGAGTCTTAATTCTTACAACAACGAGATAGGCGTTCCTTTAACACTCTTAAATGCTCCAGATGACTCTTCCTTCTTAGTGCTTGAAATGGGTGCTCGAAAAGAGGGTGATATTGCAGAACTTTCTGAAATTACCTATCCAGACATTGGTGTCATAACCACTGTTGTTGAATCTCATACAGAAGTTTTTGGCTCGCTTGATTCGATTTCAAATACAAAAGGGGAAATACTGGAGCGCCTTCCTTCAGAAGGGTGCGCCGTACTGAATGCCGATGTCGAAGATGTGATGAGGCAATCTTCGAGAACCCGAGCTAGAAAGTTGACATTTGGTCAACAAGGTGAGGTAAGAGCCTCTTCTGTCGAATTTGATGAAAATCTGAACCCATCGTTTGTGATGGAGACTCCATGGGGTAGATCTGAAATTAAATTAAATGTTGCTGGTGAGCATATGATTCCCAATGCTTTGGCGGCTGCATCTGTAGGTTTAGCTTTGGGGCTACCAATTGAGTCGGTAGCAGAAGGTTTAAGTTGCATCGATTTGTCACCATTAAGAATGGAAATAGTTAATTGTTCTAATGGAGCAATTGTGATTAACGATACATATAACGCAAATCCAACTTCAATGAAAGCAGCCCTCGATTCTTTATCCTTACTTCCATGCAAAGGTAGAAAAGTAGCCTTCTTGGGTCTTATGGCTGAATTAGGAGAGAAAACTTCTATAGCACATACAGAAGTAAAAAGACATGCAGAAGAATTAGGGATCGAAGTGGTAGCGGTTGAAACTGAACTCTACGGGGAGCCGAGCATTGACAATTTAGAAGCTGTCTCAACTGAATTAGAGAATATGAGATTCGTTGAAAATGATGCACTTTTATTTAAAGCGAGCCGTGTCGTCGGACTCGAAAAGGTTGTCAAAGATATAATTACTTAGAGTATTTTCAAAATTAGAGAGATGGTTCTGACTCTTTATATAACTAGTCAAAGTGGCATAATTGTTTTAATGGGTCCTTGGGGGAGTAGAGGGTGACTCTATGAGTATTGCTGAAAAGAAAAATATGACTAGCACTTTGGCTCCTAGCTGGGAGAATCCGAAAGTATCAAAAACTCCAATAGAGGGTTTCAGGTACACCTCTTCAGAGTTTTATGAAAAAGAGTGGAACCAAATGTGGACCAAGGTTTGGTTGCTCCTTGGGCGAGTTAGTGAAATACCTTCTAAAGGCGATTACCAGATCGAAGAAATAGGAGTCGAGTCAATCATAATGGTGCGACAGGAAGACGGATCGGTACGAGCCTTCTACAACGTTTGCCAACATAGGGGTTCACGTCTTACCAATAACACGAAAGGAACTACCGAGGTTTTCAGATGTCCTTACCATAGTTGGGAATGGTCATTTGATGGAACTCTTCTGTCGGTTCAGGATCCCGAAGACTTCCTTCAAGGCAATCCTTGCGAAGAACTGACTTTAGTAGAAGTCTCTTGTGAAGTTTTTGCCGGTTTCATCTGGGTTAATCTGGACCCAGATTGTCAGTCACTTAAAGACTTTTTAGGCCCCTTGTGGGATGAGTGGTCGGCATACGAAATTGATGATTGGTCTCGAGTGCTAAGAATATCAACCACAGTTCCATGCAATTGGAAAGTCGTGCAGGACAATTTCTGTGAGTCCTACCATCTACCAACAGTTCACCCTCAACTGGCTGATTCGCATGAAGAGAACTATGCATACACCCAATTTGATATGGCTACTGAAGGCCATAATCGAATGATCATGATGGGAGCTACGCCTTCGAGAGCTCTGCGCGGAGAAAATCCTGATCTTCCAAATCCTTTAGCGGAGAGAATGCAATATTGGGAATTAGACCCAGCAGATTTCATCGGTCGTGTCTCCGAGGTGAGATTAGCTCTGCAGGAAAAGATGAGAGAATTAGGAGTTGGTAGAGGTCATTCTCATTATCCAAATTTGCGTGATGCTCAATTAACTGACTCTCATCACTACAACTTATTTCCAAACTGTTCGTTGACTTTTTCTGCTGATGGAGTTCTACTGCAACGCATGCGTCCAGATCCAGCAGATCCTCAAAAGTGCTTTTTTGACCATTGGTATTACACGAAAAACACTGAACTTGCAGATTCAGCTACCAACATTGAATTAACAGATACCGGTGATTTGCAAGAGGTGATCCAGTATGGAGAGCAATCGATGGGTTTAATACCTGATCAAGACATAGCTATATCTGTTATGCAGCAACTTGGGCTACGTTCAAGAGGATACCGAGGCGGATTTTTGTCTGAACAGGAAAGTAGGATCAGACGCTTTCATGATGTTATAGATAGTTATATGGATTGATTTTTCAGATCTTAAGGAGGAGAAAAGATGGAAGAAAAATGGTTTACTGATCATCCCCCGAGTGAACGCTGGCCGCATTACACAAGAGCAAATGCGGGCGAGGTTCTTCCCACCCCAGCAAGTCCTTTTGGTCAAAGTTATGGATTCGATAACTGCATAATGAGAGGATGGCAACTAGGTTCAACCCAGACAGGTTTTTATGAACTTGAAGAATACAGAGATGATCCGCCAGAAATGTGTGGATTTTTTGGTGGTTATTTCTACATAAACCTTTCTTGCATCCGAATGCAGGCGGTAAGAAATCCAGCGATAACAGTCGAACAACTTGATCTTGCGATTTTTGGAGACCAACCAGATTCTCCGGAGTATCAACCACATCCAGAAGATGAGAAACCGCATCTGCAGCATCTAGCTGATTCTCACATGCAATTTGTTCTCAGTGCCTTTGAATGGCCAGAACTCAATGAAGAAAGAAAACTTGCAGATAAGGAACGGAAAGAAAGACCAGACTTAAAATCACTGAGCGATGAAGAGTTACTTAAAAGACTACGAGACCTTCAACCTCTGATTGAAAACCTTTCACGCAACCAAATGGTTTCAGCGGGTTCATCTGGTATCGCGCCTGGAATGCTGGCAGCTGTAGGTGAAGCGATAGGAGATCCGAGTATCCCTGTCCGCCTGCTATCAAGCCTCGGTGATATAGATTCTGCTGCGCCATCGTTTGCAATTTGGGAAATGTCACGCTTAGTGAAAGATTCTGAGATCATTTCGGAGATTTTTAATTCAGGGTCAGAATCTTTGTTGCACGCACTTAGTAAATCAGATTCTCAAGAAGTGGCTGATTTTCTTGGAGTATTCAACGAATTCGTATATGAGTACGGTTCACGTGGAGCTAATGAGTGGGAGTTGAGTAGTGAGACTTGGGAAACTGAACCAAATATAGCTTTAAGGGCTATAGACCAAGTTAGATCTCAAAACGATGATCGGTCTCCAAAAATAGCAGCAGAACGTCTTGCAATGGAAAGAGAAGACCTCATTGAAGAGGTGAGAGAAAAGCTAAAAGAAATCGCAAATGATGAACTGACGGGAACTTTTGAAGGTGCGATAGTTGCGGCGAATATGATGATCTTCAGAGAGCGTTCCAAAACTACTTTAGTTAAACCTCTTCATGAAGCCCGTATGACTATACGTGAGCTAGGAAGACGACACAAAGACTCAGGAACGCTTGATTCCGATCAACAAATATTTATGCTTTTGGACGAAGAGCTAGAGACTTTTGTTGCAGATCCGAGCTCTTTCGGTGAAAAACTTGCAAAACGCTACAAAGATTGGAAGGCATTATGGGAGTTAGAACCACCATTTTTCATTAGAGATGGAGTCGTTCCGGGTCTTTCCGAATGGGATAGAAAATCTTCCGAAGGGGAAATCTCTACTCTGAAAGTTGGAGATGTTCTAACCGGTGTTCCGGGTTCTCCGGGAAGCACCCAGGGGAGAGCAAGAATAGTTCTTGATCCTTCAAACCCTCCTGATTTGTTGCCTGGTGACATTATGGTTGCTCCAATAACAGATCCAGCGTGGACTCCGCTTTTCTTGGCTGTTGAGGCCGTAATAGTAAATGTGGGAGCACAGATTAGTCATGCCGTAATAGTAAGTAGGGAGTTAGGCATACCATGTGTGGTCTCTGTGAATGAAGCCACAACGGTTATACCCGATGGTGCCATCTTAGAAATAGACGGCACTTCAGGAGAGGTAAGAATTTTGGAATTACCGTGAGCAACTTTGAGGGTGTAATGGCAGTAGCTAAACCTTGGGGGTGCCCACCACTCCAAAATGTTCCAATTTTGGGAGAGCAGTACACATCGCGAGAATTCTTTGATCATGAATGGTCGTCTATGTGGACAAAAGTTTGGCTTCTCATGGGTCGTTCTTCTGAAATGCAAGAACCGGGTTCTTACCAGGTTGAAGAGGTTGGACCTGAATCATTCATAATGATTCGACAGAGTGACAGTTCGATTAGAGCATTTTACAATGTTTGCCAGCATCGAGGTTCTCGTCTAATTTTCAATAAAGAAGGAGTCACAGATAAAATAGTTTGCCCTTATCACGGATGGGAGTGGGCTGGTGACGGCTCATTGGAGTATGTCCAAGATCCTGAGGATTTCAAGGAAGGTAATCCCTGTGATGACTTGACTTTAGTGGAAGTAAATTGTGAAGTTTTTGCTGGTTTTATTTGGATAAACATGAACCCAGAATGTATGAGTTTGCGAGAATACCTTGGTCCTGTCTGGGAGGAATTTGAAGCTTATGAAAGCGAAGATTGGATTCGCGGACCTTCTTCCACGGTTGATGTCAACTGCAATTGGAAGGTCCCACAAGACAATTCGTGTGAGTCTTATCACCTGCCAGCAGTCCACCCTCAAGGACTGAAATGGATTGAACATAGCTACAAATATTGTCAGTTCAGTTGGTGCGAAGAAGGGCATAATCGAATGTCTATACCAATGGTCACGCCATCTCGTTCACTCGAAGGTGAAGAGTTGGAAGTAGACCAGCAACTAGAGGAGATGTTAGAGCCCTGGGGTTTGAAGGCGGAGGAATTTAAAGGAAGAGAACTTGAAACCCGTCAAAGTGTTCAGTCTGTTAAAAGAGAACTTGGTGACAAGTACGGTTATCAATTTGATCAACTTTTTGATGATCAATTAACAGACGCTTATCACTACAACATATTCCCTAACGTAACGATTAGTTTCGCCGGAGCGGAGTACATAGGGTTGCAACGAATGAGACCACATAGACGGGATCCGGAACGGCATTACTACGATAATTTTATGTATTTGTCAAGGGGTGCTACTACACGTCTGGGTATTACGGAGCCAGAAGAACGAAGATTTTTTAAATATGGAACAGAGCTAATGAACCGGCAAATTGCAGATCAAGATTTGGCAATTAGCACAGGGCAACAACTAGGTCTAGCTTCGCGTGGTTATCGGGGAGTGAGGCTTGCAGGGCAAGAAGGTCGCGTCCAGAGGTTTCACGATGTTTTGGAAGAGTATCTAGATGGCTCGAGGTCTTAATTTAAGTTTCTGCTATTCGGAAGTCAGAGATTAGCGGCAACAGAATTGCCGATTTCACTTGTGCCTGTAACTTCAGGGTTCAATTTGTTGCAGGCTTCAATAATTTTTGATGCCGCATCTTGTTCTCCGAGAAAATCAAGCATCATTGCACCTGAAAGTATTGCAGCTACAGGATTAGCTACGCCCTGTCCAGCAATATCAGGTGCTGAACCGTGAACTGGTTCGAACATTGATGGTCCAGTTTTTGTTGGGTTAAGGTTCGCTGATGATGCTGTCCCAATTCCTCCTGAGACTGCTCCTCCTAGGTCAGTTAAGATATCACCGAATAAGTTGTCGGTAACGATGACGTCATACTGCTGAGGTGATTGAACCATATAGATACAGGCAGCATCACAATGGTTATAGGCGGTTTCAACTTCGGGGTATTCTTCAGCTACTTCATTGAATGTTCTGTCCCAAAGGTCGCCGGCGAAGGAAAGGACATTTGTTTTGTGAACCATTGTGAGGTGACGGCTACGTTTCATTGCTAATTCAAAAGCAAATCTGACAGCTCTTTCCACGCCATGTCGTGTATTGACTGATCCTTGAGTAGCAATTTCATAAGGTGTTCCAAGTCGGTGAACTCCACCTTCGCCAGCGTAGGGGCCTTCAGTATTTTCCCTAACTACTTGAAAGTCGATTTTATTTTCTGGAAATACAAAAGGTCTTAAGTTGATGTAAAGGTCAAGTTCGAAACGCATTTTTAGCAAAA
>JASLTU010000057.1:0-7727 GCA_030742755.1 Acidimicrobiales bacterium | reverse complement strand
GGAGAGCGTATGAGCAATCTTCTTGAAACGAAAGATCTAACCGTAACATTTGGTGGTTTAAACGCGAACGATCATGTAGATATAGAAGTTGCACAGGGATCCTTTGTCGGACTCATAGGTCCTAACGGAGCCGGAAAGACAACTTTTATTGATGCAATAACAGGCTTCGTTCCGACTTCAGCAGGATCAGCAATTTTCAATGGTCATGATCTGAGCGAACTCAAACCCCATGAACGAGCCCAATTAGGGCTAGTGCGCACATTCCAATCTTTGGAACTTTTCGAAGATTTAAGTGTAAGAGATAACTTGCTTGTCGCTGCTCATCCCACCTCCTGGTACACACTCCTACTTGATGTACTAAGAATGCGACAGTCTAATGACGAAATAGAAAAACGAATCGAGTGGGCCCTTGAAGTAGCTGGTTTAACAGGGCTAGAGGAAGAATTGCCCACAGATTTGCCCCATGGGCAAAGAAAACTTGTTGGCGTGGCAAGAGCTCTAGCAGCTCAACCTAATTTGGTCTTATTGGATGAGCCAGCAGCTGGTCTAGATACTGCCGAAAGTAATGCTCTTGGTGGGCATTTACGAGGCCTTCTTGATCATGACGTGACTGTTTTTCTAATTGATCATGACATGGGGCTTGTTTTAAGCGTATGTGACTATATATATGTTATGGATTTTGGGAAGATTATTGCAGCCGGAACCCCAGAAGAGGTACGAACAAATCCAGAAGTAGTAGCGGCTTATTTGGGCGAAGAAGCTGGTGAAGCACAAGCTCGTTCAGCCGAAGAATTGCGCGGCATGTCAGACACGGCAGGTGAGTGATGAATCAAACTACTGAACAATTACTTTCGGTCGAAAATTTGGATACCGGTTATGCGGGTGTGCCAGTTGTGCGCGACTTGGATATCTATTTAAATGCAGGCGAAGTAGTCGCACTTCTCGGTCCAAACGGAGCTGGTAAAACAACAACCCTGCTGACAGTTTCAGGAATAATTCCACTTTTAGGTGGAAGTATAAAAGTTCTTGGTGAAAACGTAGATTCAAAAAATCCCCACAAAAATGCTCGTCTCGGCTTATCACACGTGGCAGAAGATAGATCTCTTTTCTTTAACTTAACGGTTAAAGAAAATCTTCAGCTCGGTCTACGCGGTGACAAAGAGTTGCAAGAAGAAGGAATGGAAAAAGCACTCGAATTATTGCCAGCATTGAGACCCTTAATGGATCGCCGTTCCGGTCTCCTTTCGGGCGGAGAACAACAAATGCTTGCAATGGCAAGGGCATTAGTCTCGAAACCTAAACTTTTATTAGTCGATGAAATGAGCCTTGGTCTTGCCCCAATAATCGTGGAGCAACTACTTCCTATAGTTCGTAATATCGCTGATGAAACTGGAGCAGGAGTTCTAATAGTTGAACAACACGTGCACCTAGCTTTACAAGTGGCTGACCGGGGCTACGTAATGAACCATGGTGAATTAGTAATGTCAGGTTCAGCATCTGAACTTCTGGAATCGAAAGATCTTCTTGAAGCAAGTTACCTAGGTGGCGAAATAGATCAAGAGGCGAAAAGTGATGACAGCTAATAAAATTCTTTCAGCTGTACGTGTCGGTTTCGCAGTTCTATTTTTGTGGTTGGTTTTAGCCGGTAATTGGGTGAATTTGAAAAATGAAAGTTTCGGAGTTTTCGACAGTCAAGGAGGAGCTGGCTTCGGAATAGTTGCGGTAGGTTTAGGAGCTCTAATGGTTCTTATTTCCCTGACTCTTGCAGCAGAAAAAGAATTTACAATTAAGCCACTGGCTATGGGAGGAAATCAAATTCTTTTAGCCATGGGGTTTGCCTCATTCACAACAATTTTAAGTTTCCTAATAATCGTCCACTCAGGATCCTTTCGTGCTCTTGGTCAAGTCAGAGGTGCTGGGTGGGGAGCAGCTGGAGCTGGATTAGTTGCTTATTTTCTACCTCAAGCAGTAATGGCAGGATTTGGATTACTTGGGGCTTCATCTTCCACACAAATAAATCAATCAGACAAGCAAAAAATTGGATTTGTTGTCTTGGCTTCTGGAGCGTTAATTGCGATATCTCCATTATTTGAATGGTTTAAGACAGAAGAAGGGGCTTGGACTGGTTATGAACCAGGGGCACCCAGAATGGGATTCCTGCTATTGGCTTTTGGTGGAGTAATGACACTTGTAGGTTTCATGCGCTTAAGGCCACAAGGTCTTGCAGAGCCTGGAGGACGTTTATCGCACCCACACTTACAAACGATTGTTTCATTATCTGTTATTTTTCCACTTATTGGATGGATAATAACTGGGCTTCAGCGAGACGACATGTCCACAGGTATTGGTGTATGGATTGGGTTAATCTCCGCAATAGTTCTTCTTGGAGTGTCAGTGTTTGAATTAACTAAAAGAGAAGTGACTGCTTCTTAATTAACCTTTACGGGAGCACCTAAGTCGACAGGGAATTTGTCTCTACCGCGGAGAATTATCCGAGAATTGAATGTTGGTTCTTCGGTAATTGAAATTTCCGGGAAACGCCTTATCAGTTTAGTAATGGCAATTTCTCCTTCCATTTTAGCTAAGGCAGCTCCAAGACAATAATGAACCCCACTACCAAACGAGACGTGTCTTGAGGCGTCTTGTCTTTTAACATCTAACTTATGTGATGAGTCTCCCCAGAATCTAGGGTCCCTGTTAGCACTACCTAATGCGGTTAAAACTAGCTCACCAGCTTCAACATGGATGCCCGATAATTCCATGTCTTCTAAGAGTAGTCTTCCTGAATTTTGTACAGGGCTATCGAAACGCAAAAGCTCGTCTGCGATTGTGGAATCAACAGAAGGGTCGTTTACAACCAATTGAAATTGATCAGGATTGTTTAAAAGAGAGTGAGTTCCATTCCCAATCAGATTTACAGTCGTTTCATGACCTGCCACAAAAAGAAGTGAAATCATTGAAAGAAGCTCTGGTTCGGTAAGACCTTCCCCACCTTCCTCAACGGCAATCAAATCTGTAAGAAGATCGTCTCCGGGTTGGTTGCGTTTCCAAGCAAGAGCTTCAGTTAAATAATTATTTAATTCAGCACCACCCCAAATAGCTTCGTCTACTTGTTCAGGACTTATATTCGGTTCGAGAGTTTGTACTAAAGTTTGCGACCATTTCCTAACATTTAGCATGTCGGCATCTGGAAGACCCAACATTGAATGTATGACCACAAAAGGAACGACAAAAGAAAAATCTTTTATCAAATCAATTTCTTTTTTTTCAGCTAGTTGATCAAGTAAGTCTTCCACTATTTCAGTTGTTGTAGAGCGCATTTTTTCAATACTTCGAGGGGTGAAAGTTCTTTGAACGAGTTTACGAAGACGTGTGTGCTCAGGTGGATCAAGCATAAGTATTGATGGAGGCCTGTCCATAGACGCGTCCTGTAGTTTTTTTATGTGATCAGGCCTTTCCATTTCCTCGGCCGTATTGTTACGGTCGACGGAAGTATTTGGATTTCTTAAAACCTCAGAAACGTCATCGAAACGTGTGACAACAAGATTTCCAAATCCTGTCCTATGAACAGGGTCATTGTCACGCAACAGTTCATAGTGAGGGTAAGGGTTTATAAGAAAATCCGGATCAAAAGGATTCCAAGATGCTTCAACTGATTGATTCATTTGTGAAGGAGATTCAGTTTTCTCATTCATATTGTTATCCTCAGGTCCCTCATCAGACAATTTGTCCAACCTTATTACCTGAGCGTACCGCTCCCTCTATGTATCCAATACTTTCAGCGTCGCCAATAATATGGGTTTCGACTTCTATGTCTGCAAATTTTTCATGCAATTTTCTGTCAGCTTCAATACCCTCAGCAAGGATTACCGAATCTGCAGGCACTTCGCATTCACTTTCATCTTTAATATAAACCACAGAGTTTTTTCTTATTTCGACTACTTGAATGTTGTTATGAAATTTAACTCCAGACAAAGATCCTTGGTGTAAACTCCTCCAACGTCGCGGATGAGCCATTTCAGGCGCCATCACTGGTCGTGTTTCAAGTACTGAAACGTTTCTTTTTCTTTCAGATAGGAAATGGGATAGTTCCACACCGACTAAACCGCCACCTATAATGACTACGTTTTTACCAAGCGGCATCCAAAGTTTTGAAAGTTTTCTTATTTTCTCCATATCTTCAAAAAATCCAAGTTTTCTTCCAAGCCAAAGAACCAGAGAGCTTAGATTTTTTCTTCCTTTAGTGATCTCTGAAGAATTGGATTCTTGAAGTAACGTTTTTAATTGGTCTCGTGAAAGAACATGTTGAAGTTCTGAACCTTTGATATTGCTTTTGGAACTTTGTGAACCTGTAGCAATAACAACTACGTCGGGTTCAAAAGACATTATTGATTTACTGTCAGCTAGGAAATTTTTTCTTATTACTACTTCACTATCTTTTAAAACTTGTTCGAACCAATTGATCAATTCGCCATTTTTGGGAGTAGTTAGAGAAGAAAATAGAGCAGTACCTCCTAAGCTTCCCGTCTGTTCAAGAATAGTTACTTTGTGGCCTCGGTTTGAAGCTACCCGAGCACACTCCAAACCAGCTGGACCTGCGCCTACCACCACTATATTTTTTAATTTTTTCGGAACTTCGACTATCTCCTCATAGTTTCCTAAACGGGGATTTACCGCACAGACCGGTTCCCCGTTCCAAAAATTTTGTGCAACGCATACAAAACAATTTATGCAGGGGCGAATTTTTTCAGGAGTGTTATTGATTAGGTTGTTAGGCAATTCAGGATCAGCGAGCAGTTGTCTACCCATAGCAACAAAATCGCAGTTATTTTCAGCGATCAATCTTTCCCCGTCTTTAGGTTCTATACGCCCAACTGCTATCACTGGAATACTTATAGCAGATTTAACATTTTTGGCTAGCTCGCTAT
The DNA here is from genome assembly GCA_030742755.1 of Acidimicrobiales bacterium. GTDB lineage: Bacteria > Actinomycetota > Acidimicrobiia > Acidimicrobiales > MedAcidi-G1 > MedAcidi-G1. The sequence goes on along the minus strand of JASLTU010000057.1, from coordinate 2,799 downwards.
ATTGGCATCTTTCCCATGGCAAAGGCCCTTCAGTGAAGCCCACTCCTGTTCCGGAGGATGAAATCGCTGATACGTGAATTGCATCTGCCCCAGCTTCTTCAGCTATAGCTGCTGTAGTTGAGGCTTCCTCTGAAGTAATACCGTGTTCGATTCCATATTCATGACCGTCTATTCTCACTACGATCGCAAAGTCACTTCCACATTTCTTTCGAATTTTTCTAATTATTTCGGTTAAAAGTCTTGCCCTTTTTTCTATTGAGCCGCCCCATTCATCTTCACGCCTATTCCATGCTCTTGAAAGAAAAGTTGAAATTAGATAACCATGAGCAGCATGGATTTCAATACCGTCAAGATTTGCTTTTTTAATTCTTAAAGATGCTTCACCAAAAGCTTCGATTATTTCTACTAATTCCTCTCTGGAAGCTTCTTTGAAAGTGGGTAGCTTACCTCCAGTAAGGGTCGCCATTTTCATCAACTCTTCAGTCGTAGTGTTGTAAGCCATACCCAAAGTGTCAAAAGAAGGAATTGGGGTAGAGGGCACCAAGACGGGGACGTCACGAGATATATCTAGACCAGATATTCTGCCATGGTGGCAAGCTTGGACAATCATACGGGCACCATGCTTATGAGCTCGTTCTGCAAGTTTTTCAAGTCCTGGAATCACTTCGTCACTTGAGAGAGAAGGTTGATGTTTGGATGTTGCCCCATCAGGCCACTTGACGGCTGAGGTCTCAAGGATCAATAGTCCTGCTCCACCTTTTGCCCTATCTTCATAATGTTGAAGTGTTTTATTGCTGATTAAACCATCGTCAGTGCAATTGTTTTGATCCATTGCAGGCATGACAATTCGATTACGTAAAGTCAAAGGGCCTAAGGTGGCTTCGGACAGAAGTCTGGGAAATTCTTTCCTCATACTCAATTTTTGCTCATTTAGAGGGTGAAAACCACTAACGGGTCACAAAATCAGGTTAAACGACTCATTGCTTTTGCGCGCCAAGCTTCGGTTGATTGAACTGCGTTAAACGTAAAGCAGTGTATTCCCGCAATATCTAACTCTTCCGCATCATCAGAAATTGGAGTAATCAATTTGTTTGGGTTGTATCCGCGTGGGGAAAGGAGTTTAAACACTGATTTTCGATTCTTTTTTAGATACCTACTTGAAACACCAACACCTAAACGAAGAGAAATGTTAATCAATTTTTTCATATCTACAGCCCCAGGAAGACCAAGATGGCAAGGAAGCGTTACTCCTGCATTTCTACAATTTTTTAGCCAGTTTGAGATAGTGTTTGCTTCGAAACACATTTGAGTTGCCATGTAGCCGTTTAGATTACTTTCGAGGATCATTTCCTGTTTTTTAATTAGAGACTCCGCCAATGCTGATTCAGGTATTGCAGGGTGGCCATCAGGGTATGAGCCGATACCAACAGTTTTGATTGACGGATTTTTGTCTAGAAATGAACGAAGTAGTCCTGGTGCGTCAGTGAAAGGTCCGCGTTGGTCGGCATCCCCACCGATTATGAAAACTGTTTCTATTCCTAGAGCTTCAACGCGTTTAACAATTTGATTTACGTGCTCTTCACTTTCAACCATCCGAGCAGCAAAATGGGGGATGGTTGTATGTCCTTTAGCCAAAAAGTTTTCACACAACTCGAGTGTTGCTTCAATATCTTTCGCGGGTGAACAAGTTATGGAAATTGTAGAAGATTCAGGCAGGAACTCTCCTTGCTCATGGACGTTTTTTAACGGGATTAACTCGTAGGTCATCCCATCTAACAGTCTTAATTGAGTGGATTTCATATTAACTGAGTCCTACGATTTCACCGTTTTCGTCTATGTCTATACCGGCTGCTGCTGGAGTTTTGCCTAATCCGGGCATGGTTCGCATTTCGCCGCAGATCGGATAAACAAAGCCAGCTCCGATTGAAGCTCTAACTTCCCGCACTGGCAAAGTCCATCCTGTGGGTGCACCTTTGAGTGAAGCATCTGAAGAAACAGATAGATGCGTTTTGGCTATACATACAGGAAGGTCACCAAAACCATTTCCTGTGTAGGAGTCGATTTGTTTTGTAGCAGCAGCTGAAAATTCAACATTCTCAGCGCCATACACTTTAGTTGCGACAGTTTGAATCTTTTCTTTTATGCTCATTTCATCTGGATATAAGACTGAGAAATTGGTTTTCTCTTCAGTGGCTTCCGCTACGGCTTCTGCTAATTCACTAGCACCTGCTCCACCTTCAGAAAAATGATTAGTTATCGCACATCTAGCTCCACACTCTTCAGCTATCTCAGCAATTGCTGCTAAGTCGGCATCATGGTCTTCTGGAAAACGATTGATTGCGACAACTGGGCTTACTCCATGGATTCGAACATTCTCAATTTGCTTTCGGAGGTTTGCTCCGCCTTCATGAACTTCGCCAGGGTTTTCGGCTAACAACGCATCGGGTAAAGGTTTTCCTGCCACTATTCGATGGTTACCTGAGTGGGCTTTCAGTCCTCGCACTGTTGCGACTAGGACAGCCGCATCGGGGGCCATTCCTGAATAACGGCACTTTATGTTGAAGAAACGTTCCGCCCCCATATCTGCGCCAAAACCTGCTTCAGTTAGGAGAAAATCACCGGTATGTATTCCTATTTGATCAGCGATGATTGAGGAGTTGCCAGTAGCTATATTTCCAAATGGTCCGCAATGAACAAGAGCGGGGGTTCCTTCAAGTGTTTGCATGAGATTTGGTTTGATTGCTTCTTTTAGGAGGACTGTCATTGCTCCTGCAACTTCGATATCATCAGCGGTTATTG
>JASLTU010000056.1:0-7772 GCA_030742755.1 Acidimicrobiales bacterium | reverse complement strand
GTACAACTGCTATTACTATTAGGACTCCAATCGGACTCCCAATCTCAGTAATTTCTGAAAACGCAAGTCGAAAACCTAATAGGCAAATACCTATCTTTAATATGCGTCCAGATGCTAGTTCCAAAGACGGTTTTGCCCAAGAACCCAAAACACCAGAATTTGCTAATACAACTCCTATAAGAAGTGAAATCACCGGAGAAGATAACCGGTTATTGGAATCACTGATTATCTCAGCAATTATTCCAACAGCAACTATTAAGAAAAGTCCATAAAGGTTTTCTCGCACCCATTTGATTAATGAATTCAAAGATAACTGGTGCATCTTGTCTGTAATTTTAAATGCAGATACATCAACTGCCCTTTTAATATGTAGGCCGCCCGGGGCTCGAACCCGGCACCTTGGGATTAAAAGTCCCCTGCTCTACCCGATGAGCTAGCGACCCAAAATTTAGGCTAGCCGCTTATCAATATATTAATGTTGAAATAAGACTGATTCTAAAGAAAGAATAAAGATTCTATTTAAAATCACTAATTAAGTGATTCCTTCTAACCTCTTAATATGCGATTCACTCTATTTGGTATCTTAGGTATCGCATTAGTTGGTGCGATTGTCTGGTTCGGAGCGATAAACACTGATGATAACGCGAAGGAAATACAACTGACTGCGCCAACAACTACTACGACTACAACAACTACAACAACTACAACAACTACAACAACTACAGTATTGTCACCTATCGGCACTCTCCCTTTTGTTGAAATAGAAGGAGGAGTTAACCTTGACTATTCCTCCTCTATTAGCACAGTTGGGCTAGATACCGTTACTTTCGGTATGACTATAAACGACGCTCAGAAAGCGGCTGGAACAAGATTTTCTCCTGTGACACCAAGAGACAAATGCTTTTTAGCAATTCCAGATGAAGGTCCTAGTGGAATCACATTCTGGGTTGTAGAGAGCACTGTCGAACGCATTGACATTGACAATGAATTGATAAGAACACGTTCGGGAGCTGGTATCGGCGATACAGAATCTTTTATTTATAACTTATTCGGAGAAAAAATAGAAACGAAGGTTCTTCCTGGATCTTCAGAAAAACTACTTGTCTATGTGCCTAGTGATTCGTCTGACAAAAACTTCCGAGTTGTATTTGAAAGTGATGGACGGCTTATAACTAGAGTATGGTCCGGCAGGCTTCCTTGGGTTGAAATGTCTGAAATCTGTTAATTGTTAAATTTTTCTTCAAGAAGATCATTTTCGAATTGCTTGCAATCAACAAACAAAGAACCAAAGCCTGCAAATTCACCGTACTTAGTCTCTAAATCTAAATTCTTTTCCCAACTTATAGCCCCAGCAGTTATTTCAAAATCGTTGACTGAGAGATCAAGTGGTTCACTTAATGAAGCTTCAAATATGGTTGAGCCATTCTTTAACAAGCCAACGTATGGCTTCCCGGTGAAAGCTTGAATTAGGACTTCAGCGCTTTCCTTTGTTTTCGAATCTTGTCCATAACCCATAGCTGCTGTTTCGCCTAACTTAGTTTTATAACAAGTGAATGTCATCTCAAATTTCTGATTTCCAATCTGAACCCAACCATTAGAAACCTTTATAGTATCTTCTTCAAATTGTTGAGTTTCTTCTGATACAGCAACTGTGTTTTCACTACTCGCACAGGAAGAAAAAGCCCAAACGGCTAAGGGCAAAAGAAATATTCGAACGCAGTTACTTTTCATAAACAAACTCATATCTCTAAATCAAAATCTCCAAAAGTTTGCCATCAGTACAACGCCAATCTAATTTTCGCAAGAAATTACTTTCAATAGTCAAACCACTTGAATCTTCAAGTACTAAAGCCATCTCATTAGCTCTCTGAAATACCGTGACCTCCGCAAAGTTCCAGTTAGCTAGAACGAATCTTTCTAATTCTGGTATTGCCTTTCTTGATTTAACTTGACTCAAGTCAGGTGGCATTCCGGTCGGTGGAAAAGAGCGAACTTTTTCCCACTTTCCTGGACGTTCAGATGCAGGTAACCTCAACTTTGCTTTCTTCAATCGAGCTAATAGTTCACGCCCATCTATTTCAATAGCTCCCAAAATAACCGCCTGATCTCTAACTTCTTTTGGAACATCATAATGGTCGCCTTGAAATGACATGAGACGAAGCCCTAAGAGATCAGCAAAATCGTGTAATTCAGTCAAATTATTATCACTAGCAAGATGAGCCCATAATTTCCCCCTAAACGGCCAAATTGCTTTATCAACCACTACTGCCATTCCATATGTTGTCTTTAAAAATAAAAAAATCCACATTAAAGGCAAATTCTTTCCCAGCAACTAAAAATACTTGATTTAATGACACACTTATTAAATGAGTAACGCTGAAACTAATTTCACCACTATCAAGTTTTCACCAGATTGCGAAATTGAGGAAATTTCTCGAGTTGCTCTAGCCGCAATCTTAAGAATTCACAAAATAGATCCAGCTGTGGTAAGCGAATTAGCAGTTTCACTTCAACAAGAACTTACGAGTATTTCTACAAAAACTCCATTTGTGGAAGTCGAATTTCAACCAAGTGAAAACAGCATTTCCGCAGAAGTAAGAGCTAATGGCGACTCACGTACAATTAGCGCTACTTGGTAACTGAACGTCGTGCGACCAACCATGACCCCTCAAGTGCGTAAGCTGAAACTCCAGACCAACTGACTCCACTATTCTCTGACATTAAATCAACGACTTCTTCCGAAGGAAGATAAATAGGTGTCTCCTTTCCTCTGCTACTAATCCAAACCAAAAATCCTTCATCTTTTAAACATCTCTCTATCTCATTTGGGAAAAGAATCATGTTCATAACCAGAAATACATCAACAGAATTACTGGCAAAAGGAAGACAGTCACCATCTGCACAGACTTGCGGAGTTTCTGGTGTAACAGAGTTTTTAAGCATTTCTTTTGAAATATCTAGTGCAACTACGCTTTGATAATTATTCACCAAAAGTTGAGTAGCTAAGCCTGTCCCTGCTCCTAGGTCTACAATTCTTTTCCCGTGAACCCCACCTCTTTCTAAAGCATCTAAAACTGGTACCCCTCTGCTGGGAACGTTTCGAGAAGTTGACCAACCGTCAGCTTTTTCATCGAACAACTTCTTTACTTCTTCTGCTAAATCAGAATTCCAAAGATTTTTGTAAACCACGTCTCTAGTGATATGCCTCATTCGTGAATTAGAACCTGATCCTCTAACAGATTTAGAACGCGGATGAATTGTTGGAAGATAGGTAATCTTCAAATCTTATTACCGCCCAGAAGAACCAAAGCCAGTTTCTCCTCTTTCTGAATCTGGTAGTTCTTCAACTTCTTGAAAAGAACACTCTTCAACTCTTTGAATAACCAGTTGAGCTATCCTTTCGCCTTTATTGACCTCAAAAGCTTCACTAGGATCAGTATTGATTAATAACACTTTTAATTCGCCTCGATACCCAGAATCAATAAGACCAGGTGTATTTAAACACGTGATTCCATGTTTAAGCGCCAAACCACTTCTAGGTTGAACAAACCCCGCAAATCCTTCAGGTATAGCTATTGCAACTCCTGTTGATATTAGAGCCCTCCCTCCACCTGGATCTAGAACTACTGATTCTGAAGCAACTAAATCTGCACCAGCATCACCAGGTTTTGCGTAAATGGGGATTATCGCATCGTCTATTAGTCTAATTATTGGAATATTCAGCATAAATATGACCTTACTTGTACTTCTTGCTGAATAACCGACTCATTAAGCCCGTATGATCAAATCTGTGTTGGCTTGGATGGATTTAGAAATGACAGGGTTAGACCCAATAGAAGACGTAATCGTTGAGATTGCGACTTTAATCACTAATGATGACCTAGAAGAAATTGCTGTTGGACCGAACTTAGTTATACATCAACCATCTGAAAAATTAGAAAACATGAGCAAACACGTAAAACAAATGCACACATCTAGCGGTTTACTTGATGAAATTTCAAAATCTGATACAAGCCTTTCGCTAGCTGGTGAAAAAACTTTAAACTTTTTAAAAGAACACATTGAAAAAGCTGCAACCATACCCCTTTGTGGAAATTCAATTGGTACAGATAGAAGATTCTTATCAGAAAGTCTTCCAGATTTAGCTTCTTTTTTTCACTACAGGTCAATTGATGTCTCAACTATCAAGGAACTTGCAAAACGCTGGAATCCGGAAATTATAAATTCTGCTCCGAAAAAAAATGGAGGCCATCGAGCATTAGATGACATTCGCGAATCAATCGCTGAGCTCCGCCATTATCGTGAAAACCTTTTCATAAACCCATGACCGAAAATATTTCAGAAGAAACAGATCTTGATCCGCGCCCAATGAGACAAGAACAAGAACCAGCTTCAGAAGAAGTTACTGAAATTACTGAGGGTATTTACAGATTTCAGCTCCCAATTTCAATGCCTGGACTAGGACACGTTAATTGCTATGCGCTTGAAGACAAAAACGGACTATCCCTAGTAGACCCAGGATTACCTGGACACGAGTCATGGAATGCTCTCGAAGCGAGGCTTAAAAATATTGGAAGCAACTTTAACCATGTTCATACCGCGATAGTTACCCATAGTCATGTTGACCATTACGGGGGAGTTCACAGACTCCGTGAGGATTACGAAGTTGACGTTCTTACTCATTCTTCTTTTTCATCAGTTTTTGGTCATGATGACATTATGGAAAATCCCGATGCCGCTTCATTAGATCTTGCCGATGACGAAGATATCGAGAAACTTCGTGAAATGCTTAGTAGGCCGACCCCGTGGGGTACGAAAAGAGAACCTCCTTCAGTCGAAGAGTTGAGAAAATGGAGTGGAAGTAATACAGGTGCTGATTCAAAGTCTTTTCAAGTACCTAAACCATCTTTGACAGTAGAAGACTCTGAAGAAGTAATCATTGGAGGAAGAACCTGGTTAGCCCTTCATCTCCCAGGACATACTCATGACCATTTATGTTTATACGACCCCGTCGATGGAATTTTCTTATCAGGAGATCATGTACTACCAACCATCACTCCGCATATAGGAGGTATGGGAAACATGGAAGACCCATTAGCAATTTTTTTTAATTCTTTAGAAAGAACAAAAGAATTTTCACAAGTCTCTCTTGTTTTGCCTGCTCATGGGCATCCTTTTCATAACCTGGTTGAAAGAACAGATGACATTATTCAACATCATGTAGAACGCTTACAGTTGATCAGAGAAACGGGCGATTCAATAGGTGAAGCGTCAGTTAATGAGTATATGAAATACTTATTTAAAGAAAGATCTTGGGGTGATATGGCCGCTAGTGAAACGTATGCCCATCTCGAACATTTACGAATCCTAGGGGAGGCTACGCCTAAAGAAGAAGAAGGCGTAAAAACTTATAAATTCGCCTGATTTAAGCCTATCTCTAACAATTTTTTGATTTTATTGAAAAATAAGTTGACAAAATTCACTCAAAGGTGTTGAGTGGTCACTTAGCGTAGTTTTGGTAAACTCGTTTATATAGAAAGAAAAAATGAGCATGAATAATAAAATTCGAAATCATTACGGTCATCAAACCGTTGGTCATGCTTTAACCTCTCACGCACTCACACCGGTTAATCCAGTAGCTCTTACATCAGAGACAATTTCTTTCTGGTTTAACAAGTATGGATTTTTCACCATAAAGCGGCCTTGGGAAGCAACTAGCTAAATAGCTAAAACGCAAAACCTTCGCCGCCGGAAAATCCGGCGGCTTTTTTCATTTTTGAGATCAATTTTAAAAAGGAGTAAAAAATGTTTGCAATCGAATTTAAAACAGAAATTTGGAGAGAAACAGCGGCATGCTCTGAACTTGGTGTGCCTACAGGAATATTCTTCTCTGAAGATCTAGGAGACATTGCCCAAGCAAAAAGAATTTGCTCAGAGTGTCCTTCCCTTTCATTGTGTTTAGAAGCCGCAATAGAAAGAAACGAACCTTGGGGGGTATGGGGTGGCCAATTGTTCCGAAAAGGCAAAATCTTAACTCATAAGCGTGGGAGAGGAAGGCCTCGTAAAATCCCTATGCCCGAAGAAGAGTTTCCAGTTATACCTATACCTGTCCACCTGCAGTCCACCCTCCGTTCTGCTTGATGACCGGTCAATCAAATTGAGGTGACGTTTTACGAACCTTAATTTACAAAGGGTTAGTTTGGGAGATGACTTTGCGACCGATAGTCGTAATGCTCATCTCCCGACTACCTTTATAGGTGTGAAGAAAGTTTTTTTAATATTTCTGATAATTATTAGTGCTTGTGGGAGCGAAGAACTTATTGAGACGGTTGATGAAAACGTATTGCATCAATCTTTTGAAACGGAAAACGGTTTAGAAACCCTTAGAAATCTTTATGAAAAAAATAACCAACCTATGGTGGTTAACCTATGGGCCACCTGGTGTACTCCTTGTTTAGAAGAAATGCCATATTTCGAAACAGCCCATCGTAAACATGGGGAGGAAATACAATTTATAGGTATCAATATTAGTGACTCCCCGACAAGGGCTAAAAAAAGAGCTGAGGAGCTTCATATTTCTTATCTATTAGGAAATGACCCCGATGGGAGTTTCACTAAATCGTTAAAGGCAATCGGCTTACCTGTAACTGCTTTCTTTAATTCCGAAGGCAAATTATCAACAATTTATCAAGGTCCTATTAGTGAAGAGAGCCTTAATCTATCAATAATGGAATTATTAGATGTTTGATATTGAACTCGTACTTCCTTTTAGCCTTGGGATTATTACAGCAATTAATCCATGTGGTTTTGCGATGCTTCCTACTTGGCTCGGATATTTCATTGGTAAAGATACTGCTGACAATCAAGCACGACCAGAGCAAGTCATAAGAGGTTTATGGGTAAGTCTGACTCTTACAGCAACCTTCGTAGGAGTTTTTGGCTTTCTTGGATTTGTGATTTCTCATCTAGTTAACGAAGAGACAATCGCACAAAAAACCCCTTGGATAACTGTCGCCTTAGGAATGCTTCTAATTCCATACGGGTTTTCTCTATTACTTAAAAAAAATCAAAAATTGTTTCCCTCTTTCAATAGAAGAGGCCCAAAATCAAATGAATTCTTCTCAGTAATAGGATTCGGTATTTCCTACGCAATTGTTTCAGTTGGATGTTCCGCCCCTCTCTTTTTACTCCAAATCTCCGGAAGTTTCAGCAGAGAAGGAATTATTGAAGGGATAATAATCTTTCTTACTTATGCACTCGGATTGGGCGCTGTTGTAACCATCACAACTCTGTCTTTAGCTATGGCTAGAGGTGGGATTGTTCGCAATCTTAGAAAATTACTGCCGTATGTAGATCAAATAGGTGCCCTTGCGCTACTAACAGGTGGTGCATATTTGTTGATTTACGGAATTTACGAAATTAGAACTTTAAATTCTCCTGGATCAGGAAGTAATCCAATAGTTGAAAAAATTAACGAACTCCAATCACATTTGACTATTTGGGTCTCTGAAGTCGGAGGCTTAAAAATTGGTTTAGCTTTATGGCTGATAATAATAACTTTCGTACTTTGGGGTTTAAACCCAGCATTTACCGGTACTGCGAAAAATTATCTTAGATTTTCGCTTTTGGGAATTTGGCTCATCCTCGAAGGTGCCCTATATAAAGGAATGCTGTTTATAAGGCCGACAGTAAATGTGATTTCAAAATGGCCTGCAAGAATTAATAATTGGTTCGAGAAACCTGAAAGATGGGCAGTTCCTTTTGAGGTATTC
>JASLTU010000055.1:0-7865 GCA_030742755.1 Acidimicrobiales bacterium | reverse complement strand
TCAGGTCTTCATTTAGGTAGCCAATTCCAAAGAGATACTAAGGATTCGCCGAGCGCAGGTGTTTATCAACTACTTGATGAAGCTGGTTTCACAGGCGTAGTAGCAACAAACGCTACTTACCACTATGACGAAGTCATCAAACCAGGTGATTTAATTTCCGCTAGTCAAAAATTGCTTGACATTTCAGAAGAGAAAACAACTGCTATCGGTATAGGTCATTTTGTTACAACCGAAACAATATATTCTGACGACTCCGGGAAAAAGGTTGGCTCGATGGAATTTCGAGTGCTCAAATTCCGACCCGGTACTGGCAAAAAAAATGAACAGAACACCCAAAAACCGCCAAGACCTAAACCGGCTTCTAATAGTTCAACCGACTGGTTTTGGGATGCATGCAATAATAAAGAATTACGGATTCAGTCTTGTACGGAATGTGCAAATCTACAACACCCACCCGCTGTTCGCTGCCTGTCGTGTGGCTCTATTTCGCTTGACAGCGTTGCAGCAACTGGCAAAGGCACTCTCCACAGTTGGACTATCGCCCATTACCCCCAAGTTCCAGCTTTTGAATACCCACTAATCGTTGGCCTGGTGGAATTAGAGGAAGGAGTACGCTTAGTCTCGAATATAACCGATGTGGAAGCAGAGGCTCTTGAAATAGGCATGCCGTTAGAACTTCATTGGCTAAATGTTGACGATGAATTTACATTGCATCAATTCAAACCAATACAAAATGAAAACCAAAGCAAAGAGTTTGAAAATAACGAAACAGACGACAGTAGCGGTCAAACTTTTGATTCTGATCAAAACAATTCGGAAACGGAAACTGTTAATACGGAAGCCTCAAAACTCAACCCAGACAACATTCAAATAGGTGACGAACTGCCAGTCTCTCCAGTACCCATAACAACGCTTCTCATAGTTTCAACTGCTTTAGCTACACGCGACTACCAAGATGTGCATCATGACCCTAAAGCCGCTCAATCTAAAGGAATGCCTGATATTTTCATGAACATTCTGACTTCCGCCGGAATCGTTAGCCGTTGGGTGAACGATTGGGCAGGACATGAAATTGATTGGGACTCGATCGAATTAAGACTAGGTGCACCTAACTATCCTGGTGACACTATGACTCTTTCAGGTTCAATCTCAGATAAAACTGAACAAGGAAACCAAATATCTTTAGAAATATCATTCTTTGGCAAAAACGACAGAGGACTGCACGTCTCAGGAAATGCAAAAATACGTCTAGCAAAAAGTATTAAGGAGGATTAAATGAGCCCTAATTTTTCCTCTAAAACAGCGATTGTAGGAATTGGTGCCACTGAATTTTCAAAAGACTCGGGTCGAACCCCTATGGAACTTGCTGTCGAAGCTTGTGAGGCGGCTTTAAAAGACGCCGGAGTGGATGCTTCAGATGTTGATGGGATAGTGACTTTCAGTGCTGAACAAAATTTTGAAATTGAAGTTGCAAGAAATTTAAGAATCCCTTCATTGAGTCATTTCAGCATGATCCCTCATGGTGGGGGCGCAGCATGCGGAACCATTGGTCAGGCTGCTTCAGCAATTTTTTCGGGTTCGGCCAACTACATACTTTGCTACCGTGCTTTCAACGAAAGATCTTGGCATAGGTTCGGCAGTGGAGTGCAAGACAAACATGGCGGAGCGGAAGCATTTGATATTACTTTCGGATGGACTTCACCGTTTGGCCTTCTAACTCCTGCAAGCTGGGTTGCGATGTTTGCCACTCGCTATATGCACTTGTCTGGAGCTACTTCTGAAGATTTTGGGCGCGTAGCAGTTACCGATAGAGGATTCGCTGCAACAAACCCTGCGGCTTTTTTCTATGAAAGGCCAATTACTTTAGAAGAGCATCAAGAAAGTAGATGGATCGTTGAGCCTCTTCATCTTTTGGACTGCTGCCAAGAATCAGATGGCGGACAAGCAATTCTTGTCACTTCTCTTGAACGCGCTAGAGATCTCCCTAATCCTCCTGCAGTAATAGCGTCAGCCGCTCAAGGGTCAACAGATGACCAGCAAGCAATGAGAAGCTACTACAGGGATGACATTACGAGAATTCCAGAAATGAAATTATGTGCAGATCAATTATGGAAAAATACTGGTCTGAAACCATCTGATATTCAAGTGGCGAATATTTATGACCACTTCACCCCACTGTTTCTTCCTCAACTAGAAGAATTTGGATTCTGTGAAAAAGGTGAAGCGAAAGAATTTTTACGTGATGGCAATATTGAGATGGGTGGCCTATTGCCAACAAATACTAATGGCGGGCAATTGGGGGAAGCATACATACATGGCATGAACGGTATAGCAGAAGCTGTCCGTCAAATCCGAGGAACCTCAGTTAATCAAGTCGAAAACGTTGAAAATGCTTTGGTCACCGCAGGAACTTCTGTGCCTACTAGTGCACTAATCTTGAGTCAAGATCACTAAAAAATTCACTATATGACCTCTTTCATGGTGGTGGGAGATCTACGCTCGCATTATGGGTGTTAAGAGGTTTATCTTTTGCATTAGTTCTGTAGCTATTTTGGCTACCGCTACCCTCCCGAGCGCTCATGCAGGTCCTTATGACAAAGAAATAGATAACTTGCAAAAGCAGATTGATGAAGTTAACTCTGACATTGACAATATAAAAAATGACGTTAATACAGAAGAACAAAAAATCGTCGACCTGCAAAATGAACTTTTAGAAATAGATGAAACTATTGCAGAAGCTGAGGCATTGATAAATAGTGAAGATGCCCAACTTGTGAAATACCCGATAAAACTCGAGTTGCTAGCAGATGACTATATAGAAGTCTGGTCATCTCGCTCAGAACCATTCCAGCTTCGGCGTGAACTAGCTATCGATTCCTATGTGAGAAATGACGAGAGAATGAACTCCGTCCTTACACAATCTGCCCAATTAACCGACGAGACCCTCCGAGGTATTAGAAGTCAAATACTTTACAAGGCTCTTATCGATGAGACGGAAGGAAGGCTCGAATCGGTCGATTCTAAAATGCGTATTACTGGAGAACGTGTTTCAGGAGTCCATGAAGAAATAGACGCAGCTCGAAGTAAGCAAAAAGATAACGTTCTAATTCAACAAGAAGCTCGTTCTCGCATACCTGCGGTAAAGGAAAGAATTTCAGATCTACGTTCGGGAATAGTTGATCTTGAAAACAACATTGAGAATTTAAAGGTTGAGATAAACATACTTGACGGAGAAATAGAAAGATACCGTCTGTTAGAACTGTCTAAACAATGGACTGGCCTTCCCGGAACTGACATTCGTCGACCAGCCCTCGCTGTGAAAATCGACAATGTTTCAATTGCTCGGCCACAAGCGGGAATCAATCAAGCTGATGTTGTTTACGAAGAACTCGTAGAGGCGGGTTTAACTCGTCTTATCGCTATTTTCCAAACAACAGATTCACGAGTAGTTGGACCTGTTCGGTCAGCTAGAACTTCTGATCCACCCCTCCTAACCGGTTTCGATAGCCCACTTTTCGCCTACTCTGGGGCTAACCGTGGAACCAGAGAAGTGGTAAAAGACTCTGATCTTACTGATGTTGGATATGACGCTTCTCGTGAGAGTTACTGGCGTTCGACATCACGGAGAGCTCCTCATAATCTTTTCACTTCAACTGAAAGACTCTGGTCTCAACATCCAGATAGGGATGAAATCCCCGAACCTCCATTTACTTTCAGAACAGAAAATGCGCCTCTTCACGCTAACGCTAAACAAGCAACCGGAGTTTTTGTAGATTTTGGTCATGCAGAAATAGATTATGCATGGAATGGCAAAGGATGGGAACGTACCCACAATGGCGAACCCCACGGTGACGGTGACGGTGTGCGAGTAGCCCCTGCAAACGTAGTTATTCAATTTATTTCTTATGGAAAAAGTGTCGCTGACTCAAGATCTCCTGAGGCAATAACAGAAGGAAGTGGCAAGGTTTGGGTATTTACTGATGGGCATCTAATCGAAGGCGAGTGGGAACGAAAGAAAGATTCAGAACCAGCAGAAATAACTTCGGATGGAATACCCATTAGATTGACTCCTGGAAATACATGGGTGGCATTGGCTAAGACCGGCACAGCGACTTGGCGTTAGGCCAAATTTTGATTAGATAGAAAGAAGATCCGAAGGAGCGCTTCCATCGCCCGTTACAGTCAGACGCTTCACCCCTTCTTCTAAGACAAGAATTGTATGTTCAAATTGGGCGGTACGCCTTCCATCTCTCGTAACTGCTGTCCAATTATCACTCCACATCTGTGCCGATGGCTCGCCAAGCGTCAGCATCGGCTCGATAGTAAAGGTCATTCCTGTCAGTATTTCTGTTGAGGCATAAGGGTCATAGTAGTGAGGGATCTGAAGCGAACTATGAAACTCGGTTCCAACACCATGGCCTATGAATTCGCGAACTACTCCTAAGCCATGACGTTTTGCGTGCCTTTCAATCGCTCTACCTATTACGTTCACAGGCCTTCCAGGTTTGACGGCTTCAATTCCTAAATCCATTGCCCTTCGGGTCTCTTTTATCAAATGGATATCTCTTTCACTTATTTCTCCGACCGGGAAGGTAACCGAGGTGTCACCGTGAACACCGTCGTAGTAAACCGTTACGTCTATGTTCACAATGTCGCCTTCTTGTAATGGACGACTATCTGGAATCCCGTGACATATGACCTCGTTTACCGATGTGCAAACAGACTTTGGGAATCCCCTGTAATTAAGTGGACTTGGATAAGCGTCGAAAGACAGGATCATCTCGTGCACTATTTCATCAATTTTGTCTGTTGTAATACCAGGAGCGACATTTGAACCTGCTTCTAAAAGAACTAACGCTGCTATCTCTCCTGCTTTTTCCATGCGTTGGATCTCATCATCATCTCTTACCAATGATGAGATTGAATTTCCAGGATCGCCGGTCAGTGCGTAAGGGGGTTTATCGATATTAGATGGAACCAATCTGGGGGGGCTTAACATCCCTGCCTCCACAGGTGGGACTGAGGGAGGCGCTATGGGTGTTGCTTTCCGCTTTCTTTTAGACACCGAACAAGACTACCTTTAATTTATTACCAAATAAAACGACTGAGACTATCCACAACGCATGCTGGTCTTTCCATTCCTTCAATTTCAACAGTCACACGGACTACTGTTTGAACCCCACCTTCTATTTCTACAACGTCAACAAGTTCTGCTCCTGCGCGAACCGCTGATCCAACCAGTAAGGGTGCTGGAAACCTGACACGGTCCGTGCCGTAATTAATCCCCATAGAGATTCCATCGACTCTAAAAATTTCAGGCAATAGACAATTTGTTAAAGAAAGAGTCAAGTATCCATGAGCAATCGTTTTTCCAAAAGGACCTTCAGAAGCTTTTTGTGGATCCACGTGTATCCACTGCTTGTCTCCTGTAGCTTCGGCGAATAAATCTATCCGTTCTTGATCAACAACTACCCAATCGCTGTAACCAATATGATCCCCCATGGCTTCAAATAATTCAGACGACGATCTAAAAATTTTCATTTACTTCCGAACTTTCCAATTGCTATCAAACTATTAACTCATCTGAAGATACACGAAATTGAGTTTTTCTGATAGAAATAATTAACTCCCTATAAATAGAGCATTACTAATGGCAACAACTGGCAAAAAAACTATCCTTGCTGCACTAATAGCAAACGTTGGAATAGCTATTGCAAAATTTTTGGGTTTTGCAATAACTAAATCATCGACGATGCTCGCTGAGGGGATTCACTCTAGTGCTGATTCAGCCAATCAGCTTCTCTTGTTGTTGGGGACGAAAAGAGCTAAACGTGAACCTAGCTCGAAACACCCTTTCGGATATGGACGCGAACGGTATTTCTGGTCCTTTGTAGTAGCGCTAATTTTATTTTCTTTAGGTTCTCTCTTTGCCATATACGAAGGAATAGAAAAAATCCGCCACCCTCATGTCCTTAATAATGCCGGTTGGGCTATAGGAATTCTAATTTTCGGTATTTGTATTGAATCTTTTTCCTTCAGAACTGCAATTGTCGAAGCGAAAACAATTAAAGGCGAAACCAGTTGGTCCAAGTTTGTAATCCGTTCGAAGCAACCTGAAATTCCAGTGGTACTTCTAGAGGATGCTGGAGCATTATTTGGGATGGTCATTGCTCTGGCCGCAATATCTATGGTGAAAATAACCGATGAACCAATCTGGGACGGAATCGGAACTCTTTCAATAGGAATCCTTTTAGGAGTCATTGCCATTATTCTCGCTCGTGAAATGCACAGTCTTATTATTGGTGAGGCTGCGAGTGAAACAGATCGTTTAAAAATTATAAATGTTATTGAAAGCAACAATAAGGTTGTTGAGTTAGTGGAAATGAGGACTCAGCATCTAGGACCAGAAGAAATCCTAATAGGAGTGAGAGTTGCATTTAATGAAACTCTTCAAGCTAAAGAAATAGCTGATCTCATAAATCTTTTGGAAGAGAAAATCAGAATTGAAATAAAAGACGCCGGCCCTATTTTCATAGAGCCTGAGCTATCTAAAGGGAACTAATTTGAGCGTGTAGCACATACTGCTATTATCGAATTAGCGATTGGAAAAGTTATGAAGATGGAAGATATAGACCTTTTAGATCTGGATAGATTCCTCGCACAAGAACATCACGAAATGTTCAGTTACCTTCGAAAAGAAAATCCTGTAAGTTGGCATAACGAACCAGATGGACCTGGTTTCTGGAATATAGTCCGGCATGCAGACCTAGTTGAAGTAAATAGAAATGCCGAAGTTTTCTCTTCTGAGGCTGGAGGCATCTCCATAGCCGATCCGCATGAACACGAAGACGGTTCAAAAGGTTTCGATCTTAGAGGAACCCAGATGCTTTACACAGACCCACCCAAGCACACTCGTTACAGGAAGTTGGTGAATCGTGGTTTCACTCCGAGAATGATCGGTCTGCTTGAAAAATACTTACGATTTAGAACCATTCTTATAGTTGATGAAGTAATAGAAAGAGGCAGTTGTGATTTTGTAGTGGATGTCGCTGCCGAACTGCCCCTGCAGGCCATTGCCGAAATAATGGGTGTGCCTCAAGAGGAAAGAAACAAACTTTTTGAATGGTCAAACCGAATGATAGGAATCGAAGACCCTGAGTATGCAGGGCAAGATAATCAGGCTGCCGCGTTCGAGCTATACGCATACGCAAATGACTTAGCTAATCAAAGACGCCAAGAGCCTCAAGACGACTTGATAACGCGCTTGATCAATGCAGAGATCATAGGTGAGGACGGTGAACCTACCGTCCTCAATGAGCAAGAAATTGATGGTTTCATGCTGCTAATGGCTGTTGCTGGAAATGAAACAACACGTAATGCAACTTCACAAGGTCTATGGGCACTGATAAATCACCCTGACCAGTTTGAGTTGTTGAAATCAAACACAGAAGATCTTCTCGATACGGCAGTCGACGAAATCGTTAGATTTGCAAGTCCAGTTTTACACTTCAGAAGAACAGCTACTCAGGACATAGAAATAAATGGTCAGAAGATAAATTCCGGAGACAAAGTAGTAATGTGGCATATTTCAGCCAATAGAGACGAGTTGGAATTCGAAAATCCATTTTCGTTAGATGTTCGACGTTCACCTAATAACCATGTCGGATTTGGCGGCGGTGGACCCCACTATTGCCTCGGTGCGAATCTTGCAAAGCTTGAATTAAAAATAATTTTCGAAGAAGTCTGTAAAAGAATGCCTGACATTTCTCTTGATGGCGAGCCTTCACGTCTTAGGTCAAATTTTATTAACGGAGTCAAACATATGCCCGTGTCTTTTACTCCAGGAGAAAAAGTCAACCCAGAAG
>JASLTU010000054.1:0-7913 GCA_030742755.1 Acidimicrobiales bacterium | reverse complement strand
GACTCCGATTTTCAAAAATGGTTCTAGAAGCAATGAGAGAACGTGTAGGGAACGAGTTCATAATAGGACTCCGAATGTCAATAGATGAACTAGAACCAGATGGACTCGACCAGAACGCCGGCCTTGAGATTTTAAAACAATTCGAAAGCAGTGGCCTAATAGATTTTGTCAACGTAATCCGAGGACTTGTAGCCACCGATGTTCAACTCACCGGAGTGATACCTATCCACGGAATGCCATCTGCACCACATTTAGACTTTGCTGGACTCGTAAGAGAAAACACAGACCTCACAGTGCTTCACGCTTCAAAAATAGATGACGTAGCGACAGCAAGGCACGCAATATCAAGTGGGAAACTCGACCTAGTGGGAATGACCAGAGCTCACATGGCCGACCCGCACATAGTTCTCAAAATCATCGAAGAAAGAGAAGAACAGATCCGGCCATGTGTAGGAGCGACCTACTGCCTAGACGGTATTTACGAAAACGGAGAAGCCCTTTGCATACACAACGCAGCCACAGGTCGCGAAGCGAAAATGCCACACGTTGTAAAAAAAGCTTCGAAACAACGCAACGTCACAATAATAGGAGCAGGTCCAGGTGGTTTGGAAGCAGCACGAGTCGCAGGCGAAAGAGGTCACAAAGTAAAAGTTTTTGAAGCGATGCCATGGGCAGGCGGACAACTGTCACTCGCTGTAAGAAACCCCAGACGTCAAGATCTGCAAGGAATTATCGACTGGAGAGTAGATGAACTTAAAAGGCTAGGAGTTGAAGTTATCTACAATCATCCAGCCGAACTAGATGATATAACTTCCTTAGAATCAGACGTAGTAATAGTTGCAACAGGAGGATTGCCGCAAATCCCACCATTAGAAACAGGTCAGAGCAATGTAATTACCTCATGGGATGTTCTAAGCGGTGAGATAAAACCTGAAGGAACTATTCTTTTTTACGATGACAACGGGACCCATTCATCTTTATCTGCAGCTGAGCTATTAGCAGAAAAAGGAACGAATCTTGAGATAGTTACACCAGAAAGAACGCTAGGAATCGACATCGGAGGAGTCAATCACGTTCCGTATGCACGTTCGTTTAACGAAAATGAGGTGCAGGTGACTTTAAACCAGCGAGTTCTGAGAATAGAAGAGAACGACTCCAAACTCAAAGTAGATATAGGAAGCGACCACTCAGATCATTTCGTCAGCCGAGAAGTCGACTGGGTAGTAGTCGACCACGGAACGCTACCCAACGCTGATTTGTATTTCGAGTTAAAACCCTATTCAAACAACGGTGGGGAAGTTGATTACGATGCCTTGATCGAAGGCAACCCTCAACCACGAAACGAAGATGACAGCAAACTCTTCGACCTATATCGAATAGGAGATGCTGTAGCGAATCGAAATATTCACGCAGCTGTCTATGATGCCTTGAGGTTAGTCAAAGACATCTGATTAACACCTTTAGTTTTAACTCTTCCAATCAGAACGTGGACTGCCGTTTTGGATTTCAGCTCTTCGCTGTTCAACGAAAGCATTCAACTCCTCCAACATAGAGTCTTCCATAGATGGGCTTTCATAGTCTTTAAGCATTTGTTTCCAAACAGCATTTGCACGCTGTCCCGCAGTGTGGCTGCCTTCATCTTTCCACTTTTCGTAACTGTCCGTATCAAAAACTCTCGGTTGAAAAAAAGCATCTTTGTAATGACGCATGGTGTGCGCAGTGCCTAAAAAATGATTTCCTGGCCCAGCCTCTTCGTAGGCATCCCAAGCAAAATCTTCTTCCGTCATTCCTATACCGTTTGTGAATCTCGTTAAAGCACCCAGAGTTTCAATATCAAGAATCAGCTTCTCATAGCCGCTGGTCAAACCGCCTTCCAACCAGCCTGCTGCGTGAAGAATGAAGTTCGTGCAACCCTGAACAGTAGGCCAGATCGTACTAGCAGACTCATACCCTGCTTGAGCGTCAGGAATACGCGAAGCTGTGTAGTTCCCTCCCGATCTGAAAGGAAGACCGTAATGTCGAGCCATTTGAGCACTTCCATAAAGGGCCAGATTGCTTTCAGGACTCCCGAAACCAGGAGCACCAGTTTTCATATCGACATTAGGTAAAAAAGGACCCTGAATGCAGGGTGTGCCAGGGTTGAGCATCTGAGCGTAAGCAATAGCGAAAAGAGACTCTGCGTTTTGTTGAGCTATAGCAGCTGCAAGAGTTGTTGGTGACATAGCCCCAACAATGATGAAAGGGGCGAGAATCATCGCCTGTTTCGCCTCAGCATAGACCTCAAGGACACTGAGCATGCGTTCATCCATGCGCATTGGAGAAGAGATGCTAACAATCGACAGGGAAGCGGGGTTTTCTCTAATTTTTTCCTTACCGAAAACTATTTCACTCATCGTGACCGTGTCACGGGCATTGTCAGGGTGTATAACATTGCCCATAAAAGCCTTGTTGCTAAGAGTCAGATGTGCCATAAGCATGTCTAAATGTCTTTCGTTAACATCCACGTCATTAGGTTCGACAAGCACCCCACCCGCATGGTGAAGCTCTGGTGTCATATAAACCAATTTTGCAAAATTGTGAAAATCCTCAAGAGTTGAAGGTCTTCGACCTTGGTCAAAATCGTGAACGAAAGCAGGTCCGTAGACAGGAGCGAAAATAATCCGATTTCCACCAACAGGCACATGATTCCTGTCGTCACGTGCCAACTGAGTGAAAGTCTTAGGAGCCAGATTGACAAAATTCATCAGAGTATCTTCATCTATCCACACCATCTCGCCATCGACCTTCGCTCCGTTGGCTTTTAGGTTTTCGAGTGCGGGTTCATGGTCTATAAGAAGCATGCCGGTTTCGCTTAGAAGCCTCATGGAAGCATCGTGAATAGTTTGGATATCTTGCTCTGTGAGAACCTCAGTAGGTGCCAAATTATAAGTGAGACTCTCAACTCCTTCTAGAACTATTGGCTCTTGATCTTGGCGACGGCGTGACCCACGTCGTCCCGTTCGTTGAGGGCTCATTTAAGATCTATTTCCTTTTATATTTCAACTTAAAATCAATGTCAGAATATTCATCCGGCACTTCACCAGAAATTAACCTATGTGCAGCGATACGGCCTAGTTCATCTGAAGATTTTGCAGAATAACCATTACCAGCCAGCAAAACATGAATACCGGATTCATCAATTACATCAATAAATTGTCGACCTGTTGAGGACCTAGAAACAGCACAACTCTCAGTTTTGATAGTCGCAAAACTTGTATTTGGAAGAAGACTAAAAAGTTGTGACTGTAACCAGTCTGCAATTACTTGATCACCATCGCCTTGAAACCACTTGATCAAGTTCGTAGCTGGATCTGACATGGGTCGACTCTCGGAATGTCCAATCTTTATGTACGTTTTCCGATCCGGATATCTGATAGGAGGAAGCAAATAAACACCTTTCTCGACCTCAGATTCATGTCTGAAAATAACCGATGGCATTTCCTCAAGTCCTATGACATCCTCTTCTCTTAATTCAGCTAAGACAACAGTGCTTTCACAGACTTCAAGATCCAACTCATGGCTCCCATGAATGAGCTTTTCGCTAAAAACCCCAGACGCTACAAGAACCTCATTAGCTCTAACTTTTTTACCGCTTTCAGTAATCACCTCGAAAAAATCGTTACATTTTTGAATAATTGAAACAGGCTCGGCGAGTATTCCACTCTCCGCATTTAGAACCATTTCACTTTGAGCTTTGATTAAGTTACGGGGATTTACGTATCCTCCTGTTGCATGTTCGTAAACTCCCGAAACTTCATCATCAAATGAAAAATAAGGAAAAGCATCTACAAGTTCATCATCAGTTAAAGATTCGAAATCAACTCCTAGATGTCGAGCCGTATTAGTGATTTCAGAGATGTAACTCTTAACCGGTGAAATCGCTAGATGGCCAACAGGTTCGAAAAAATTGACACCCGAAGATTTTTCTAGGTCTCGATACCTTGCAATCGACGCTTCTGCTATTCGCGCGCAGTACAAGTCAGTGTCGATAATACGAGTTATACGCCCCGAGTCATAGTGACTGCCAAACACCCCTGAGTGTTCAGATCGCACTGGGGGTTCATCTGGACCAACAAGTAAAACGTTTAAACCCATTTCAGTAAGGTGTCTAGCAGTCGCTGAACCTAAAAGACCCTTACCCACAACGCAAACATCACATACCAAGTCAGAGGTTGAGTTCATTATGTGATTTTCGTCTTACATCAGAGATGAAAGCCAAAGCGTAAGCAGCAGCGACTATAAAAAGCAGCGAACGGTAGCCGACAAGTAGAGCTGTGTATTCAAGGAGTCCTCCAAGCACAGCGCCTAGAACGTTCGCTCCGAATGCAACTGTTGAATCTTTCTCGCCTCTAAAACGTTCCGCAAAAATTAGATTGGCTAAAAATATTGGAAGAAAAGCTAAGACTCCAGCAAAAAATAGTCGCATCACTGGACTGAGCGACAGTAGCGACTCTGTTGGAATGATCCAATTGGCAGCCAAGGAAAGTGCAAGAAAACAGTAAAGAATTTTCGGTTTTGGCAATTTGATTCTTTGACTTAACTCAACAGCAAATAAAACTGAGAATAAGACACTTATGAACACAAGTGCATTGACAAACCAAGTGGTTCCAAAAAGTAAAGCAAATTGAACCACATTTTTTGTTTCCAGCAGAAGAAAAGCTAGACCCATAAAAAAGACGTCGTAATGCCGTCTGAAACCTGAAAGTGGCCCAGCAGCGGCACGAACACTAAAAGCTGAAACCAGAAGAATCAACAAAGTGGTAAGAAGATAAAAGCCAGGGATATGAGCATCTCTCAGGTAAGGAAAAGGCTGATTATCAGAAACCGGAGAAGGCGTATCTAATGAAGCAACCCAGCTGGAATCATTTGGACACACAAGCGAGCTTGATGTATCTGTAGCCACTAAAACCGAAAGGAAACGCGCTTCAGCATCGATCACGCAGGGCGGCTGTGTGAATTCTTCATCAAGTGTCGCAGCGTATCTGTCGACCAGCCACGCCTCCCTCATGAAGTTATACATAGCAAAAATACCATCTGGTTTCAGATGCTCACGGTAGGAAGCAACAGCCTCTTCAGTGAAAAGGTAACTTTCTAGACGAACAGAGCCTTGCCCTAAAACAACGGTCAAAGAATCAGGTAAAGCTAAAAGGATCATGTCCCATTTTTTGGAGCTGCTTTCAAGAAATGCGCGACCGTCATCTACATGAGTTTCGACACGAGGATCGCTGTAAGGATCATTCGGATGATACTTTTCCGCTATCTCCAAAAGCTTCGGATCGATCTCCACAGCGTCAACACTCGAAGCACCTCTGGCAAGAGCGACAGCGACGTCATTTCCTGAACCAGCTCCAATTATCAAGACTTCTCCAGGGCTTTCCTTTGTGTGCATGTCATAGATGAAACCGTAAGGAGATTCATCGTTTATGTCTGCCTGTCCCCAAGTGGCCACGTCGTTAATTTTCATAACAACACCTCCTGAGGATTGATCCTCCCAAGAGAGCGCATAATAAGGAGACCATGCTTTATTAGGACCGATTGATTCAAATGCGAGAAAAACTACTAATAAAGCAACAGCGACTAGTTGTAAGAAAAATTTCTTCAAATTTCCATCATGAAGAAGTGCTAGAAGAATTACACCTGCTATCAACCCCCAAAATATTGGAGATACACCAGCAAATGAAAGAACTGAGAAAAAAGCAACCCCAGCGATAGAGCCAACCAGATCCCAGCGATATGCATCAAGTGGCTTGAGCTTTGAGAAACTCCTCGCGACGCCATCAGCTAAACAGGCAACACATGCTGCTACTACGCAGAAAACAACCGTCAAAATGAGCCATCTAGGAGGGCCGACTGGACGCTGATCAGCAAAGAAAATTAGGTCGCTACCACCAACTTCGATATTAACGTCGAATAATTTGACGAAAATGATGAACCCTGAAAGAAAAAAAGGAGCGAGGGGAAATAAAGACTTCTCTGAACGACTTGCCCACAAGAACCCTAAACCAATTCCCAGAAAACTACCGATGAGAACAAAATTCGAAAAATAAGCTAGGTACACAATGTTTGCGCCGAGCCAACGGATCAAAGCCAGTTCTACGAAAAGCAGGAGGAAAGCTGAAACAGTGAGCCTAAAACGGACTCCTTTTATTAAAGTTATTTGTTCCATACAATTAGTTTCTTTCAATGTATTACTCTGCACTGTAATGTTTTACTCTGCACTGTAATGTTTGGGATCATGTCTATCGATTTAAAGAGGCAATATTGTGTAAGCAGGCATTGTTCATGAAGGATTTTAGATGTTGTTTTGTCGTTTAAGTTTTTTAGCCTTACTTATTCTTGGCGTTTCCGCTTGCGGCGGAACTGACGAAGTCCAGCAAGAAAGTTTGGTCACAACAACTTTCGCAGAGCTTTTTCCTGAAAATCAGTCGACAACAACCCTTCCATCTCTCGACATTCCAGGGTGGGAACCACGCGAATTCCCTGAATTGGAAGAAAAGAAAGCTGAGTGCTTATCGCAGGTGGCGATAGAACCCGTTGAGGCCCAAGAAGAAGGTCCGCAAACAGTTACTGTAAAATCTGGCGACACACTTGGTGTAATTGCAAAAAGATTTGAAACCACAGTTGATGATTTTATGCGAGCCAACTCAATGAGCGATGCTAATAAGTTGAAGGTAGGTCAAACTCTCATTGTTCCTCGTAAACGATCAGAAGAGAGAGAATTCCCAGATGGTCCGACGGTATTGATGCAAGATCTTGCATGCAATATTAATACAGGCTTAGCCGCTTACGGCCCTGACCTCCAACCACTAGGTGGTTCGGGAAAAATTGAAGTTTATGTGAGTTGGCCAAGGATAGAGGGGCCAAGAGAATCTCCTAAAGTGAACGGTCGTGTCAGAGGATTAGTGCAGGCAGAGATAAAAAGTTTTCTTGAAGAAATAATTAGAAATATAGAGAAATCAGGTTATGCCTGTAGAGCATTCATCGATCGATGTATGTGGCTTCAAGAGAATTACGAAGTCATGTTGGCCACAGACGATTATTTCAGCGTGCGTAACAATCGCAGGATCCTTTTCCCAAATCTCGTAAGCGACCAATCAGAGATAAAAACTGAAACATTTGATTTGTCAACAGGAGAAGTAATAGGCATAGAAGATTTGTTTAATCCCAATTCTGACTGGTTGATTGCATTATCTGAGATTGCAATAACCAAACTAAAAAACGAACAATGGACAGATGAAAGAATGTTCACAGGAGCAGGTCCGCAAATTTCTAACTTCAGTAGATTTAATCTTACTAAAGGAGGCCTACTTCTCTCCTTTGCGCCATTTACAGTTGGAGGCGCTGGAACAAACGATATGACTATAACCATTCCTTACAGCCAACTAGATGCCTATTTGGATATCACCGGACCCGTAGCGATGTTGTCACGAAATTCGTCTTAGTATTTCTCATGGATTTAGTTGAAGTAATGAGAACAACATTTGCTTGCCGCGAATTTCAAGACGAAGAAATAGAAGACGAAGTGATCCACCGAATTCTTGACAATGCACGTTTCGCACCCTCAGGAGGCAACCGACAAGGTGTTCATGTGATAGTTGTCAAAGACTCGGAGAAAAAAAGAAAATTAGGTCAACTGTGTGAAACCACCCTTTTGCTTTATGCAGCCCAACAAGAATCTGGAGAAGTTCCATTTAACACTGTTGAACATTCAACTGTTTCAGAACAAGAAATTGATACAAACTCTGGCCATGACTTTGAAATATTCAACAGGATGGAAGAAGTGCCCCTACTTTTAATTGTGAGCATCGACCTTTCTGTAGTTGCATCAATGGATAAGGATTTAGACAGGATCGGAATAGTCACCGGAGCTTCTG
>JASLTU010000053.1:0-8257 GCA_030742755.1 Acidimicrobiales bacterium | reverse complement strand
GATCACTGAAGGGCAAGAAAATATTCATATTCAGACCAATCAAGGAACGGTTTCTTTTGAGATCCTTCCACGTTTCGAACCACCAGCAGTCCAGATAGCTGAAGGCAGCCTCGTGGCACCAATGCCTGGAGTCGTTCTCGAAATCAAAGTTTCCAGTGGAGATACTGTGTCAGCTGGTGACACACTCCTTATTCTCGAAGCAATGAAAATGGAGCATCACGTAAAAGCCCCTTACAAAGGAACCGTAGCCGAAATTCTAGTTAGTGAAAATCAGCAATTGGATAATGGAATTCCTCTTCTCGTTATAAACCCTGTTGACAAAAATGAGAAAGGCAACAATGACTGACCCAATTCGCATAGCTAACTGCTCAGGCTTTTATGGAGATCGTCTTTCCGCTGCCTCTGAGATGGTCAACGATGGACCCATAGATGTTTTGACAGGTGACTGGTTAGCTGAACTTACAATGCTGATTTTGGCCAGAACTCAAGCTAAAAGACCAAATGGAGGTTACGCACGTTCTTTCGTAACTCAAATGGAACACGTAATGGCTACATGCATGGAGAAAAATATAAAAGTTATAAGTAATGCTGGTGGACTGGATCCGGCAAGTTGTGCTGAAGCTGTAGCTGAAGTAGCAGAAAAAGTAGGACTAAGTCCTTCGATTGCATACATAGAAGGTGACAACATCTTGTCTCGTATACCTGAACTAACTGACTCAGGAATCGACTTTAAACATATGGACACTGGGAAAGCTATAGAAGAAATAGGTAGCTACATAAGCGCAAATGCCTATTTAGGTTGTTGGGGTATTGTTGAAGCACTCAATAAAGGCGCTGACATAGTAATAACAGGACGTGTAACTGATGCAGCTGTCGTTTGTGGACCTGCAGCATGGCATCACAAATGGACAAAAGACAACTGGGATGCTCTAGCTGGTGCCGTGGTAGCGGGCCATGTAATCGAGTGTGGAACTCAAGCAACGGGTGGGAATTATTCCTTTTTTACCGAAGTGGACGGAATGAGTCGCACTGGTTTTCCTTGGGCCGATATTAATGATGATGGTTCTTCTGTAATTGGAAAACACGAAGGCACAGGTGGTGAAGTTTCCATAGGAACTGTCACCTCACAACTTCTTTATGAAATCGGCTCACCTTCCTACCTAGGGCCTGATGTAACTGCAAGATTCGACACTTTGGAATTAAAACAAATATCAACTGATCGAGTTCTCATTGAAAACGTAAAAGGTGAACCACCACCAGAAACATTAAAAATATCAATGAATAAACTCGGGGGTTACAGAACCGACATGTCAATTGCTTTAACTGGTTTAGATATCAAAGAAAAGGCAAAACTGGTAGAAGAGGCATTCTGGAAAGCATGCCCGCACGAACCTGAAGACTTTGAATCTGTTAAAACAAAAGTTGTCAGAACAGACAAAGAAGATCCTCAAACTAACGAAGAGGCAGTCGCCTTATGGAGAATAACCGTAAAAGACTCCGATGAAAGAAAGGTAGGCAGAGCGATCTTCAATTCTGTAAACGAGCTTGGTTTAGCAACTATTCCTGGCATGTTCGGTATAGGAGGCGGTGGAAATGCTAGACCATTTGGAATCCATTGGCCGGCGCTAATCCCAAGCGACTTAGTTCCTCAACACGTGATAATCCTCGATGGTGAAAGGACCATTGTCGAATCCCGCATCTCAGGCGACCCTGTTACTATCGAGCCTCCTGGTGACAAAGTTTCAATAGACGATTTCGGTAAAACTGTAAAAGCCCCTATTGGACTCCTAGTGGGAGCAAGATCTGGCGACAAAACAGGCAATGCCAACCTCGGGGTTTTTGCAAGAAGCAAAGATGCCTGGCTTTGGTTGGATAGTTTTTTAACAACAGAAAAATTTCAAGAACTTTTACCTGAAACATCCGAATTGCAAATAGACCGATATCGACTACCAAAAATATTTTCGCTCAACTTTTTAGTTCATGGACTTTTAGAAGAGGGAGTTGCTTCTTCTACGCGACAAGACAGCCAAGCTAAAAGTTTTGGAGAATGGCTTCGTGCTCGGGTGGTAGATATACCTGAAGGACTCATTAACTGATTATGGACTTTGACTTTCCACCTGAAGATGATCCTAGACGAATAGAAATAAAGAACTGGATTTCCAAAAACCCAAATCCGAGCAATCAAGAATTAGTCGATGCTGGATATGTGGTACCTCACTGGCCTGAACCATGGGGGGTTTCTGCTAAACCAATGCATCAATTAATAATCGACGAAGAGCTTAGAAAAGCTCGAATAAGTAGACCTGCCAATCCGATAGGAATAGGTTGGGCTGGTCCAACAATTGTGGCTGCCGGTACAGATGAACAAAAAGAGCGTTTTCTCCCCCGTCTTCTAAATGGCGAGGATTTTTGGTGCCAATTATTTAGTGAGCCAGATGCTGGTTCTGACCTAGCTAATCTTTCAACCCGAGCTGTACGCGATGGTGACGAATATGTAGTTAATGGTTCTAAGATCTGGTCTAGTGGCGCTCATCTAGCATCATTCGGAATATTGATAGCGCGCACTAACCCTGATGCTTCCAAACACCATGGCATCTCATATTTCATATGCCCTATGGATCTGCCTGGTGTCTCTATGGAACCAATAGTAGACATGACAACCGCCCATTCATTCAACCAAGTCTTTTTCGACGATGTGAGGATTCCCACTGAACTTTTAGTAGGCGAAGAAGGTGA
Organism: Acidimicrobiales bacterium; assembly: GCA_030742755.1. GTDB lineage: Bacteria > Actinomycetota > Acidimicrobiia > Acidimicrobiales > MedAcidi-G1 > MedAcidi-G1. The sequence continues at coordinate 5,521 of JASLTU010000053.1, read as the reverse complement.
TGGATGGAGATTAGCAAGAATGACCCTTGCTAATGAGCGTGTTTCTCTATCTGCCGGAGGATCACTTTGGGGTGATGGACCTTCAGTGGACACCCTGCTTGATTTGGTAATAGATTCCGGGGGAGAAAATGATCCAATTATCCGACAAAAATTGATGCATCTCTATTGTGAATCTGAAGTGCTGCGACTTAACAGGTTAAGGACTTTAAGTGCGCGACTCGCTGGAAAGGTTCCTGGTCCTGAAGCATCTATCCAAAAGTTAATGGCTGACCATCACGGACAAAATGTAATGGAAACAGCTAAAAACCTTTGCAGTGCTTCAGGAATGATTAAAGGGTCTGGTCCTACTGGAAAAATTGACCCATCTCTAAGCCACGGTCCCGTTGCAATAAATGTCGACAACAGAAACTTCCCAACCAGTGATCCAATATGGCATTTTGGGTTCCTTTTCTCCCCTGCTCTTACCCTCGGAGGAGGAACATTCGCCGTTCAACGAAATATTGTGGCTGAAAGGGTACTTGGTCTACCACGCGACATAGATGTTGAAGAAGGAAAAACTTGGTCGGAAGCGAGAAAACAATGAAAGATACGCTACTTGAAACACGTACGGCAAGTATCGACTTCTATTTAAAAGATATTCGCCCTCCAAAACTAGTTCTTTCAAAACAAAAAGAAACTGAACTCACTGAACGCCAACGCAACCTTCTTTCAGGCTTAGGAAAACTTTTTAATAAAGGATTCGCACATCTCACGATGGCAGAAATTGCGAAAAACCTTAACTGTTCTCTAAGAACTCTTTACAGTCTGGCTCCCAGCAAAGAACAACTCGTTCTCATAGTTATCGAGAGAAATCTATGGGCTAGAGGCAGAAATGCAATGTCTGCCATATCACCTAACATGCAGCCATTAAAAGCCATTCGCACCTATCTCCAAGCCGCCAATGTGGTCGCTGCAAAAACAACGGAAGCCTTTGCTCAAGATCTTCAAAAGATACCCGCAGCTCAAAAATTAATTGAAGATCACAACTCCTACCTGATCGCTATTACTCATCGCTTGCTAGACATTGCTGTAGAAAAGGGTGAGATCGGAAATGTTGATACAGCAGCAATTGCACGACTAATGGCAGGAATCGGACGGGACTTTTCCAGACCAGAAGTTATTGGCTCTCTCAGATCTTCACCGAAAGAAGCAGCCGATGAGGCTCTCGACCTCATACTCGCAGGATTAACTTCACAAAACCAATGACTGGAAACAATTTATTTAATTTTAAGGAACCAGATGGATATAAATGAAACAATCAAAGATCTTGTTGCAGAGCAACAGGCCCTTGACGACATTGTCGCGAAACTAGATGACCAAATGTGGACAACACCTACTTTTAGCGATAGGTGGAATGTAACTGATCAAATTGGGCACCTTACCTACTTTGACAATGCAGCTTCTTTGGCCATCACCAATCCTGAAAAATTCAAATCTTCTATGGATGACCTTTTTGCTTCAGCAGTTAATGGTTCCGAAGCATCCGATGACTTCACACTGGGCCACTATCGTGCTCTCACCCCAGAATCTCTACTAGCCACGTGGAGAGAAGGCCGTGAGAATTTATCAAATGCAGCCTCAACACTTGACAATGAGAGTCGAGTCATTTGGTATGGGCCTTCAATGGGTTCAAACTCATTCCTAACCGCAAGACTCATGGAAGTTTGGGCACATGGCCAAGACATTATTGATGCAGTGGGAGGTGACCGTCCAGATACAGAAAGACTCCGTCACATTGCTCATCTTGGTGCTATAACTCGTCAGTGGTCTTACATCAATAGGCGCCTCGAAGTTCCAGAAGGCGACGTTTACCTTTCACTTAGAGGGCCTGATAACCAAATTTGGACTTGGGGACCTTCTGACGCACCGGACTATATTGAAGGACTTGCTAAGGACTTCTGCCTTGTGACCACTCAGCGTCGACACCTTGGAGATACCGAGCTTAGAGTAAAAGGAGAAATAGCAAAGGAATGGATGGACCTTGCACAAGCCTTCGCTGGACCTCCTACAGATGGTCCTACAAAAAGGAGTAACTCATGAACCTTATAGAAACAGAATTTAATGATGGAGTATTGACTGTAACTCTCTGTGATGAAGAAAACAGGAACACTCTCAGTGTCGGACTAACTTCAGAGTTAGCACAAATTCTCGATGCCGCAGAAACAAATCCTGCTGTGCGGGTAATCGTCTTGACTAATAGAGGTAGGGTTTTTTGCGCAGGAGCGGATCTATCAGAACGCTCGTCACATAAAGAAGGCGGATCAAAAAACAAACCGATTGATCCATTAGAAATTTTTGGGAGATTCAGGAAATCTTCTAAACCCTATATAGGTAAAATCGCTGGACACTGTGTTGCAGGTGGAATGGGAATCGCGGCTGCGATGGATATATCTATAGCGATAGAAGAAGCAAAATTTGGTTTCACCGAGGTTCGTGTCGGCGTAGCACCTGCGATAATTTCTGTACTTTGTCTTCCTAAAATGCGTCCATCTGATGCCAGCGAGGCTTTTCTTCGCGGCAACCGCTTCTCAGCTTCAGAAGCTGCGAACATGGGTCTTATCAACGCTGCAGTTCCAGCAAACGAACTAGACGCTACAGTTGAAGAAGTAATTTCTGATATTAAAGCTGGAGGACCTAAAGCGATAGCTGCCGCTAAGCAACTGACTTTACAAGTACCTCATATGCAAATTGATGAAGCTTTCGACTGGACTTCTAAATTATCTGCAAGTCTCTTTAAAGGTGAAGAAGCTCAAGAAGGAATGAGAGCATATCTAGACAAAAGACCCCCATCTTGGATGAACGAGTAATCTAGTTGCATATTTTTAATAAGGCATTGTCCCACCATCAACTGGGAACGTTGACCCAGTTATATTTCGACCCGCATCAGAAGCAAGAAGTAAAGCTACAGCAGCCACTTCTTCGACCTTGTTTGGACGTTTGATAGCAGACTCAGATGAGAATACCTCTATCAATGTTTCATACGTACCTAATCCCATAGCAATGGCTGAATCCGGTCCAGTCTCACGCACAATATCTGTCTCAATCAATCCCGGTAAAATCGAATTAACAGTTATTCCCAAAGTGCCAACTTCATGCGCAGCAGCTTTAACTAAACCATTTACTGCATGTTTTGTCGCAGCGTAACCGGGGAGACCCGGTTTACCTAATTTGCCCTCAACAGAAGAGGTGACAAGAACCCTGCCAGATTCCCTTGGAATCATGTGTTGCAAGGCTTTCCTCATACCCCAAAAAACATGATTTAAATTCCAGTCAACCTCTAATGCCCATTCCTCATCCGACATCTGAGCTACCGGAGCGGTCATTTGCACCCCACCCGAGTTAAGGCAACAAATATCAAGTTGTCCAAAAGTACTCACTGTGAAATCGATCAAACCTTCAACTACTGACTGTTTTGAGGAATCTCCTGCAAAAAAGGAAACAGCGTCACCTGCTCCCATTTCTTCTAAGCATTTCTGACCCTTTTCCTCGTTTCGGCCGTTGACTACAACTTTTGCACCTTCCGAAACAAAAGCTTCAGCCATTGCTCTACCTATTGAACGTGTGCCACCAGTTATACATGCAACTTTTCCATCAAGTTTTCCCATTATTTAAACTCCCCCGACCTGTTAATAAGGTGCCGTTCCACCGTCGATTGATATAAGTGAGCCTGTAATACCAGCTCCAGCTTCTGAAGTGAGTAAGAGGCAAACCTCAGCTACATCTTCCACTTCGTTTAACCTCTTAATTGCAGACTCCTGAGCGAATAGGTCTAAAGCAGCCTCATAGCTTTCAAGACCCATTGACTCCGCAGCGAGAGGTAAAACCTCTTTAACTATGTCTGTTTCAATCAAACCTGGGCAAACAGCATTGACTGTTATTCCTAAAGTTCCAACTTCATGTGCTGAAGATTTAACGAGACCATTAATCGCATGTTTTGCAGAAACATAAATCGCCAAACCAGGTTTCCCGACTTTTCCTTCCACAGAAGAAACCGCGATTATACGACCCCAACCTTGGGGAATCATATGTCCTAAAGCCGAACGCATCGTCCAGAATGTATGCCAAAAATTCCACACTAATGAGTCTTCCATTGCCTCATCCGTGAGTTCTGCGACAGGTGCGTGATTAGAAGCACCACCAGCGTTAGCTACGAGAATGTCAATCTTCCCGTATTTTTCAACAGTTCCACTGACAATTGCCTCGCATCCTTCACGAGACTTCACATCTGCAGAAATAAAATGAGCTTTTTCGCCAGCATCCATTTCTTCAAGTGCTACGGTTCCTTTTTCTTCGCTACGGCCATTTATGACGACGCTGGCTCCCTCTCGAAGTAAAGCCTCCGCTATTGCTCTTCCGATTCCCCGGGTTCCGCCTGTGACACAGGCAACCCTTCCATCTAATTCTCCCAAGATCCCCCCCCAAAAAAAGTTGATCACTTACGTCGATAATAACTAACTGATAGGAAATTCACCGAAGCGGGGAGGAATATAAAAGCTAGTTGAATTCGAGACCTTTAAAATCACCCTTATCGCGCCAATCTTCCATCAGTTTAAAAAATTCAACTGATCCACCACCATAAGGCGCACTCTGACGAGCTTTTTCGTTTAAATGACCCTCATTGTTGTAATAACCAGGTGTACATTCTGTGCTTCCGGGTCCTGCACCAATTGGTCCACGCGCTTTTTCAATTATTGTCTTAACCCACTCATCTTCAGCCTCTTGCTCAACATCTACTGTCAAATATCCCTCGTCAATGACGTGTTTAATTATGCAAACAGTATTTGTTGCTGCCTCTTCTAATAAATGAGGAAAATTGACAGTGAAAGCACCTTGATTAGCGCTGAGCATGAAATGGTTGGGGTACCCACTAGTTTGGAGACCATGTAAAGTTGAAACTCCATGTTCATCCCATTTCTCTGTAAGCGTTCTGCCATCAGCTCCTATTACTTCGCACCCAGCACGCCTTTCATACCCGGTGCCCACTTCGAACCCAGTTGCAAAAATTATGCAATCCACTTCATATTCTTGTCCTGCTACGACCACACCATTAGGGGTAATTTTTTCCACTCCTAGCCCACCCGTATCAATAAGGTCAACATTTTCCCTATTGAAGGTTGGCAGATACTCATCATCAAAACATGGCCTCTTGCAGAACAGTGCATACCATGGCTTTAAAGCTTCTGCTATTTCAGGATTATCAACACTTTCCTCTACTCGTTTTCTAATAGATTCCATTTTTTCAAAATTTGCCATCTCAAGAACCTCCGGCAAATCCATCTCGGGTTGTATTGCTCCTCTTCTGTACATGTCAACGATATTGCCTATCAGGTCAGTCCAGCAGTCATCAACTAAATCAACTTCTTGAGGTATTCCTGAAACTAAATTGTTGAAGTTCTCCATTCTCTCTTTATGCCAACCAGGTTCAAGGGATTCAGCCCACTCAAAATCTGTAGGCCTATTCCCTCTGAAATCAACTGATGAT
>JASLTU010000052.1:0-8405 GCA_030742755.1 Acidimicrobiales bacterium | reverse complement strand
TTAAGGAACTCTCTCTTAATAGAGGGCGCTTAAAACTTTTTATCTGTTTTTGCGTTTTGCTGTTTTCTCCTGTTGCTCCGACAATTCTTTCAAAAGAGCCCGGTATCTAATCAGTCTCCTTTCGTCCAACACTCCCAGTGAAACGTCTTCATTTACGGCACAATCCGGTTCACTCTCGTGAATGCAATCGCTAAAACGACAGTCATCGGAACGTTTTTCTAAATCAGCAAAGACTTTTTCCAAAGATTTTTTTGCATCCCAAATACCAATTGAACGCAACCCTGGGGTGTCAACTAGTAGGCCTCCATCAGGACATAGAATCATTTCTCTTGTGACAGTTGTGTGTCTCCCTCTTCTATCACCTGTTCTAACTTCCCCTGTTTCAAAAATTTCACCTCCAAGTAAAGCATTTACAAGGGAGGACTTTCCGGCACCAGATTCTCCAATCAATGCGGCTGTGCAACCTTGTTTCACCATTTCTCTTATTTTTGTTAATCCAGAATCAGTTTTATTGGCTGAATCAACAGCGATAATTGCAATCTCTGGGGCTATGGCTTGAATTGTTCTAGTTGTTTCCTCCAGCAGCTCATCTTTTTCTTTAACTTTCGTTAAGACAACGACAACTTCACTCTGGCTTTCCCAAGCTAGAGTCAAAAGCCTTTCAATCCGACCGGGTGGAAGAGGACGATCTATACCGTGAACTATTACCACTAGATCTAAATTGGAAACTAAAACTTGCTCGACTCTCTCATCTGATGGGTCGCGGCGGGATAATTTATTCTTTCTTGGTAGGACCTCGTCAATAACAGTTCCAACTTCTGGATTACTTACCAATTTGACCCAATCACCCGTCACGGGAGCTACTTCCTTCTGAGACCTTGTTGAATCTGATGCAGCTCTAACTATTCCCTTTTCAGAAATCACATCGCATTCACCGCGATCAACTCGAATGATTCTTCCAAGTTCATCAGAATCTGCTAAAAGCTTTTCATCGGCCCCATAGTCGGAAAGGTCAATAGTCATATAAGAAATATTAGATGCAAAATGTATTAACCGAGGCGAAGTGTTTCCAAAGGTTCAAGACGTGCTGCTTTCATTGACGGATAAAGACCAGATGCGACAGCTACTGCTACTGAAACCAAACTCCAACCCACTAACGAAGGCAAAGAAAGAACCATCACATAATCACGAGACCATGAAGTGAACCAAACAACACCTGCTCCAGCAAGGGCACCAAAAATACCACCTAAAATACCTACAACCAGAGCTTCAAAAAGAAACTGCATCGCTATTGTCGTACGTGTGTGACCCAGAGCACGGCGTATACCGATCTCGGAAGAACGTTGAATAACAGAGATAGACATTACGTTTGCTATGCCCACGCCTCCAACTATTAAAGCCAAACCACCCATCAATTTTGTCAAATTGTTCAAACTCTCATCTACTTGAGATTCGGCATCAAGAAGATCTGTTGGAACGCTAGTACGCGCCCCATCAGGACCTCCCAAACTAACCACAGTAGGGATTTCCTCTGCTACTAATTGAGTGTTAGTAGGAGCACGAATATATAACCGAGTCGGATCTTGACTTTCTATTTCCCAATCTTCTTCTGCTGTTGAAAAAGGTATAAAAACCGCAGAGTCCATCGAGGGCTCAAGCAAAACCCAATCGAGTACGCCTACCACGCCGTAATCAATTCCATTCAAAGAGATCGTTCGTTGCTCTCCTCTCATATATCCGTATTCATCAGCTAAGTCTCTCCCTATTACAGCGACTTGAGCAGAACGGTCATAGTCAAATTGATTAATAAATCTTCCGCTTACCATTGGCACTTCCATAGTTACTGGAAGATTCAAATCGGTAGCAATCACTGGAACCGGAAAAGCCCTGTAGTAATCTTCCGCATCGTCAAAAGGCAAAGTCACTACATTTGATATCTGATATGTGCCTGAAACAGATGTAACATCGGGCAACCGCGAAACTCTACCAGTGGCACTCGCAGGTATACGAGGTGTTTGGCCGAAACCACCCAACGAATCCTGCGCGTTAGCTACTATCAAATCCGTCCCTAACTCTTGAAGTTGAGCCTTCAAATAGCCCTTTGAACTTTCATTTATTCCTATAGCCGAAACAATCGCACCTACTCCTAAAATTGGACCTAGCAATATAAGTAACGTCCTGACTTTTCGAGCTGTAAGCCCAGCAATCGCTACTCTCACCAGGTCAAAAAAACGTTTCACTTTCTTTCACCTTGGATCAAGTCTTGAACAATTTTTCCGTCCTTCATGGAAATCTTTCTCTCTGTAGAATCAGCTATTTCCATATCATGAGTTACTAGACAGACAGCTCTTTCTGGTGATTTTAAATCTGCAAAAATTTTCATAATTTTTTCGGCGTTTTCCGAATCAAGTGCCCCAGTAGGTTCATCTGCGAGCACCACTAAAGGGTCGGTGACAATAGCTCTTGCAATTGCAACTCTTTGTTGCTCCCCACCTGATAATTGAACTGGCCTGTGACCTTCTCTACCCTCGAGCCCAACTTTTTCCAGAGATTCAGCTGCCTTCTTTTTACGTTCTTTCGGAGATAAGCCACGATACAAAAGGGCTGTTTCTACATTGCCTAAAGCACTTAAATGCGGAATCAGATGAAACTGTTGGAACACGAAACCTATTGCGTCCCCGCGTAAACGTGAACGCTCGAAATCATTCATACTTGTTGCATCTACACCTTTGACTTTGACATTTCCTATCGTTGGAAGGTCTAAGAGTCCTAGTAATCCCAACATGGTTGATTTACCAGATCCAGAGGGTCCCACGATTGACATGAAATCACTTGAAAAAATATCTAAAGATACTTCGTCCAAGGCATACACCTCGATACCTGTTCCGTAGATACGTGATACTGATTCCAGAGAAAGTAAGCTCTCAGCCATCAAGAAACACCTTCTTAAGAGCGATCAATTTCTATTATCACAAACTCTTCTGGTGAAACTCCTGCAATTATTTCCACCCAAGCGCCATCCAACATGCCAGTTTGCACAACACGTCTTTCAATAGTTCCATCTCTAGTGACGACCCTAACTTTCTCTGAAGAGTCCTCTGTCAGAACTGCAGCGATTGGAACAACGACTGCATCTACAACTTCGGCCACAACCACATCTATGGCTATTGCGGCGCCTTCGACAGCAACTAAGTCATTTAAAGCTTCAACTTCTCCTTCATAAAGTTCACTTGCTCCATTTTTTGTGACTGCATCGTCAAGTTGTGAAATGATACCGTCCGATTCTTGATCGCCTGCATCTATTTCTATTGTTACTTTCTGACCTACTTCTAATTTTGCTCGATCTGTTGGGCTTGCGAATAGTGCCAATTTAAAAGCCGGTTCAGTAAGAGAAAGGATTTCTACACCTGATGAGATCAGGTCTTCTTTTTCGAAATTTATACCGCCAACTCTTGCAGGCCAATCAGCTACAATCATGTCTCCTGGCATGAAGAAAACGTCGTCGCGAAGAGAACGTATTGGTATCTCAACTGATATCTCTCCTGCTTTCATGAGAGCAGAACCTTCCAATACCGCATAATCAATTCCTTGTTGAGCGGTACCCGAGACAGAGTAATTTATAGATGTATCAACAGTCACGGGTTGATCTGCTTTGACTGTTATAACCGATGTCTCACCTTCAAGAATAGTTCCACCTCCTGTGATGCTTAGTTCAGGCAAGTCAGGCGACTGGACTAGCATTGTGGCCTCTATTTGACTACTCAACTGATATTCTGAATCATCAGATTCTAGAAGACGAACAGTTAAGCTTTCATCTCTTTCAACGAGGTCATCATCTCTAATCTGTATTGATATGGAAGTTTTTCTACTGCCCTTTGGCATAGTTACGTCACCGCTCGGAATTATGTAGTCCTCACCAGGTTCAACCTCGCCTACTATTTCAAAAAAGACAGTCAGTTCTTCCGCTAATTCAGCTGTAGTTTCTACATGGAATACGGCTGTTCCTGGTTCTGTTGCATAATCGCTTGAAGATGAAATAACCAAGACGGGCATATCTGGAGCCTCAGGGTCATCTATAACAACATTTGCAGTGTCAGAGTCAGCCAAAATCCATCGTGATGCTTTCGCTACTCTTAGTTCCTCAGTTTTAGATTTTAGTAAAGGAGCTAATCGGTCAAATTCTTCCTGTTCACTCTCTGTTCGTTCTTCTTGCGCTTTCTCCAAAGCATCTTCATAGCTTTCCAATGCTTTTGCTTTACTTGCAGCGGTAATGCTTCCATTGCGGTAGTCCCGTTCAGCGTCGTCGTGGGCATCTTTTAGATTCATCAAGTTCTCAGCTTCAGATGGCGAAAATTCGTACTCCCACGCCTGAGTCCCTGAAATTATCTGCTCATCTATAAGCTCCTGTTCAACGTCAGTCAGAATCTTTTCTGAATCAGCAAGCTCAGAGTATCTTTCATCCAACTCTTCAATCTCAGCCTGTAAATCATAAATTTTTAAATCCTGTGGAGCGATATTTTCTTCATTTTCAAACCCTCCGAGAATCGATATTTTTAGATCTTCGTTGGCTTCCAATTCATCGTCTGTCAAAATATCGATCTCGAACTCCACACTTTCTGAGCCAGCTAGTATCAAAAACTTCTTCTCAGTTAATTCAAAATCTTTCTCCTCTGTGACATCACCTGAAATATCTATATTGATTTCTATATCTTCTTTCGGTGCGGGATCAGAAATTATCGTAACTATGACTTTTCCACCTTCTAATACAACTGAGGGGGTGGCCGAAATTGACACAATTGGTGTTTTCTGAGTCTCGAAGATAGCAGTACCTTGCCGTTCAGTAAGATTGTTCATTTCTTCACTGAGAGGCGAACCAATTGTTACCCCAACAGTGTTAACAGCTCCTAATCTGTAACCATACGGGTTTGAAATTAAAGAAAAATTCACCATTTCATCAACTTCAGTTATTCCACCCTTAAAACCAAAATCATCTTGCCAGTTTGCTAATCCATTTCGAGTTTCCTCTGTATAAAACTGATCTACGATTCCGACTTCATATCCAGACATTTCGAGAATGGTTTCCAGTTGCTCAACATCAGGCCCTTGAGACCCGACATTCAATTCCCGATAGAAAGAGAAATCTCCATTTACTGCCACAGATGGTCTACCATCTAATTCAAAAAGCGTAGTGGAAGCATCAACCATGTCTCCTTCTTCTAAATTAAGTGCAGTTAAACGGCCTGCTGAAACTGCATTTATAGATTGAAGTTCCTCTCTTAGCATTTCGCCACCTATTGTTATTTCTTCGGACAAAGTGCGAACGCTTACCTTTTCAGCGATAAGACGGTCCACATTAGAACTACTAACTTCCTTATCCTCCGAAGAAACTAAAATAGCGACTGTTACTCCCGCTCCGAGAAGAACAAAAATTAGAATTACAAGTACCCGCTTCAACATTTCTCTCCTTTAGATGTTCTAGCATCTTCGAATTTCTTGTCGGAAAATTCTTCTTTCTTAGTATTTTTCAAAATTAATCACTTTCCAAAGAGAGCTCAGATGCACATGAACGAATGTCATCGGTGTTAATCGAACCATCTGGACTCTCGAATTGACTTGGATTCAGTAGTCCATTTTCATCTGGAGACAGATTCCCCACATTCCAACCTTTTCTATTAAGACACTCACCTAGAGCTATTGTTTGTTCGTTTTGTTCTTTTATCTCATCCGGTGTCATTTCATTTCGCGATTCCTGAAATTCCTGAAAAGTGCTAGCTATGTTTGTTCGACTGTTGCAAAGCACCAAGGCATTCAGATAATTAGGGTTGTTAGCTGGATCTTCAGGTCCTGCTTCTTGATTTGGTAATCCAATAAATTCATACCCTTCGGAAGATAAACAAGAATTGAAGTCATCTAAAGTGTCCATCAGTTTGACACCTGCATCTTGTTCTTCTTCAGCTATAGGAATCGTGACCTTGGGGGGTTCTGTAGTGGTCGTAGTAGTGCTCGTTGTTGTCGTTGTTGTTGTATTTGCATCTGAGGTCTGCCCAACCGTAGTCGTCGTTGAAGTTTCCTCTTCTAAGGAAACTAGATTCTCATCGGTAATTTCTTGCGCTTCATTTAATGTTTTTTCAATTTTCGCTATAGGCACTTCGGTTGATGTAGGAATATTTGTAGTGCTGGGTGGCAGTGTTACAAGAACTTCTTGTTCAAAAGCGCCTGGGGGCAGGACGATTTCCCCCACTTCATCGGGAGTCAAAACAACGACCGTGCGCGACCCGACGGAATCAATACTGTTACTGCAAGAACTAGCAATAAATAAAACTACAAAAAGTAAACAAATCGAATTACGAGACATTAAGACTTCCTCTAGAAAGGTTTGATGAATTATCTAACACTATTTTGTATCGCCCTTAATCTTCATAATCTGTACATGTCTCATGTTATTGAGACCTTTCATCAAAATAACAAAAAAAGGGCTTTCGTGGAGATGATGGGAATCGAACCCACGGCCTCTACGTTGCGAACGTAGCGCTCTAGCCAACTGAGCTACACCCCCTGATATGAGTGAAGCGTATCTAAGAAGCTTTATTGAATGTAGAAATTCTCTTATATAGCTTCGGGATAGTCGTACTCTTCTTGCATTGATCTAGCAATGAAGGAATGTGTGAGCACTACAGAAGTTTCATCTGTCTCTATATCGCGTCGTTGTGTGATTAGAGTCACGTAACCAATTAAAGCTAAATCCACAACAAAATGAAGGGTCCATACGAATACCCCGCCCACTGCTATAGAAGCTAGAAAAGTGAAAACTGCTGTACCACTTAAAGCAATAGATACATCTCTGCGTCTTCTTTTTGCCCCTAAAGCACTTTGTGGTAATGAAATGCCAAAGTCCTTCGTTGCTGAAACACGATAAACATCAAGATGATTTGCAATCCCTGGAGCAGAAGACCTTGTAGAAATCTGATTTCTTATCAGTGGTGGTAGCAGAACAGCTGCCCACAATGCTCCCAGACCAAGAAGTATCAACATACTTTTTCCACCTTTAAATTTTCCGCAATAAAAAGATAATAGTATGCAAGTCTTATTAATACGGGGATGCTTTCGCGCTTTAAGCGCGAAAAGTGCTACTTAAAGCGCGAAAAGTGCTACTTCTCAGTTCTATGCCAGTCGCCGGACTTGCCGCCAGTTTTTTCTAATAATTTGACTTCTTCAATGGTTATTGACTTATCCATAGATTTACACATGTCGTATACAGTCAGTGCAGCAACAGAGCAAGCTGTCAGAGCCTCCATCTCCACTCCGGTTTTACCTGACGTTTTAACTGTTGCTTGTATTTCCACACAGCTCTCTCTGATTCTGAAATCAACAGAAGCGAAATTGATAGCTAACGGATGGCAAAGTGGTATTAATTCAGATGTCTTTTTAGCAGCCTGTATTCCAGCGACTCTTGCGACTCCCAATACGTCACCTTTTTTAAGTTCTTGTCTTTCCAAAGCTTCTAATGTTTCAGTACTCATAAAAACTTTTCCTGATGCAGTCGCACTTCTTTTCGTATCGTCCTTATTGCCAACGTCAACCATCTGCGCTTTTCCATTTTCGTCTACATGGCTTAATTCATCATTGCTACCACTCAAAGCTTCTCCTTTCTTATCCACCTATTTGAGACATGCTTCGAGCAGGGCGTATGAAATCGACATTCCCAATTCCATGACCTTCACGCTTAGCTAAAACTGCCAACTCTAAAAGTTCACATATTTCTTTATCAGTATTCCCGGACCTAAGCGCTTCTTTGAGATTGAATTCCTCATTTGAGAACAAGCAGTTTCGGAATTGCCCATCTGCTGTAATTCTTATCCGGTCACATGTAGCGCAGAATTTTTGACTGACACTAGCGACAATTCCAATTTCCCCTTTATTGTCCAAGTATCTAAAACCACTAGCCGGCGCATTTGAGCGCTCAATCTCTTCTAACGGGTAAACAGAATTTATTGTGGAAAATATTTCTTTCAGTGTGACAACTGAAGAAGTTGACCAGTTTTCATCAGCGTCAAGAGGCATAAACTCTATAAACCTGACTATCACACCCATATCTCTTCCAAACTTTGCGAAATCGACTATCTCGTCGTCATTAATCCCACGCATAACAACGACATTTATTTTTACAGGCGATAACCCTGCCTCTAGAGAAGCTTCAATTCCGCTTATGACTTTTCGCATATCATCCCTGAGGGTGATTTCTTCAAACCGTTCTGCTCTCAAAGAATCCATAGAGATATTTATCCTGTTCAAGCCTGCCGACCTGAGAATGTGGGCATTTTTTTCCAAAGTTATACCGTTAGTCGTAAGAGCAATTTCAATCGGCAACTCAGAAAGCATCGATATCAAGTCAGGAAGATTTGCAC
>JASLTU010000051.1:0-8744 GCA_030742755.1 Acidimicrobiales bacterium | reverse complement strand
TTCAGAATTTTCACCTGAGAGGCAAAAAGAAGTATTAGAAAATGAGTTAAGTTCATACCGTCCAGAGCTGTTATCTAGACCACGACTTGTTGTCGGCTCTCGTGCTGACATGGCGCTAGAAGCTGTTGAATTTGATGGCCAGAAAGTTTCTTCTGTAACTGGTTCTGGGATAAAAGAAACTTTGTATCAAATCGCCGGTCTTATAGAAGAAGTTAGGTCAAATAAACCGGTTAATCCTACGCGTATTTTGCATCAGCCTGAACCCGAAGGAATAAAGGTCGAAAGGGTTGACGATACTCATTGGGAGATTAGAGACAGAGAGTTGATAAGAGTGGCTAATTTAAATGATTTGAGTAATCCAGATGCACTGGCTTATTTGCAAGATCGTTTTAAAAATATGGGTGTAGACAGAGCATTAAATAGGGCAAGGGTAAAAAAAGGCGAAATAGTTAAGATAGGAAAACTAGAATTCGAGTATGACGAAGATGAGTAAAACAGTAGTCGTTAAAGTGGGGACCTCATCTATAACGAATATGGATGGTGAGATATCACAAGAGTCTGTTGCGAAGATTTGCTCCGAAGTTGCCGAACTAAAAAGCTCTAGAAATAACGTTGTAATAGTAACTTCTGGAGCGATAGCTGCCGGACTTCCTTTTCTGGGTTTGACGGGTGACAGTAGGCCTCAGGACCCTTCAACTTTGCAAGCAATCTCTGCGATAGGTCAAGGTTCCTTAATAGGCACCTATCGAGAAGAGCTGTCTAAGCACTCACTGCTTGCAGGACAGGTTTTACTGGCTCCTCTAGACTTTTTTGTCCGTTCCCAGTATCTACATGCGCGAAATACTCTGATGAGACTTATAGAGCTAGGTGTTGTTCCTGTGGTCAATGAAAATGATGCAATAGCCGATGACGAAATCCGTTTCGGTGACAATGATCGTATAGCTGCTTTAGTTGCTCATTTGGTTGAAGCAGACATGCTGGTATTGCTTACTGACACTTCAGGTTTGTTTACAGCGGATCCAAGAATGGATTCCGAAGCCTCTTTAATAGAAGAAATAATTGAGATTGATCAGGAGATGGAGAGGTATGCGGGGGGTAGTAGCTCAGACCTAGGAAGTGGGGGAATGGCATCTAAATTAGCAGCTGCAAAGATAGCAAGTTGGTCAGGAGTAAGAACTGTAATAGCTGATGCCTCAAGAGTCGATATTCTAAAAGACGCTTGTAATGAAGTGAATGGAATTGGAACTGTCGTCCACCCAAGAGACACACGACTAAATGCGCGAAAACTGTGGATTGCATTTGCTGTAGGTTCCAGAGGGCAAATTATGGTTGATAACGGTGCACGTAAAGCCTTAGAAGGAAGTGCATCCCTACTTCCAACAGGAGTACTTAAAAGCGAAGGAGACTTTGAAATCGGTGATGCGGTTGAAATAACAGATGAGAATTCAAAGATCTTCGCAAAAGGAATAGTCAGACAAAATTCAGAAGATGTCGTGTTGAACCTGGGATTGAAGACTTCGGAATTACCAGAAGGTATTTCTCATGAAGTTATTCACACGGATGACTTGGTTATTCTTCCTTAGCGAAACTTAAGCTTTTGCAGGTTTCTTCTCAGTCCTTTCAGTAAAAGCGAAGATTCTTTTACACCACTTTTACTCGAGATGACTATGTAAATAAATACGGCTACAGGCACGCATACCAGACAGTTTATTAATTCATTAGTATTCGATAGGAGCCATCGAGCAATAATTGAAATAATCACTGATGATAAGGCAGCTGGTAAAAGTTTCATGATCGCTGAGAGAGGCGAAGGGTTTGGTGTTATTTTTTTATTAATCTGTCTGGATAAAAATAGCATTTCTATCCAAGCTGCTGCTGCTGATCCAACTGCTAAGCCTGCAGCACCCAAATGAGGGTTCGCTGGCAATGCTCTTAAGCTTTCACTTAGTGGTCCCCAGTCCCCAGTGATTGATCCTGGCACTTTTTCTAAAGTTGAATTTGAAATAAAGAATCTGTCTAGAGGAAACATGAGCAACAGGCCGAGAATTAGAGAAATGACTACTCTCAGGGTTGCAGAGAATGCAGGAGTTTTAGTGTCTCCACTCGCATAAAAAGCACTTTGGTAGATACGCGAAATGCCTATTGCAGGGATTCCAAGAGAGTATGCTGCCAAAGTTGCGGCTACAACAATGCTGTCATCTCTGTCAAATGACCCCCATTGAAAAATGACACCGATGATTTGATCGCCGATTGTTATATAGATTACTGAAGTTAAAAACATGAAGAAAGAAGTTTGCTTTATGCCTTGGTTTAAACGATGTGTGAGATCTTGAATATTCGTATTTCTTGACATTTCTGGAAGTTCAGCCGCAGCGATACTCATAGCAAAAAGACTTATTGGAAGCATGTAGAGAACTTGCGCTGACATAAGTGCAGAAACTGCGCCAGTCACTAGTAAAGAAGCCAAAACTAAATCGAAGTAACCTGAAAGTTGAACTACACCTCTGCCCAAAATGGTGGGATTGAAGCGCTTAATTATTTCTCGTACGTGTTCATTTCTCCAAGAAAGAGAAAACTGTATTTTGGTTCGCAATTTACCAACTCCAAAAAGTTGGAATAGAAGCTGGATGATGCCACCTATAAATAAGCCCCAAGCTGCAGCTTTCGCTGCTTTGATTGGATCCCAATCTTTACTAATTGCAATGAGCAAAATGACAATCTGTGCGGCATTCCAAAGAACAGGGGCAACGTATGAGAGAAAGAATTTTCTATGACTATTCAAAACACCTAGACACCAAGCTGCAAGTACTAAAAAACCAATTCCGGCTGTAGTTATTTTGATTAAGTCAACTGTTAAATCAAGCTTTTCCGAGGTAAAACCTGGAGTCAAAATTCTTGCTATTGGCCTGGCCATTATTATCCCAATAAGGGTTAATCCACCTGTAAAGGTAATTAGAAGGCTTGCAACGGCACCAGCGGCCTTGCCGGCCTCCTTCTCTTTACCTTCAGAAAGCAGTTTGCTGTACACAGGTATAAATGAGCTTGACAAGGATCCTTCTCCCAAAAGATTTTGCAGTAGGTTAGGTATCCGTAAAGCGGCAGTGAATGCATCAGCAGCGGGGCCGAGACCAAGAACAGAACGAAGTAAAGACTCCCTTAGCAAGCCTGACAAGCGTGAGAGTAGTATTCCAAATCCAATTTTTTTTGCTCCGCTATTTCCCGAAACAGTGGAAGATTCCTTAGAGGATTCCAATTCTCTTACCTCTTTTCTAATAGAAGGTTAGTCGCGGGTTTATTAGAGTGTGATTAGGGTAAATATTTTCTAGAAATAACTATTTGTTATTAGTTATTTCTTTCATTGAGGATGAGGCATTGTTGAAAGATACGCTCATTCAAGTGGATCACAGATTTGAAGATGTAACTGGTGTTCGTTCAGGTCTAAGTGACGTAAGTTATTTAGCCGATGATGGGATAGCCGGAATTGTTTATTTGGCTGATCGTCTGGCGAAACCTGTTCTTATTGAAGGGCCAGCAGGTACAGGAAAAACTCAGCTAGCTAAAAGTGTTGCAGAAATGAGCGGTGCGCGTTTGATCCGTCTGCAATGTTATGAGGGGCTTGATGAATCAAAGGCTCTTTACGAGTGGAATTACAAAAAACAACTTTTGCGAATTCAAGCTGAAAATGAAACTCGTGATTGGGGCGAGATAGAAGAAGATCTTTTCTCAGAGGATTTTCTGCTTAGTCGTCCACTTCTAGAAGCAATCAGAGCTGAAGATCCAGTAGTTCTTTTAATCGACGAAGTTGATCGTGTGGAAATTGAAACTGAAGCTTTACTTTTAGAGATACTTTCTGAGTATCAAGTATCGATACCGGAATTGGGAACTGTTGAAGGTAACCAGGTTCCGTTGGTTTTTTTAACTTCCAACGGCACTCGTGAGCTTTCCGAGGCTCTAAAAAGAAGGTGCTTGTATCTTTACATTGATTATCCCGATTTGGAAAGAGAACGCGAGATTATCAACGCAAAGATCCCAGGGATGGATGAAAACTTAGCTGATCAAATAGCTCGGATAGTCCGTTCAATCAGACAGCTTGATCTAAAAAAGCATCCTTCCGTTTCGGAAACTCTTGACTGGGCAAAGACGCTCCTTTTGCTAGGGGTTGAGAAAATTGATGCAGATGTTGCAACTGAGACGGTAAATGTTTTATTGAAGTACAGGTCAGATATAGAAAAAGCGATCAAGGAATTTGCTGACAATCCTGACTCAATGCAGGAAACAGAAGAAGAGGGTGCAGCCTAAGCTGCAGACAACGGTTAGTAATGTCATCAACGAGCGAGTTGAATGAATCAACACATACAGAGGGCGATGAATCCCCACTTCTTGGACTATTAAATGGATTCATAGTTGAACTTCGTTTGGCTGGATTGCCAGTTAGTTTGACGGAGAGCCTTGATGCAATGGAGGCGGTAAGTCATATACCAATTGAAGATCGCGACGCGTTTAAATATGCGTTAGGTGCGACTCTTGTAAAAAATCATTCCCACTGGAAGTCTTTTGAGATTGTTTTCGAAGTGTATTTTTCTGTTCGCGGTTCTGAATATGAAATTCAAGAAAATCAATTAGAAAATTTAACAGATGATGAGCTGAGTGAGTCTGAACTAAAACAAGGAGATGCACCATCTGGTGGGGGGGCAATGTCCGGTCTTTCTCCAGAAGAACTCCAAGAGATGCTATTTCGTGCATTGTTGAATAGCGATCAAGCGATGCTGAGGCTTTTGGCCCGTCAATCTGTAATTAGATATGCCGGTATGGAACCAGGAAGGCCGGTGGGTGGAACTTACTATCTTTATCGGACCTTAAGGAATCTTGATCTTGACTCAATGCTTGATCGTTTGATGGATGAAAGTAGGGAAAAGGCTTTAAATGATCTAACACAACTTGAGGAAAGACTTGAACAGGATGAGTATAAAAGTCGAATTGAAGAACTTAAAAAACAGATTGAATCAGAGATTAGACGCAGCTTAGTGGCAGATCGTGGCGTTGAAGCTATGGCGCGTACTCTTCGAAAACCACTTCCAGAAGATGTAGATTTCATGCATGCCTCTCGAGAAGAGATGGCCAATTTGAAACGTTCTCTGTATCCACTTACGAGAAAACTTGCTGCACGTCTAGCAAGACGAAGAAAGTATGGTCGAAGAGGTCCTTTGGATTTTCGTAAAACGATTAGACATTCCTTAAGTTACGGAGGAGTCCCTGCTGAACCCAAATTTAAATATCCTCGGCCATCAAAACCAGAAATAATGGTAGTTGCAGATATTTCAGGATCAGTTGCAGCTTTCGCTCGCTTCACCCTTCATTTGCTTTATGCGATCTCTAGTCAATTTTCGAAAGTGCGTTCTTTTGTTTTTATTGATGGCCTAGATGAAGTTACGCGTTTTTTAGAAGGTGTTGAAGATATAGGAGAGGCTGTTCATCGGGTAAACACAGAAGCAGACGTGGTATGGGTTGACGGCCATTCCGATTACGGTCATGCTTTTGGTGTTTTTTGGGAAAAGTACGGCAAAGACATTGGACCTAAAACAACTGTTCTCATTCTGGGGGATGCGCGAAACAATTATCATGCGTCACAATCTTGGATTTTGAAAGAGGCAAAGCAGAAGGCTAGAAAACTTTATTGGTTGAATCCTGAACCGAGAGCATATTGGGATACAGGTGATTCAATTCTTGGCGAGTATGCAGCTTATTGCGATGGCGCCTACGAAGTTAGAAATCTTAGACAGTTGGAAGCTTTTATAGAAAAATTGGTCTAGGGATCATTAAAGCTGACTGCTGTGCAATAATTCAGCAATTCGAAATGCAATATCGATACTCTGAGAACCATTTAATCTGGGGTCACATAGTGTGTCATAACGTTTTGAAAGGTCTTTAGCACCGAGTTGAGCACCTCCACCCAAACACTCCGTTACATCATCTCCAGTAAGCTCTAAATGAACACCCCCTGGGTATGTTCCGACTTTTTTATGCGCTTCAAAGAAACCAGTGATTTCTTTAAGGATGTCATCGAAATCTCTAGTCTTGTGTCCGTTTTCAGTGGAAAAGGTATTCCCATGCATAGGGTCGCAAACCCAAACAACAGGGTGTCCGGCTTCTTTGACTGCTTGGAGAATAGGGGGTAGTTTTTCCGAAACTACTTCAGCTCCCATTCGTGAAATTAAAGTTAATCTGCCAGCAATCTTTTCGGGATTTAAGGTTTCACAAAGAGTTAAAACATCTTTAGCATTAGCATTAGGGCCTAGTTTGCAGCCAATCGGATTATTCACTCCTCGTAGGAATTCAATGTGGGCACCATCTAACTCTCTGGTTCGTTCTCCGATCCAGAGCATGTGTGCTGAACAGTCATACCATTCTCCTGTCAAGGAATCTTGTCTGGTCAAAGCCTCTTCGTAACCTAGAATAAGGGCTTCGTGGCTTGTGTGGAAGTCGACTTCGCTTAATTCGGATAATTTGTCGCCATCAATTCCGCATGCCTGCATGAATGAGACGGCACGGTCTATTTCATTTGCAAGTATTTCATAGCGTTGACCAGCGGGACTTTCGGCAACAAACTCACGATTCCATTGATGGACTCTGGAGAGAGCAGCAAAACCTCCTTTGGTGAATGCTCTTAGTAGGTTAAGTGTTGCGGCGGCTCGGTTGTAGGCGGTTAAGAGACGTTTAGGATTGGCCGCACGTGAATCTTCGTTGAAATTTATGTCATTCACCATATGTCCACGAAAAGAAGGTAGTTCTAAACCATCTACAGTTTCAGTATCACTGGATCGAGGTTTAGCAAATTGTCCAGCAATGCGTCCCACTTTAACAACTGGGACTCCAGTGTAATAAGTAAGAATTACCGCCATTTGCAAGATGACGCGCAGTCGGTCTCTTATTGAGTCAGCGGATGTATCGAAAGACTCTGCACAGTCACCTGCTTGAAGCAGGAAGGCTTCACCACGAGAGACTGCTGCTAGTTGCCCCGTTAGATTTCTTGCCTCACCTGCAAAAACTAGTGGTGGTAATGCAGAAAGTTCGTCTAAGACTTTCTGTAAGGATCCGTTATCAGGCCACACAGGCTGTTGACTAGCTTCGAAGTTTTTCCAAGAATCTGGTTTCCATTCCAGGCTCTTATTTCTAGTCGAACTTTTACTCATGTGTAGAGTTTACGAAATAAGCGGCGGATAATAAAACGAATTATTTAATTACGTTTTTAAGCTACGCTTATGCTTTCACCGGCGCGGTCTCGAACAGTGTTTACAGCTCTTTTAACCAAACGGCGAGCTGCTTCTGCTGTAACACCGAGTTCTTCTCCGACTTCTCTGTAGCTTCGCTTTCTTCCGTCAACAAGCCCAAATCTTTGTTCAACGGCGTAGCGAGCTCTTTTGTCTAACACGTCCAAAAGTCGTGTTGCCATTTCGCTTTCAGAACGGTCCATTACTTCTTGTTCAGGCCCTGGATTAGCGTCTGGAAGCAAATCTACCAATTCGTTACTGTCATCGTCTCCTATTGTTCTATCTAGAGAAGTTGGGGTGGTTAAACGATGCAGTCTTGCATGTTCTTCATCCAGCTCATCCCCATTTCCAGATACTGCTCTTAGTGCTGCACGCAAACTAGCTGAGCGGTCACCGGGAAGTCTGACGAGACTTGCCTTCTGGTCTAAAGCTCTTCCGATTGCTTGTCTGATCCAGAAAGTAGCATACGTAGAAAATTTAAAACCTTTTCTCCAGTCGAATTTATCCACAGCATGTTCAAGCCCTAAGTTGCCTTCTTGTATCAGGTCAAGAAGCTCCATGCCTGGAGGTAGTGGGTAACGTCTAGCTACACTGACTACAAGTCGAAGGTTTGATCTAATAAATCTATCTTTTGCCTGTTCTGCGGCTCGGATTGCTCTGACAATATCGCGTCCTGTTTCACCAGCCTCTTTGCGAGCACGAGCTTCTGTCCCTGCCTCAATTGTTTGGGATAGTTGCCTTTCTTCTTGTGCGTTAAGAAGCGGAACCATTCCAATTTCGTTTAAATATTGTCCTACTGAATCACTCATTTTTTCTCTTTTTTTTAATCGCGCTTTAGTCGCGCCTCTGTTTCTTTTCCGGAATCATTTTTCCTACTAAGAAAATTTGCTGGGAAGACGATTAAATACTGCATCTTTTGGTCAGTCTGTTAATGCCCTCCTTACTATTTTGACACATTTTGTGACGCTGTGGAAGAGTCGGCGTTTATGACTTTCGTCATATCGCTATATTTTCCTTTATTTACAAGGTTTACGAATAAATAAATTTCTTATATTTACTACTTTAAAGGCTCTAAAACAGGGAAATTTTTTAGTAAGTATTACTATTTAGATGTGTTTAATGACTTTCGTCGTCGAATTGGTTTATTTGGCGGAACGTTTGACCCCCCACATATAGGCCATACAACGGCTGCTTTAGCAGCCATGAGCGAACTCGAGCTCGATTCGGTACTTATGCTGGCAGCAAATGACCCTTGGCAAAAAACAGATAAAAATAATGACTCATCGAAAATTGGTGTCTCCATCGTTTCAACACCTGTTGAAAGGTTTGAAATGCTCAAAAGGGCTCTAGATGGGCATGATGATCTGATTGCTGATGATATGGAAATCATAAGAGGTGGTAGAACTTACACGATCGACACGGTATCTGAATTGAGTAACAGGTATCCGGAAAGTGAATTTTTTCTAATAATAGGCG
>JASLTU010000050.1:0-8793 GCA_030742755.1 Acidimicrobiales bacterium | reverse complement strand
GTGTAGCGACACCAACAGGGCACGTGTCTAAATGACAGGCTCTCATCATTATGCAACCCATAACGACTAGCGGAGCCGTTGCGAAACCAAATTCGTCGGCTCCAAGCAAAGCAGCTATAACGACATCCCGACCAGTTTTAAGCTGGCCATCCACTTGAACAACAATTCTGTCACGTAATCCGTTAAGAAGAAGAGTTTGCTGAGTTTCAGCTAAACCAAGTTCCCATGGAGCACCCGCATGTTTTATTGACGTTAACGGTGACGCACCCGTTCCACCGTCATGTCCAGAGATTAGAACAACATCAGCGTGTCCTTTTGAAACTCCAGCCGCCACCGTTCCTACACCAACTTCTGCGACTAATTTTACATGAACACGTGCTTCAGGATTTGCATTCTTTAAGTCGTAAATAAGTTGAGCTAAATCTTCAATCGAATAAATATCGTGATGAGGTGGCGGTGATATCAAGCCAACTCCAGGAGTTGAGTGGCGAGTTTTTGCTATCCATGGGTAAACCTTGTGTCCTGGAAGTTGTCCTCCTTCTCCAGGTTTAGCACCTTGTGCCATTTTTATTTGGATGTCGTCACTGTTTACAAGATATTCACTTGTAACCCCAAATCTTCCTGAAGCGACTTGTTTTATCGCTGATCGGCGAAGATCACCATTCTCATCTTGAACAAAACGCTCCGCGTCTTCCCCACCTTCACCAGTGTTCGACTTACCTCCGATCCTGTTCATTGCAATAGCTAGGGTTTCATGCGCTTCTCCAGAAATCGAGCCATACGACATTGCTCCAGTAGCAAATCTTTTAACTATTTCTGACACTGGCTCCACTTCGTCGACTGAAATAGATTTCTTTCTTGATTCATCAAATTTAAACAAGCCTCGTAAAGTTGCGAGTTCTTCAGATTGAGAATCCACCATTTTCGTGTACTCACGGAATATGTCGTATCGTCGTTCTTTTGTAGCATGCTGAAGTTTGAAAACAGTTTCAGGGTTGAATAAATGAAACTCACCATCACGGCGCCATTGATATTCTCCGCCGGGTTCTAAAGTTCGATAAGGGTTAGCCCCAGGATTACTTGGGAATGCTACTTGATGGTTTTGCTTCACTTCGTTGGCTATAACTTCAAAACCAACTCCACCTAAGCGACTTACCGTTCCAGTAAAACATTCGCTTATGATTTCATGACCTAAACCAATTGCTTCGAAGATCTGCGCACCAGAATATGACGCAACCGTTGAGATTCCCATTTTTGACATTATTTTTAACATGCCCTTCTCGACAGCTTTTATGTAACTCCTTCTTGCATCGTTTGGATCCGATTCGGAGCTAAGTCCGTGTTTTCCTTTGTCGATGAGGTAATCAATCGTCTCATAAGCTGTGTATGGGCAAACTGCCGATGCTCCATAGCCAATTAAAGTAGCAATATGATGGACTTCTCTTGCGTCTCCGCTTTCAACGATAATCCCGGTCGAACTTCTGGACTTTTCGCTTATGAGATGATGATGAACTGCTCCCACTGCGAGTAGAGAAGGAATCGGAGCCATCTTTCTCGACACTAATCGGTCAGAGATAATCAAGATATTTGCACCGTCAGCAACCGCTTTAGAAGCAAGCTTTCTCAAGTTATCCAAACCGGCTCTTAAGCCTTCTTCATTTTTTTCAACTTCGAAAATTGCGTCCATTCGGACTGCTTTGAAGTCATTAAATTCGCCACTACCTGTAGCTATTTCAATTTTGCTCAACTCCGCTTCAGTTAATACAGGACTTGGTAAAAACAATTTCGTACAAGACCGTTCTTCTGGTGATAGTAAATTTCGGTCTGAACCAATGTTCACACACACAGCTGTAATGAGTTCTTCTCGAATTCCATCCAAGGGTGGGTTAGTTACTTGAGCGAAAAGTTGTTGGAAATAGTCATACAATTTTCTGGGTCGTTGAGACAAGGCAGCTATTGGTGCATCGTTACCCATTGAACCAATAGCTTCTTTTTCATCTCGAACCATTGGAGCCAAAAGGAGTTTAATTTCTTCATGTGTGTATCCAAAAACTTGCTGCTTTTCCTGGAGAGACAAACTATCTTCGTGTTCAATAGGAACTTCTGGAAGTTCACGCAGGTGTACAAAATTCTTTTCGAGCCACTGAGAATAGGGTTTCTCAGACTCTAAATTCTCCTTAATTTCACTATCACGAACAATCCGTCCTTTTTCCGTATCGATCAGAAACATTCGTCCAGGTTCAAGTCTGCCTTTTTCGATAATGTTTTCAGGCTCTATTTCAAGCACTCCCACTTCACTCGCCATAACCACTAGATCATCACTGGTCACCCAGTATCTGCTTGGACGCAACCCATTACGATCTAAAACTGCACCAATTAAAGTTCCATCGGTGAATGCTATGGAGGCAGGACCATCCCAAGGTTCCATTAATGTTGAGTGGTACTGATAGAAGGCACGCCTTTTTGAGGTCATGTTTTCATGGTTTTCCCAAGGTTCCGGAATCATCATAAGGATCGCTTCAGGTAGCGAGTAACCGCCCATTACGAGCAGCTCAAGAACCTCATCAAAACTTGCAGTATCGCTTGCTCCAGGAGTACAAATTGGAAATAATCGATCTAATTCACCCGAAATTAGATTCGTTTCGAGGAGTGTTTCTCTAGATTTCATCCAGTTACGGTTACCTTGAACGGTATTAATTTCACCATTATGTGCGATGAACCTGTATGGGTGGGCTAAGGGCCATGACGGAAAGGTATTGGTGGAAAATCTTGAATGAACTAAAACCATTGCACTTTCAGTTCGTTCGTCATGCAGATCTAAGAAAAAATTTCCGAGCTGAAGAGTGGTTAACATTCCTTTATAAACAATTGTTCTCGAAGAAAGTGATGGGAAGTAAACGCCGATTTGTTCATTTGTGGAAGTTCCCACGCCTGTTAACACTTCCGAATCTTCGTGTTCTTCGTAAATTTCACGTTCAGCGCGTTTTCTAAATGGAAAGACTTTTCGATCTAAATCCAATCCTGAGATATCATAATCACCCTTTGCTTTCACAAATATTTGTTTCATGTAAGGCATTGCCTCTTTTGCAGACATGCCAATATCTGACGGTTCAATGGGTACTTCTCTCCATCCGATTATTACCAAATCTTCCTCTTCAGCCAGTTTTTCTAATTGCTTTAACGCTCTCTCTGCTTGCTTCACATCATGAGGAAGAAAAGCGATCCCAGTCGCATATTGATTTTTCGCTGGCAAATCGAAAGGAAGGCTATCTCTGTACAATTTGTCGGGAATTTGCATCAGTATTCCCGCTCCATCTCCAGTGTTTTTTTCGGCTCCTATTGCCCCTCTATGTTGTAATGTGCAAAGCGCATCAATACCCATTTGTACAATTTCATGACTCGCTTCGCCACGTAAGTTACAGACAAAGTTGACACCACAAGAGTCATGTTCAAATCTGGGATCATAAAGACCTTGAGCAGCTGGAATTCTGCCGTTTTGTAGGTTTTTCCGATTCTTTGCGCCCATAATCTGTCCATTTATAGATAAATGAATGCCCTGAGCGTCGTTGATCTGGGTAAATTCAACTGGTGTTAATTTTAGTGTTTAAATCGATTAATCAGCACCACGGGTCTAATTTTTTGACTTAATAGCCTTAACCGAATTCCTATATGGCAGAACGAACATTAGTAACATTGGGAAAATTTCAAGCCTCCCGATCATCATAAAAATAAGTAGAACCGCTCTTCCGGGTGCTGAGAATCCGTCAACAAAAGAAGATGATGGTCCGATTTCACCTAATCCTGGCCCCATATTTCCCAGAGCGCTGAATACCCCACTTAAAGAAGTAATTAAATCTGTACCTAGAGCTGTAAGAATAAAAGTACCGGCGACTACTAATATTCCGTATACGACTACAAAACCTGCTACGCGTTCGACCAAAGTATCTGGAATGGTTCTACTTCCCATACGAGCTTGTAGTAGCGCTCGTGGGCGTCTTATAGAACGCAAGGTTCTATAAGCGTGAGCTAACCCGATACGTAGACGCATTATTTTGACTCCACCAGAGGTCGACCCTGTGCAGCCGCCAAAAATAAGAAAAAAGAGAAGAACTATTTGTGAGGAAGATGTCCAAGAAACAAAATCGCCTGCAGTGCCACTCCCCGATGCATTTCCAAAGCCGCCGCTCGATCCAAGTGTGATCACATTGAATGACGCAACTCGTAAGGCACGTGAGAACGATGCGCCGTCGAGAGTCAAAAGAAGAGTTACTAGAATAATTCCACTCATGAGGAGCATAATGAATGACTTAAATTCCGAATCGTTGCCATAGTCAAAACGACGTTTTTCGATCGACCGTGCATGCAAAGTAAAATTAGTCGCCCCGAGTAGCAAACCAGCCATAATCACTATCTCAATAGAAAGACTGTTCCAGTGGCCTATTGACAGATCTCTGGTGGAAAAACCACCCGTTGAAGCAGTCGTCATTGCGTGTGAAATCGCATCGAACAAACCCATTCCAGTGGCAAAAAGTAAAACTGATACAAGAACAGTTAACGAAGCGTAGATGTACCAGAATTTTTTTGCAGTCTCAGCTACTCTCGGTGCGATTCTTTCCACTCCAGCGCCAGGTGCTTCTGCATCGATAAGACCTAAACCACTAGCTCGAAGAGAGGGAAGGACTGAAACAACGAGTACGACAATACCCATTCCCCCTATCCATTGAGTTAGTTGTCGGTAAAAAAGTATCCCAGCCCCATGAAGCTCGATTAGGTTATGAGCACCAAAAACTGTTGAACCGGTACAAGAAAAACCTGAAACTGATTCAAAAAGAGCGTCCACGAAAATTTCAGGCGCTCCTATTCCAGCTCTATCAAATGTTCCTGCCAACAAATATGGCAAAGTGCCCAATAGTGACACCAGCAACCAAGTGGCGCCTACTGCACTGAATATAGAAGCTTGATCTGTTTCTCCAATCGTCGTTGAAGTAAACAAAATAAGACCCAGAACAGCAATAATCAAAGCACTAAAGAACAAGGCATTTAGGTCCGTACGAGCATCGAACAGAGCAATGAGAGAGGTAATTCCTATCCCAAAGGAAAGGAAAAGTAGAGCAATGCCACAAACATGCAAGCTCGTACTACGGATATTCCGACTAGACAGTTTCATGATTTAAAACTGCTTTTCCATCGCAAATATCTTCTTCGAGGTCTCAAGAAATTTCTGGACTCTGACAATAAATATCCTAAAGTTACAAAAACAGGTAACAAATAAAGCCGCCCTGAAAGCATCGCTGGAAGCAATGCAAGCCTTTCGCCCGAGGAAAATGTAGCAATATCAATAATTGCCCCATCAACTCCTCTAATAGGTCCAGCAGTCGCAAGAGCATTTACTGCGGAAACAAAAGCATCATAAACACTCACACCTAGAAGGGTTAGAAGTAATGAAGTTGAAAAAACAATTGATAGAAATAAGAACTGAAAGACGACTACTTGTCGAACGTTTTTGTCAGCAATAATTTCCTTACCTACTCGAATTTTAACTATCGCCCTGGGGTGCAACTGTCGAACGAGTTCGCGAATCGAAACACTAAAAAGAATACGCAAGCGGAGTATTTGAAAGCCACCTCCACCTGATAAGGACATGGGTCCAATCGCTATAAGAAGTAATAGAAGAAAAGATGCAGCTACTGTCCAATTTCCAAATGGTAGGAAGTGGAAGCCAGTCGTCGAAATTGCCGAAGAAACAAACAGTAATGACTGACGCAGCGATGATTGGGAATCATTATTCGTCCAAAGATAAAACAAAACGGTTGAGATGGCTATAAGCAGTAAATATGTATGTAGCTCACTTGAGCGAAAAGCGGAAGTAAATCTACCGGTTACCAATCTCCAGATAGTTAAGAAACTGGTGCCAGCAACAATCATTCCCATCATTAGTATCCACTGAACAGATGGATCTGTTAGGAATGAAGAATTAACAGTAAAGCCCCCTGTTGAAACCGCACTTACGGCCATCAACAGAGAGTTGAAAAAACTCATTCTTTCAAATGATAAGAGAAGAGTTACAACAGCAATCGAAGCTAGGTGTATTAAGGCGATATTTTGAATCGCTGCAATTCTTCTTTGAAGAAACATACGATCAAGTTCCAATGCTGAAGAAGTCGAGTCATGTTGTTGGTCGGAGATTGGGAGAAACATTACAGCAGACAGAATTGCTGCAAATGATCCCAGGAGTTGCGAAAAGCTTCGAAAGAAAAGCATTCCATTCCCAAAAGTATTTACATTTAAAATACTCAGTGATGTAGTTGTAAAAGCTGCAGTGGATTCAAATAGAGAATCCTGAAAACTATTCATCTCGCCAGTCAGCATGTATAGCAATGAAGATGTGAAAATACCTGCAACAAACCCACAAGTAATGGCTAACAAGCCTTCAGACTTACTTAACTTCGTCTGATCTAAATATCGGGATAAAAATGTAAAGAAAAGGGTTGTAAAGGTTCCAAAAATAAGCAATTTGGAAGTGTTTTCACCACTTCCAGTCAAATCTATAAGACCAGAGGTAATGGCAAGAAATCCAACAACGGAAACTCCACCTACTATTCCTCGGCATACTGCAATTAAAGTTGGGGAGGTTACGAAACTCTCTTTTTTCGAAAGACCAGCTATGAAAGATGGAGAAAGAATCACACGAAAAGAGATGTTAGTTTGTCGACTGATTCTGGTTTAGCAATGGCTATTACATGATCATTGGATCGAAAAGTGCTCTGTCCACGCGCTATTTGAGCTTTTCCATCACGGACAATGGCGCCAACGAGGGCATCTTTTGGAACTTCCATGTCTGAAAGAGTCTTTCCTACACAAGGGCTGTCGTCAGAAACAGCAAACTCTAGAACCTCAACGTCACCGTGTAGAAATGTTTCGACTGCAGCCACACTCCCCACATCCCCTCTAACGAAACGTAGAACACTATTTGCGGTTGCAGTTCGAGGACTTAGTGCAGTGTCAACTTGATTTGTTTCTAATAGGTCAAGAAGTTTCAACCTGTGCACTACAGCGATCGTCTCAATTCCGGCTTCGTTGTTATTCTTTTTTGAACGTGCGGAAGTGGACTTGGCGTATAAACAAGCCAAAACGTTTGCATCATCTTCACCAGTTAAAGCAATAACAAGATCTTGGCGCGCAACGTCCGCCTCTTCGAGCATTTCAACATCTGTTACATCTCCTTCATATATCAATGCTTTAGCCAGAGTTTCACTTAGCTCAAGAGCACGTTCGTGTTTTTTCTCAATGATTGCGACATCGACTCCTCTGTATAAAAGTGACTCAGCTATCATTTCTGCGGTTCTTCCTCCACCTAGCAGAAGCGCCCTTCTCGGAACATCTTTTGCTATTCCTAGCCGATCAGTCACATCTCGCAATGCTCGACTCTTGCAAATTATTCGGAGTAAGTCACCTTCTCTGAGAACTTCATCCTGACGGGGAATAATAGTTTTCTCCTCTTGGTCATCTTCTTGAACTTTTCTAGTGATTGTTCCAACAATAAAATCCCAGTCAGGGTCGAGCTCTCTTCCTAAAGCGTGCAATGAAACCCCGACCATTGGTGCGTGTGCAGGTAGACGGGCGCCAATGATGACAACTTCTTCGTCGGCCATTCGTGAGAGATCCATTGCGCCGGGATATTCCATTAACCGTAGGACAGAATCGGCCACTTCCTGGTCAGGATCGATGACTAAATGGTCATCAAATTTATCGAACAGAGCGGATACTTCTTTACTCCTAAGTTTTCTGGACTCAACGCGAACAATTGTTTTATTAACTCCCGCTTGTCTTGCGAGAAGTGCAGAGAAAAGATTGATTTCATCCTTATTTGTTGCAGCGACAAGTAAATCCGCGTCATCAATGCCAGCACGCTGCAAAGCAGCTGGGTCTGTTCCACTACCATTTATCGCCAACACATCTAGTTCTGCATCAATCTGTCTAAAACGTTCAGGGTCAAGTTCGATTAACGCTATGTCATGCTCTTGTCGACTAAGGCGATCCGCCACATAAGTTCCAACTTCACCTGCTCCAACAACAATTATTCTCACTTCTTAATACTCCCCCATGGAAACTCTTGCATGTGCGATTTCTGCGAAAAATACTTCTTTGTCAGTAACCACCACATCTAATGGAACATCCCATTCTTTTGACTGGAACTTTTTAACCACTTGGAAGCTGTGAGCTAAACCGACCAATTTTGGCCGTTTCAACAGTTTTGCAGAATCGAAAGTTTTATCGTAATAACCTGCACCATGACCTAATCTGTTGCCATCGTGATCAGCTGCTACTAGCGGCACGATCACCAGGTCCAGTGTTTCCAATTCGTCTTCAATCTCCGAAGTGGGTTCGGGGACTCCAAAAGCCCCTATTGTAAAATTTCCATTTGAACGAAAAAACTTTAAATTGCCTGATTCTTGCATTAATGGAAAAGAAAAGACTTTTTCGACACTTTCAAGAGATTTAGGGTCAATTTCTCCGTTAATAGCAACGTAGGAAGCTATTTTTCTTGCCTCTTTGAAACAGTTCAAATCTTTGAGTATTGCGCATACTTTTAGTGACGCCATCTCCACAGTTTCAGGTTTTAGAGTTTTACGCTTTTCAAGCATTTTGTGACGTAAATCCCGTCGCTCCATACATTAAGCGTTACCGATCTTTTATGTTTGCGCCACTTATTTACTGATTTAGTAAGTTAAATGTGGCACTGAGGTTGGAAGCCCGTATCACACTTAATACCGTCATTTTGGCTATTATTAG
>JASLTU010000004.1:0-71744 GCA_030742755.1 Acidimicrobiales bacterium | reverse complement strand
TCATCGTTACTAGTAGATACGCTTTTTGATCTGAAACTCACTCAGAACATGCTTGATTCAATGTCTTCAGTCACTTCAGCACATCCCATAAATGTTGTGGTTAACACTCATGCGAATGGTGACCATTGCTATGGGAATAGTTTAGTGGGAGGTGAAAACGGAGCCCAGATCATAACCACCGAGGCAGCTGCAGTTGAAATGGAAGCAATTCCTCCATCTGTCTTGGAAGCGCTAATGAAAATAGATCTTGGTGAAGCAACTAATTCCTATTTACAAGATGCTTTTGGATCATTCGATTTCAGCGATATTGAGTTACCACCACCAGATCGGACTTTCAGCGGCGAACTACAACTCGATGTTGGTGGCCGCACAGTAGAACTAATAGAAGTCGGACCCGCTCACACTTCCGGGGATCTGCTAGTGCATCTCCCAGATACCGCTACCGTATTCTGCGGCGATATTCTTTTCATCCATGGAACCCCAATAATCTGGGACGGCCCTGTATCCAACTGGATCGATGCATGTGACCGTATTTTAGGATTAGAAGCTGATGTAATAATCCCAGGTCATGGTCCTTTAACTGATGCCACGGGAGTGACTGCTGTTCGTGATTACCTGAATTTTGTAAATATAGAGTGTCGGGAACGTCACGCTTGTGGTCAAACAGCAGCTGAAGTAATAGCTGACATTGACCTAGGTGCTTTTAAAGAATGGGGTGAATGGGAACGTATAGCGGTAAATGTTTATGCGATTTTCAGAGAAATTGAAAAAGACCAAACTATTCAATCTCCACTTGAACTTTTTAGCGAAATGGCAAAACTGAAAAAAGGTAATTTTTAATTGCAAATTTACTTTTGCATATTAGAAGGAAGTTCTTCAGCGTGAATTACAACAACTCGTTTTGTAGCACGAGTTAATGCGACATAAAGAGCTCTCATACCCTGAATCTGTTCTTCAATTATCCTCTTAGGCTCTACGACAATTACGACATCAACCTCAAGCCCTTTCACAAGCCCTACTGGAACCACTGTTAACTGTTCATCAAGACCTCGACGATTTGGTCGTCCGAAGACAATCTCTGCATCATCAAGCAATGTCTCAATTTCTTCGACTTGTGAATTTGCAGCGACTATCGCAAGGTTGCCGGAATCAGCTTTTTTCTGCTCTTCACTTACCACTTTTGAAAGAAAATCCAGTGAGCCGTCAATCTTTACAAATATTGGAGGCTCACCTTCAGCTCTTACAGAACTCGGGGGATTTAAACCTGGAGCTGCTTCTTTGAGCACGTTTGCGGCTAATTCCATCAGTGGGGCTGGGATTCGATAACCAATTGTTAACTCACGCATGTGAGCTTCTTTACGATTTGGAAGATGTAGAAGAATACTCTCCCAGTTCTGGTGAGCCCAAGCTCCTGTTGCTTGCGCTATATCTCCAACTACAGTCATTGAACCATTCAAAGACCTCCTTGAAAGCATTCTTAAATCCATTGGTGAAAGGTCTTGAATCTCATCGACGACTATATGGCCAAAAGTCCTAATTGAGTCCTCCTCTTTTTTACCAGGTCGTGGCCCTAAAACCGCACGTGCTTCGTCAAGTAAAGCTGCATCAGAAGCGGACCAACGTATTTCTTTTGAAGCCGACTCTCTAGTTTTATGCAAGGACTCAACTTCGCCTTCTGTAAGTTTCGGATCAGCTGCCTTAATCAGCGCATGAGAGCCGAACACATCATTCAACAGTTGTGAAGGCGTTAGTACAGGCCACATCCAATCTAAAGCTTCTCTTATAGGCATCTGACCTTTGAGTCTGTCTTCTACAGTTCGATGGTCAATAGGTTCATTTGAACTTAAGGCAAGAGTCGAATAAAACTCTTCTTCAACAAAACGGCGAGCCGCATTGTGAGTCCGATAGCGTCTCTGTGCTTCTAAGACTATTTGAGCGGTTTGTTCCACAGTTATATGTAGCCACTGGACGCCATAACCAATTCTGAAATCTTCACGCAGAGGACGTTGTCGTATTTTCGCTGAACGGGCTAAAAATTTAACCATACGAAGATCACCTTTTAGGCGTGAAACCTCTTCAGGGTCTCGTTGATCTTCAACCCTAACTCCCCCAACTAAATCTCCGAGAGAAGCCATCTCAACCCCTGCCTCACCTAGGGATGGTAGAACCTGCTCTATATAGGCCAAAAATAGGCGGTTAGGTCCTACAACTAGAACCCCTTGTCCTTCAAGAGGGAATCTGTGTGTATACAACAAATAAGCTGCTCTGTGGAGAGCTACAACCGTTTTCCCTGTACCAGGACCTCCTTGCACCGCTACTACACCTGAAATAGGGGCACGAATTATTTCATCCTGCTCGCCTTGAATAGTTCCGATAATGTCTTGAAGCCGGCCAGTTCTGGATGTTTCAAGTGCGGCTATGAGAGCACCTTCTCCTTTAAGAGGAGAGTCTTCATTGTCACGAAATTTTTCAATGTCTCCAAAAATTTCATCTTCTAACGCCAGAAGAGTTCTACCTCGGCTTACAAAGTGTCTTCGCCTTTCAAGCCCCATTGGGTTTAAGCCAGTAGCTCTATAAAAAGACTCTGCAATGGGTGCTCTCCAATCGACCACTATCGGGTCTTGCTTGTCGTCCCATACGCCAACTCTCCCAATGTAAAAACTTTCTGAATCAACATTTTGATCAATACGCCCGAAAATGAGAGCAGCATCACCCATGTTTAACTGCCCCAACCGTGTTGAAACAGAATCCCATATAGCATCTCTTTCGACACGCGCTTGATTTGTTCCACCTTTGCCCACCTCAACCATTGAAGTGAGATCAAAGACTCTTTCTTTAGCCGCTTCTAAATATCCGTAAGCTTTGTCGACGTAAGCCTGTTCAGCTTCTAACTCATTTGAGATAAATGCCCCCAAAGGTCTTTTATTGCTAATAATTAAGTAAATTTTTGGTTTAAAGCAAAAATTGACAGGGTACTAATCCTATCGCGTAGTTGAAAAACACAAATAGATTAGAAAAATGCAGTTATTTACGGAATATCGGAAAGGTAGCAGATGACCGGAAATGGGACAGAGACAACTATAGGTCTTGTTCTAAGTGCTGGAGGGTTTTCTGGGGCTGCCCACCATAGTGGAGTCATTGATGCCCTTTGCAAAGCTACGGGCTGGGATTCACGGCTTTCTGAT
Source organism: Acidimicrobiales bacterium (assembly GCA_030742755.1). Lineage (GTDB taxonomy): Bacteria > Actinomycetota > Acidimicrobiia > Acidimicrobiales > MedAcidi-G1 > MedAcidi-G1. The sequence goes on along the minus strand of JASLTU010000004.1, from coordinate 68,559 downwards.
GTCATAGTTGGAACTTCAGCCGGTTCACTTACAGCAATTTCTTTGCGCGCTGGCATCTCACCATCAGATTTAGCCAGTTATTACACAGGTGATTCGATGAGCTCAGAAGGACAAAAGATAGTTGACCGTGTTACAACTTCCCTAAAGATGCCTGCGCCCGGCCTTAGCACTAGTAGCAAAATACCGTCCAAACCGACTCTTCTTTTAAAAGAACTTTTTCTAGGTGGACGCCCTAGACCTATGGTTGCGATTACTGGACTTCTTCCATTAGGAGAAGCCGACGGTTCTTCTTTTGCTGAAAGAACTTCACAAATTCATCCTGAACCTTGGCCAGATAAGCCGACTTGGTTGTGCGCTGTTGATCTTGACACTGGCAAAAGGTCAGTATTTGGTAGGGATGACATAAAAACCAATGTTGGTTCTGCGGTTCAAGCATCCTCAGCAATCCCAGGTCGTTTTAGTCCCACGAATATTAACGGAAAACGTTACGTTGATGGTGGGGTTCATTCAGTGACTAATTCTGATCTTCTTGCTGCTTTGCAACTCGATCTAGTAATCATTTCTTCCTCCTCTACGCTGGTTGCGTCACAAGAGAAGAACTCTCTTTCAGTGGCATGGAATTCAAGGACACTCCATAGGGAAATCGAACAAATACGCTCAAACGGAACAGAAGTTCTAGTATTTGAGCCAACGTTTTCTGATTTACAGGCACGTAATGATCTAGAACCCACAAAAGAAAACGCTAAAGAAATCTTTAAAATGTCGCAAACTTCTACTTTCGCTCGCTTGGCTAAGCCGCAATCCAATAAAGCTCGAAGCCTTTTAGAAAAAGCAATTCTTCAAATCTAGATATAACCCTCGCCAGAAATAAAAGATGTGGCCAATGCTTGGGTAAAATCCCAACATGGAAAACTCTTTTCTTTCTACTGATAAAACTGCTCGGAAGTCAGATTTCATTTCTGCATGCAGAAATGAGCAGCACTCACGGGTACCAGTCTGGTTCATGCGTCAAGCAGGAAGATCGCTCCCTGAGTATAAAAAAGTCCGTGGAACGGGGAGCATCTTAGAAGCAGCTTCAGATCCCGAAAGAGCAGCTCAAATCACTCTGCAACCAGTTAATAGATACGGTGTTGACGCAGCAATACTTTTTTCTGACATCATGGTTCCTGTTCATTCGATCGGTTTTGGAATTGAAATTCAGCCAGGTGTAGGTCCCGTTGTTGAAAATCCTTTTGAAAGCACCGAGGATTTGAAACGGCTGCGAACATTGGAACCAGAAATTGATGTCCCCTACGTGGGAGAGACAATAAAAATACTCTCTCAAGAATGTCCAGTTCCTGTTATCGGCTTTGCTGGAGCTCCATTCACAGTGGCTTCATATCTGATAGAAGGCAAGCCTTCGCGCTCGCTTGAAAAAACCAAAGCATTAATGGAACAAGAGCCTGAACTATGGGACTCACTAATGAATCGACTTGCAGATATAACAATCTCTTCCCTTAACCATCAAATCGAATCAGGAGCATCAGCTATTCAATTGTTTGACAGTTGGGCAGGCTTAATTGAACCCAGAGTCTACGAACAAAAAGTATTTCCCTATAGCAAAAGAGTGCTTTCATCAATTAACAACTCTCGTGTTCCAAAGATTCATTTTGGAGTAGGAACAGAACCTATTCTCAATCTTATTGCTGCAGCGGGAGCGGATGTAGTCGGCATTGATTCAAAAACGCGTATAGATGCTGCTAGAGGCAAACTGGGAAATGATATCGCTATTCAAGGGAACTTGGATCCTGAAATTTGCTTAGAACCTATTGAAGTTGTGGAAAAAGCTGTGTTGGAAATTCTTACGCTGAATAACAATAATTTCGGACACATTTTCAATCTTGGCCATGGGGTTCTCCCAGATACTGATCCAGAAGTACTCTCGCATGTAGTTGAAATGGTTCACTCTCATAAACTCCTCGAAAGAAAAGATGGATAAGAAAAAAATTGTTGTGGTGGGGGCAGGTATTACAGGCCTAACAGTTGCTTATCGTCTTTTAAATAGCGGAGAGAACTTTGAAGTAATCGTTTTAGAAAGTGAAAAACAAACTGGTGGGAAACTAAAAACAAGCCCTTTTTCAAGTGCACTGCTTGACGAAGGAGCAGATGCTTTCTTAGCTAGAGCTCCTTGGGCTAAAGACCTTTTCGATGAAATTGGTATCTCGAAAGAATTCGTTTCCCCTGCTTCGCGCTCTGCGTCAATTTGGGTAAATGGATCATTACAACCATTGCCATCTCCGAACATTCTTGGAATCCCTCTTGATCCCGATTCACTGCCATCAATTTTGTTGAACTCTGATGATGCTTTGAAAATAAAACAGGGAGGTAAACCCAGTAAAGCAGTACTTGAAGGAAGCGACATTTCTATAGGTTCCCTAGTTCGCGACTGTGTGGGAGATTCTGTATTTGAACTTTTCGTTGACCCACTATTAGGAGGCATAAATGCAGGAGTTGTAGATGAAATGAGTTGCGAGACCATGGCTCCGCAACTATTAGAAGCTGCTCGCCATAAAAAAGGTCTAATCGCAGGACTAAAAAAAATGCACCAAGCATCTGACCCACAAGCGCCAATTTTCTACACGCACCCCAATGGGATGGGACATATTGTAAAAAAACTTGCTGAACGAATCAGCGAATCAATTAGAAAAGATTCAAATGTAATTTCTATAAATCACACTAATAAACAATGGGTTATAGAAACAAAAACTGGTTCAGAGATAGCTGATGCTGTAGTTCTAGCTACCTCCGCCCAAGACGCAGCGAAGCTGTTGACTTCAGTTTCACCTATTACCAGTTCTCGCCTTTCCTCTATAGAACATGCTTCAGTCTCTCTTGTGAGCCTTGCTTTCAAGAACTCAGATATAAATCTTCCAAAAGATCAAAGCGGTTTTCTAGTTCCGAAATCTGCCGGAATGCTGATGACAGCATGTTCTTTTTCAAGTAATAAATGGGCGCATCTAGACAATGGGTCGCAAACACTCATTCGAGTTTCTTCTGGCCGCGTTGATGACCAAAGACACGACAATCTAAACGACGAAGAACTTGTTAAACACCTATTGGGTGACTTGGCTATCACCTTAGGTTTAGACTCTCAACCTCTTGAATCTCGTGTAACCCGATGGCCAACAGCTTTAGCGCAATTTAAAATAGGGCATTTAGAAAGAATGAAAGAGACTTTCGACTTGTTAGCAGATGAGTCACCTGGGGTGTTTCTCTCAGGTTCATATCATTTTGGCGTTGGAATACCAGCATCGGTCCGCTCAGGAAACGAAGCTGCAGTTTCGGTAATAGAAAAGTTTGGAATAAATTGAGAAAATTCCTAGTGCAGTCTGAGTTTTTGAAACCATTAGTTGCTGGTCTTTTAATCGCAGCTTCAGTCCCCCCCTGGGGCTTCTGGCCTTGTTCTTTTATAGGAATAGCTATTTTGGACATCTCCATAGCAAATAAAAATGCAAGAAAAAGATTTGTTCTAGGTTTCTTAGTCGGTTTAGCTTGGCTTTTACCTTCAACTTTTTGGATGATCGACCTAACTCCACCTGGATGGATTGCAGCAAGCCTGATCCATTCAAGCTTTCTTGCTATCGGAATAGCGCTTGTGCCACCAAGAAAAGGACGCCAATTAGCACTTGTTGGAATTATGACATTAGTAGAGCTAGCGCGTTGGAGATTTCCTTTTGGCGGAGTTCCGCTTGCGTCAATTCCAATCGGTCAAGCTTCAGGCCCTATTGCTCCTCTGTCTAAAGTTGCCGGCCCTTTACTTATTGTCACTGCTGTCACATCTGCTGGCTGTTTAATGAGCACCATAATTAAAACTCCAAAAAAAGCTGTGAAAGTCCTAACTAAAGCGTTGATAATAACTGTTGGGCTTGGAACGTTAACCGCATTTGCCCCAAATGGACATGAGGTTGAAAATATAAACATCGCCGTAGTTCAAGGTGGAGGGCCGCAACGCACTCGAGCAACCCCAACAGGTGCTGCAATAGTTTTCGCCAATCAAGTTTCTGCTACTAACAATGTTGAAACTCCTGTGGATTTGGTTGTATGGCCGGAAAATGTAGTTAATCCTGATCCGGATTTACCTGAAGCTGAGAAAAATCCCAGTCGTCTTTATTCAGATGATGCTCGTTCAACACTGAAAAATCTCTCTAAATCATTAGACACAGTTATCTCTGCAGGATGGTTTCATAAAGATCCAGAGGATACAACCTCAAATTTAAACTATGTAGAAGTGCTGGAACCCGAAGGGCAGATTTCAGGAAGATTTGAAAAAGTTAGAACTGTACCGTTCGGGGAGTTTGTACCTCTAAGAGGTTTAGTGGAACGCTTTGCTAAAGATAGTCTTCCTGCACGCGATGTCCGACCCGGAACTGAACCTGCTGTAATCAACTCATCTCTTGGGAAACTCGGCGTGGTCATCTCTTGGGAGGTTTTCTTTGAAGAACGGGCACGTGAAGCAGCAAAACACGAAGCTGGAATAATTATCAATCCAACAAATGGGGCCAGTTATTGGTTAACACAAGTTCAAAGCCAACAAGTCGCATCAAGCCAACTAAGAGCTATCGAAACAGGCCGTTGGTTGCTTCAATCTGCTCCTACTGGCTTCAGTGCAATAATCGACCCTTCAGGCAAGGTTATACAACGGACTGGAATCAGCGAACAAGCTGTGCTTCAAGCAGGTGTAGGCATACGAACGGGGAATACCTGGTACACAGAAATTGGCATTTGGCCGATGTTGGTAATTTCTTTCATGCTTTTCGGTTTAGGCCGTCGCCCACATTTTTTTGGTAGATAAAAATTACTTTTCGAAATATTTACACTTCGATCATCAGTGTTGCAGGGCCATCGTTTATTAAATCAACCAACATGTATTGTCGAAATTTACCTGTTTCCACTTTCACTCCACCTGCTTTTAAACCTTCTACAACCCTTTCAATCAATGGCTCAGCTTGTTCAGGTGCCGCTGCTGCTGACCATGCCGGTCGGCGTCCTTTAGAGATATCGCCATAAAGCGTGAACTGGCTCACAATCAAGATTTCACTTTCATTGTCTATGACCGACTTGTTCATCACCCCATTTTCGTCATCCATAATTCTTAGATGAAGAAGTTTCTTAATCAACAAGTCGCACTCTTCAAATCCATCATCGTGCGTTACCCCCACGAATACGCACAAACCTTGACCTATGGCTCCTACTGTTTGATCGTCAACCCTTACACTGGCTTCTCTAACTCTTTGCACCAAAGCTCGCATTACTCAACAGTATCTAAATACCGGTGAGTAATCAGCCAAAAATTCAGCGAGAATGTTCTAATGTCTAAATCGGAAAATAGCGTTATCGATAGTAATCGCAAATTACGTATCGCTTATCTCTCATACAGAGGTAAACCACACTGTGGTGGTCAAGGTGTCTACACGCGACACTTGACAAAAGCTCTTGCCGATTTAGGACATAGTGTTACAGTCCTCTCAGGTCAGCCTTATCCAGAAATAGATGAACGGGTGAAACTCGTACGTCTTCCTAGCCTCGATATTTTTAATGACCACTTCCCTATGAGAAAACCAAGAATATGGGAACTTAAAACCAAATGGGACTTTCTTGAAGTGGCTAGTTTCAATACTGGCAACTTTTCAGAGCCTCTATCTTTTAGTTTGAGAGCTTGGGATTATCTGAAGTCCAGAAAAGATGAATTCGATCTTGTTCATGACAATCAATGCTTAGGTTGGGGGTTAACTCTGCTTCAAAAAAGGGCTAGGTTTCCTTTACTATCTACTATTCACCATCCAATTACAGTTGATAGACGTTTAGAAATAGAACATTCAAGAACTCTTTTTGAATCATTTTCAAAAAGACGTTGGTATGCCTTCACAAAGATGCAAACCAGAGTGGCGAAACGTATGAATCGCGTTATGACCGTTTCCGAATCATCAAAAGTAGATATAGCCGCCGATCATAAAGTTGACCCAAATCGTATACATGTCGTACCTGTAGGAGTTGATCCTGAACTATTTGCACCTGTCTCTGGGGTAGAAAGAAAACCTGGGATGATAGTTACAACAGCTAGTGCTGACGTAGCTATGAAGGGATTGAAATACCTGCTTGAAGCAGTCGCAAAACTAAAAACTGAACGTGACGTAGAGTTGGTCATAATTGGAAAACCTTCCGAAGGTGGTTCGTCAACAGATGTTATTGACGAACTGGGGTTAACTGATTGCGTTAGCTGGGTTCATGGAGTCTCTGATGATCGAATTGTGGAGCTATACAGTGAAGCTCAAATTGCTGTAGTCCCATCTTTGTATGAGGGTTTCTCACTGCCAGCTATTGAGGCCATGTCGTGTGGAGTGCCACTAGTGACTACTACTGGTGGTGCTTTACCTGAAGTTGCAGGTCCTCATGATGAAACTTGTTTTCAAGTACCACCTGGTGACAGCGAAGCTTTAGCCTCAATGATTGGGAAAGTTTTAGATAGCTCTGAAAGTCGTTCAAGAGTTGGAGAAAATGGAAGACAGAGGGTTATAGAAAACTGGAGTTGGCATCACACTGCTTTAAGAACTGTAGAACAATACCATTCACTTCTCGCTGAAAGTAAAGGCTGATTCCGTGTTGACAGCTGATTATGACCTTCTAGGGGTGGAGTCTGGAGACCGGATTCTAGATATGGGTTGTGGATTTGGACGTCATGCATATGAAGCTTTAAGACGCGGAGCTTCAGTAGTCGCTTGTGATTTAGGTTTTGAGGAATTGAAACAAGTAAGAGCAGTAGCTGGTGTCATGTACGAGCAAGGCGAGATAAAACCACCGATAGCAATTGAGACGACTAATGGTGATGCAACCCGTTTACCTTTCGCTGATCATTCTTTTGACCGAATTATTTGCTCTGAAGTAATGGAACATATTGATAATGACTCAGATGCCTTAAACGAACTTGAACGTGTTCTAAGTCCCGGAGGAACTCTGGCTATCACCATTCCTTCTCGTTTTCCAGAAAAAATATGCTGGTCTTTGTCGGACGATTACTACGCCCCAAAGGCTGTCGGAGGCCATGTCCGTATTTATAAACGAAAAGAACTCACGAAAATGATTTCAGATTCTGGGTTAGATCCTCAAGGTCACCACCGAGTTCATGCGCTACACAGCCCCTACTGGTGGCTACGTTGCATAATTGGTCCGAATAAACCAATACACGACAACTTTTTCGTAAGAACTTATCATCGAGTCTTAGCTTGGGATATTGAAAAATCGCCTTGGATTACCAGACTTCTAGAAAAAATTCTAAGTCCTTTTTTAGGTAAAAGTCTCGTTGTCTACGCTTCAAAACCAATGACGGAGGCCAAACATGTCTCTTCCTAATGTCCCTAATGTTGTAAGTACAGAGGAGCTACTAGAAACCGCCGAAGCGATAATTGACTGGCAGCTTCCTAATGGAATGATTCCATGGTTCCCAGGTGGTCATTCAGATCCATGGAATCACGTAGAAGCCGCAATGGCACTTGCTGTAACCGGCCATCTAGATGCAGCAGAAAGTGCCTATCTATGGTTAAAAGAAAAACAACTACCTAATGGTGCTTGGCACCACTACTACCTTGAAAATGGGATCGAGGATCCAAAACATGATTCCAATGTAGTTGCATATGTCGCAACAGGAGTTTGGCATCACTGGCTAATGACTCATGACCGCGGATTTCTTGAAACTATGTGGCTAGTAGTCGAACCTGCTGTCGATTTCGTACTTAGTTTGCAAACTCCACGCGGAGAGATTGTCTGGGCTATGCACCCTGATGGCACCCCATGGTCATACGCTCTATTAACCGGTTCTTCAAGTATCTGCCATAGTTTGCGTTGCGCTATATCAATAGCAGAAGAACTAGGACATGAAAGACCTGATTGGGAACTATCTCTAGCCAATCTTGCTCACGTGGTTAGAAAATACCCTGATAAAGCATTCGCTCCTAAAGAAAGATGGGCGATGGATTGGTATTATCCGGTGCTTTCTGGAGTTATTACTGGAAATCAAGGCAAAAATTTACTTTCCGAAAAATCAGATATTTTCACTATGGAAAATAAAGGTATTCGTTGCGTTAGTGATCAGCCTTGGGTAACAACAGCTGAAACTTGTGAATGCGCAATCGCTTATTTAGCTGCTGGAGACACACAAAAAGCTGAATCTCTTTTTCTTTGGAGCCAAGAGATGAGACAAGTCGATGGACATTACTTGACTGGAGTTGTACATCCAGAAAAGCAATCTTTTCCAGAAGCTGAAAGAACAACTTATTCATCGGCTGCAGTTATTCTGGCCGCCGATGCTATATCTCAGTCAAGCCCTGCTTCAGGTATTTTCACTGACAAGGCCGGACTTCCTGAAATAATAGACACCGAAGAACATATTCTTGATCTTGATTAGAAAACTGAATTACCGCTAAATACCGGAATTGATTCTTTTAAGAACTCTCAAAGAACCTACTGCATCTATTTCTTCAAAAGACTGAGAAGCTAAAGCTCGTTGGAATATTTCATACGGTGGCCTGCCCCCTTCTTCAGGATTTTCAAATACATCATGTATTAAAAGCTTCCCGCCAATAAGTAACTTTGGAACCCAACTTTCGTAATCTGCATGTGCAGGTTCTGAGCCATGTCCCCCATCAATAAATAACAACGCTAAGGGCGTGCTCCAATCTTTTGCAATCGCTGGTGAATCGCCTACCACTGCAACAATATTGTCTTCTAAACCTGCTCTTTTTATATTGCGACGGAACTCTGGCAAAGTGTCTATTAATCCAGTTTCTGAATCAACAATTTCAGGGTCATGCCATTCCCATCCTGGTTGGTTTTCCTCGGACCCTCTGTGATGATCAACGGAAAAAAGAAGTCTCTTAGTTTCCTTTGCTGCAAATCCTAAATAAATAGCTGATTTACCGCAGTAACTTCCAATTTCAAGAAGAGGACCCTCAATATCCAAAGAATTTCCATGTCGATTTAGTGCTAGACCCTCATCAACTGGCATAAAGCCTTTGACTGATTTAGTTAATTCAATCAGTAATTCTTCGTGTTTATCCAAAGTTAACCTGCAAGGTTTTTATCACTTTTTGCTTCTTCTTCATCACTATTAGCTGAATCACCCCATAGGAGATGCTCTAGAACTAGAAACCTAACGATCCATAAAGTTCCATAAGCAGAAGCATTTGCGATTTGAACTGACCATGTCCCACCAAAAATTCCATCTACCACTCCTACGACTGCTGTTGAAAGAGCTAATCCAGCAAAAGCCAGCATCCAGAAAGGCGCTATCTCTCCTCCGACTGAATGGTCACCTCTTGGCTGTTCCCATACGTAGTTTCGACTTAATAAATAAGCAGGGATCGTACTAATCGCTACTGCACACGCATTAGCAACCATTCCTGGCAATCCAATTAGTGCATGAAATATGAAAAGCACTGACTGGCCGACAATGGTATTTATGACGGTCACTCCCATATAACGAAAGAGCCGCTGAGCATAGCCTTGTAAGAGGCGTCCAGATATTGAACGTAGTTTTGAATTCAAGGTTCAGATCTTAACTGATATGAGTTATCTCCACTTGATTTAACGAAAGTCATTTTTTTTAAGTATATTTCTGGCTATTTCACGCGCTACTGAACCCGGAGAAGCGCCCTCTTTCTCTTCTATGTTTTCTATCGATTCTCTCGCCACTTCCGAAAGTAAGTAATCTAAGCGTGATCGAACTTCAGCCTTCCAGCGCTTGGAACGTCTAAATGAAATTTGTTCCCCTTCAGACAAAAAGTCCCTATGTTCAAAAATAGCATTTTTAAATTCTTCCAATCCGTCACCCTCGATGGCTGTGGTCATAACGATGTCTGGTCTTCTAGTCGCTTGTCCAGTTACTTGAGATAGATCAATCATTAGTTCTAAATCTCTTCTTGCATCACTAGCACCGGGGCGATCCGCTTTGTTTACAACAAAAAGATCGGCAATCTCAAGTAAACCAGCTTTATTAGCTTGAACAGCATCTCCCCATCCAGATGTAACAACAACCACCACTGTGTCTGCTGCCGAGGCGACATCGACTTCAACCTGACCCACTCCTACAGTTTCAATAATTATTGGGTTGAATCCAAAAGCGTCAAATACTCTGACCATCCCAGGGACTGCAAGTGCTAAGCCCCCTGAATGCCCTCTCGTCGCCATTGAACGAATAAAAGCTCCTGCTTCTGATGCTTCTTCCATTCTCACCCGATCACCAAGAATTGCTCCTCCGGTCAAAGGTGATGATGGGTCAACTGCTAACACTGCAGGTTTGTAGCCAGAAACCGCTAAATCCCTAGCCAAACAAGCTGTAAGGGTCGACTTTCCAGCTCCAGGAGCTCCGGTGATACCTATAACATGGGATTTTCCAGAAAGAGTATGAGTTGACTCTGCAACCTGTTCTGCAGACTCACCCCCTCTTTCCACTAGTGTTAAAAGCCGGCCAACTGAGCGTCTGTCACCCTCACTGGCCTTTTCTACAAGCGAAATTAACGTTGAGTCTTCACTCGCCACGGGTGGCCACTGCCTCACGAACACATGTAGCTACATCTTCAGCTGAAGCACCAGGGCCTAAAACTCCAGCCACTCCTGCTTCAGCCATAGCTTCTAGATCATTTTCAGGAACTATTCCTCCCACAATGACTGGAACGTCAAGACCAGCGTCCTCTAAAGCTTTAACTATCCGAGGCGCCAGCGTTAAGTGTCCTGCGTTATGCATAGATATACCTACAACATCTGCATCTTCCTGTTCGACTGCTGTCACAACCATTTCAGTTGTCTGTCTTAAACCTAAATAAACAACTTCCATCCCAGCATCTCTCAACATTCTCGCTACAACTTTTAAACCCCTGTCATGCCCGTCTAAACCTAATTTTGCAAGAACAATTCGTATCGGTGCATTTTCTTTTTTGTTCATACGAATGCCTTTTCTACATAGGTTCCAAATACTGATTCGAGTGCTCTCACAATCTCACCTTCTGTCGCTCTAACTTTCACCGCTTCAATTATTGCTGGCATAAGATTTATTTCAGAATCAACTGCTTCTGCCGAGAGTCTGCTTAATGCTTTTTCAACTAAGTCACTATCTCTTGACTGTTTTATTTCTGCCAATCTCTTAAGTTGAATATCTTCAGTTCCAGGGTCAATACTTAATAAGTCGATGTCTTCATCTCCACCCTCTGTGAAAGAATTTACACCTACTATTAAACGCTCACCACTGTTTACTTCACGTTCAAACCTGTATGCAGCATCTGCTATTTCTCCAACAAACCAACCGTTTTCTATTCCGACATAGACACCTTCAAGGATTGAGCCATCGCCTAATTCTTCCAGGTGTTTGAAAATTTCCTCAGCTTGTCGTTCCATTTCGTCTGTCATCCACTCAACATAATCTGACCCTCCCAAAGGATCAGCAACATTGGTTACACCTGTTTCGTGAGCAACAATCTGTTGTGTTCGTAAAGCAATTCTTGCTGCATCTTCAGTTGGCAAAGCTAGAGCTTCGTCGTAGCTATCTGTATGCAAACTCTGAGTCCCACCTATGACACCTGCCAATGCCTGTATAGCAACACGCGCAATATTTATTTCAGGTTGCTGAGCTGTTAGCGACACTCCAGCAGTTTGTGTATGGAAACGAAGTTTGTGACTACGTTCATCTTTTGCTCCATAACGATCACGCAACCACCTCGCCCAGATTCTTCTTGCTGCACGAAATTTCCCTATCTCTTCAAAGAAATCTGAATGGCTGTTAAAAAAGAAACTAAGTCGGGGTGCAAAGTCATCTACATTTAAACCAGCTGCTTGCGCTGCTTCTACATATGCAAATCCATTAGCCAAAGTGAAAGCTAACTCTTGTGCAGCCGTAGAACCAGCCTCTCTAATGTGATATCCAGATATTGAGATCGGATTCCAACGTGGCATCTCATTAGCTGTGAAACTGACGACATCACTTACTAAGCGAACAGATGGTCGGGGTGGGAAAATATATTCTTTTTGAGCCTGATATTCCTTAAGTATGTCATTCTGGAGTGTCCCATTAAGCTTCGATCTTTCTACCCCACCTTGTTCTGCAACTGCCACATACATTGCGAGAAGAATTGCTGCAGGTCCGTTAATTGTCATTGATGTAGATACTTGACCCAAATCAATATCAGCAAAAAGGTCAATCATGTCATCGAGAGTGTCTACTGCCACACCAGCGCGCCCTACTTCACCTAGTGACCATTCATCGTCAGAATCACGACCCATAAGAGTTGGCATATCGAAAGCTGTTGAAAGCCCCGTGCCTCCGGCACGTAGAAGATCTTTAAAACGCGCATTCGTGTCTTCTGCTGTTCCAAAACCGGCGAACATACGCATTGTCCACAACCGGTCTCTGTACATGCCTGAATGAATTCCACGTGTATATGGGAACTCACCAGGTAATGGTCCTTCTCCGTAAACAGAGGTTACTGGAACACCTGACATAGTCCGAAATTCTTTTTTCTCATCCATATGCCAACTCCCAATGCTTGGACTTCCTAGTGGATTTCTACCCTAACAAAAGTCAAAGACGGCTTAACCGCGTTGAGACATAAAGCTAATTATTTCTGCCAATCTGAGTCTTATTCTGAGGTGTTAATTTCCTCAGAAATAGCCTCCCATTGCTCTTCTTCTTTATTCCACCGTCCTAAAATCAACGAATCTCTTGCATCAAACTTGTCGGACCCAAGTGAGACATATTCATAACCTGGCAAGGAAAAACTGCCCATAGTGGCAGCTGCTTGTGCAAAGGTTTCGTTAGTTAAATCCGGACCAGCGGCAGTTGCCACTGTTTCGAATAAAGATAAGAACTGACATGACCCTGCTGTGCCAGGCCAATAATTTGTGTCTTCCGGTCCAAGTTGATCAGGAGGTCTCACTTCAATTTCAAGTGCCTCTTCAACAAGATCCATACAATGTGCAAAGGAAGGATCTTCGCGACTATCAAAGGCTTTGTTCGTAAGGATTAAACCAGAATTCTCAATTTCTGGAGGTGGTTCCTGAGACCACATATTAAGAGAATCACCATTATGCAACAACAAATTAAATTCATCTCCTAAACCAAACAGGTATTCCATTGCATAAATGGCTTCCCCTACGAACCAAATTGTAGAGACATCTTCGCTTCTTGCCTTTTCGAGAACCACCTCTAGGAAGGCTATTGTCGCTGTTTCATCTCCAGTATTTTCATTCGATGTGACAATTGGAACCGAAACACCTTCTGCTTCAAGCAACTCTTTTACTTCAGCCATTACAGGTTCAGATTCTGGATCTGCACCCCAAATCATTATTCTCCCAAGTTCTTCAAGGCTGCCTGTTTGTCTTAAAAGACTAACAAAAGCTCGTCCTCTCCTACTGAGATTCATATCACTAGTTATCCAAGATGCACGTGCCCGCTCTAACTGTTCAATTGTAGGTTTTGCTCCTACAAGAATAGTTTCATAAGTATCTGCAAAACATTCATTGACGCCCTCAGCTCCAGGACCAGCGAAGCCATTTAATACAGCGAAAACTTCTTCATCTTCTGTTAATTCAACACATGCAACCTCCGCTGTTAAAGGTCCGACCGGTAGGAACAAACGATGGATTATCTCTACTTCCCTTCCTAGAATGCCGCCTCTTGCGTTTAGATCTTCCACCAGAACATCGACCATTGGCGGATAATTTGCATAGGTCAGATTTAATCCGGGAAATTGCTCATTAAAGAGCTCGAAATCGATTGATGTGAAACCGACTTTTATTGTCTCAGCTGTTACGCCTCGAAATGAATCTGTGAGAATAATAGGTGCGGCTGTTGTTGTAGTCGGAGCCACAGTCGTAGTCGGAGCCACAGTCACAGTCGGAGCGGCTTCTTTCTCTTCTCCGCCGCAAGCAGAAAAAAACAACATAAGAGTACAACAAGTTGCGAATAATAAACTTTTCACAATTACCCCCTGATGAACTTTAGCTTGATGATATAGGTGTAACCCAAAGCGGAATCAAAGACCTAAAATCTTCTGGGCTGCCAAATTTCGATTTCTAATAATCTCACTTCTTTCATCCGCATTGACTCTTTGAGTATTTTCCGGAAGATAGCTGTCAATTTCCTCAAACGGTAAAACTTTGATTGTCGGTTGTGGAAAATCGCGAGCATGCAACCAACGGCCCATTATTGTCAACTGTGAATAACCAGCAGTGTCAAGCCAGTTGCAAACACCTGGATCTTTGGCTGAAATGACGCAACGAAAAACACCATCAGAATCACATTTTGCCTGAAAACCATTCAATGAGGTCTGCCTTCGCCACCAATCCATTGACTCCCAGTAGATACTTCCAAGCTGAAAACCCCAAAAATGGCAATCTGGCGGTGTTACTTCTAGGAGTGCGGCTTCATTTTGAGCTATTTCTATCGACCCCATTCCATATGAAAGACCTCCATGGCCACCCCAGTCACTTTCATCTGGGTTTAAAAATGTAACTGTATTTGGTTTATTCATAAAGGTACGAATAACCTCATCCCAAAATGTTCCAGCTTCATCAAGCCATTTGATTAAAAGCTCTGCCTTGTTGACTATGGCTTCAGGTTTTTCAGGCGGAGGTGGATATTGGGCATCAACTTTTTCAATTAGCAGTTCTGCTTTCTGTTCATTTTCCCAGTCATAAAAAAACTGTCTTATGCAAATTGACTCGGCATCAGGTGCTAGTTGTATCCAATTATGTTTATTTTCATCTGGAGGAGGTTCAGGACTGAGAATTATTTCCACACTTCCATCTAGTTCAGTCTTTATGTCAGCAAATCCTAAATTCCCAGTTCTTTTATAATTTGGGGCGTTTGCGAAATGTGGAGAATGAACCTCAATATCAAATTGGTGTGCTGTACCGCGATTTCCGAAAATACGATATGTCGAATCTCCACTAATGCAGGCAAACGAATACAAGCCGTCTGGGGAGTCGATTCCCCAAGAATATGACCTGTCTGCCCAACGATCAAAATATGGATATTCAGGATCGTTTAGTTCCATTGCTAGTGTGGCGCCTGCTGCCAAGTAACGGGTCATATACAATAACCCTGTTGCTCTTTCCAATGATTGAGGATCCGTTGCTGTGTCGTTGTATACAAGCCGACCTAATCTTTTCCAAGCATGAATCAGATCCTCAAAAATGTCTCCATTTCTTAATCGTTCTAATTTCTTTTCCATTTTCATTTACCCGAAGGGTTGTTGGCTTCGGTAGCGATTAATGGGTTCAAATATTCTTTAACTCCACAAATCTTGCCTTCATGAAACCTCCACAAACCTATGTAAGAATTCCGATAAGGCTTGTCAGTTATAGTGGATCGGCCTTCGCTAACGTATTCCGCTATTAGCAAATTCGGATCAACACACTCGAAGATTTCTGTGAGTGTGAGAGTAAATTCAAGTTTGCCCATTTGTGGCTTTAAGTAAGCAAGAATTTCATCTATCCCTTTTAGGACTTTGGGTGGTTCACTATATGGAAGTTCAAGAACCCAGTCATCTGTATATAGATTGGAAAATATTTCACTATTTCCACCTCCAATAGAAGAAATTGCAGTTTTTAAAACATCTATGTTCCGTTCTCGAACTTTTTTCTCATTCAATAATCTCACCGCTTTCCAACCAAACTCTTTCACTTGCAGAAATTTTTATATCAGCGGAAGCGACATTATGGGAAGCTTCAGCCTTACTACGTGAAGCACACAGTGCGTGTGTTGGAAAATCAGCATGTAGAACCCATGAAACTGCTATCTGTTCAAGTGTGCAGTCTTTCTTTGCTGCTAATTCAATTGCACGTTCACGTCGCAACCAGTTTGCCTCTGAGTGGTAACACCGAGCTGTCTCGGCATGCAACTGAGAATTTGGCGTCAGCATTGTTTCAAGTTCTATTGCAGAGGTTAAATAACCACCAGCCAAAGTCGACCATGCTAAAACTGGAATCTGATTATCTTTTAACCATTCTCTATCATCACGTGCATTATTTCCTGCGATGCTCGTTACTGCTTCCCATGGAGGTTGTTCTTGAACAACTAGAGACAAATGCGGACTGAAAACTTCCGGTTTAACCCAAGAATTTTTCTTTGACACATCTAGAGCATTTGAAAATCGCTTAATGCTCCAGTTGGAAACTCCCCATGTGTCGATTAAACCGGCAGAAATTTGTTTGTCCACTGCATCTACGAGTTCATCAAGTGGCACTTCTTCATTATCACGGTGAAAAAGCCAAAGATCTAAATAGTCAGTTCCCATACGATCTAATGTTTTTTCTATATCCACTCCTACATATTCCGGTAAAACACGAGACTCTTCCCAATTAGGAGGTCCAGGATGGCAGCCTTTACCAATAACAATGACTTTGTCGCGAACATTTCGCTCATTAATCCACCTTCCTAGCCGTTCATCACAAGTACCGTCCTGATCTGCGTACACAAGTCCCGTATCGAAAGCGTTTATGCCCACATCCATTACATCATCAAGTAAATCTTCCCACTGAGAAACAGTTTCATCTCCGAAAAGAGTTGTAGCCCCTTGGATGATTTGTGAGAGAGGAATTCGAATTCCTGGAATGTCTCTATATTCCATCATTTTCCTCACAATCTGCCGGATAACTAACACCAATTTCAGATCGAATATTGTCCATTAGCTGAGCAATTGAAAGAGAGCACTCCCAAGTAACTTTCGGACTCTGAATTAAGCCTTCTGATAGACATCTATCCATTTCACGAATTTGATATTCGAATCCATTTATCTCATGTGGACTAAGAATCTCACTTTTCTCTGAGCCTTTTATAATAAAAGCTTTCTGCGCACACCAAAAATAAGGTATTTCAATAGATCCCGATTCACCAAGAATGGTTGCCCCGTTGGGTAAGGAAAGATTAATAGCTGACCCAAGTGTCGCAAGAGCCGAATTTTTATACTGCAATGTAATAGCAAGATGAGCATCAACACCATCTTGAGAAAGTTCAGCTAAGGCGAAAACCTTCTCTGGTGTAGTTCCATATATCAAATCTGCAAGTGTTAACGGATAAATCCCAACGTCCAACAGGCTCCCTCCTGCAAGTTCTGGGTTCCATAATCTAGATTCAGAGTCATAAGGCGAATTGAAACCTAGTGACGCATCAACAAGTTTTGGTTGACCAATCAGACCCTTATTGATCAAACCTATAACCTCTTCGTAAATCGGCAAGTGTCTGGTCCACATTGCTTCCATCAGGAAAGTGTTGCTTTTTTTTGCTGCGTCAAGCATCTTGTCGACTTGTCTACGATTTACCGCCAAAGGTTTCTCACATAGAACAGGCACTCCTTTTTCTAAAAGAGTTATAGCTCCGTTGCAGTGTTCAGTGTGAGGTGTTGCTATATAAGCCGCATCCACTCCTTCTGAAAGAATAAGTAAGTCTTCTCCTGATTTCTCTATTCCATTTACATTTGCGAATGATGAAACTCTTTTAGAATTTCGTCCTGCAACAGCGACAATCTCATGGCCTATCCCACGTGCGGCTTCTATGAAATTCGCAGTTATTTTTCCATGACCAACTATTAACCAACGCACTTTACTTGATTACTACAGTATGACCACAGAACGAAGAACCTCTCCACGTTCCATTTTGTGAAAGGCTTCTTCTACTTCATCTAAACCAATTGTTTCTGAAACAAAACGATCAAGTTCAAGACGCCCTTGTAAATAGAGATCAATAAGCATAGGAAAATCACGCGAAGGTAAACAATCTCCATACCAAGAAGATTTCAAGGTGCCACCTCTACCGAAAATTTCAATCATAGGGAGTTCGATTTTCATTTCAGGGTTTGGAACTCCAACGAGTACAACTGTTCCTGCTAGGTCGCGAGAATAAAAAGCTTGTTCATAAGTAATTGGAAGACCTATAGCTTCTATTGCTACATCAACCCCATTGCCGTCTGTTATTTCCCTGATCGCCTCGACTGGATCAACTTTTGATGAATCAATAGTGTGAGTGGCTCCAAATCCTTTGGCCCATTCAAGTTTCGTTGGATCTATGTCAACAGCAATTATGGTGTGAGCCCCTGCCAAGCGTGAACCTTCAATTGCAGCATCACCTACACCTCCGCAACCAAAAACTGCAACTGAGTCTCCGCGACTAACCTGCCCAGTATTCATTGCAGCCCCTAAACCAGCCATAACCCCACAACCTATAAGTCCGGCTACTTCAGGTTTGGCTTCAGGGTTGACTTTTGTAGCTTGTCCTGCTGCAACAAGAGTTTTCTCAGCAAATGCCCCGATACCTAAAGCTGGTGAAAGTTCTTTGCCATCGAGTTTCATTTTCTGCGTTGCATTATGAGTCGAAAAACAATTCCATGGTCGACCCCTTCGGCAAGATCTGCAATGTCCACACACAGCTCGCCAATTAAGGATCACAAAATCACCTGGCTTTAAATCAGTAACACCTTCACCAACTTCTTCTACAAGGCCCGCTGCTTCATGACCCAACAAAAATGGAAACTCGTCATTGATAGCTCCTTCTCTGTAATGCAAATCCGTGTGGCAGACTCCGCACGCTTTCACGTCAATCAGAACCTCCCCAGAGCCAGGATTGGGAACTTCAATCGTTTCAATTGAAACAGGCTCTCCCTTGCTTTTAGCAACAACCCCTTTTACTTGATGTGCCATTATCTAACCCCTTAATGATTCCTTTTACAAAAACTACACCTACTGGTATAGAGCTTCCCAAATCAGCTAATTGAAAAATCTTTCAGATTTGATCTAAATTTCAAACCTGTAAATATTTGTATTTCGTTGAACGAAACCCAACCGACTGTAAAGACGATTTGCAGCTTCGCGCGACGGACGTGAAGTTAAGTCCACAGTTTTAGCTCCAGAACGTCTAGCAATGTTTATCGCCTCTTGATTTAAAGCTTCACCTATACCTTCATTGCGACACTTTTCATCAACAACAACATCTTCAATCCAAGCTCTTTTACCAGTTGGGATAGTAAAAATGATCAAAGTTAAAGAGCCGACTATTGCACCATCAATATAAGCAGAAATAAGTATTGAAGAGTCAGAAGCAACTATCTCTTCCAAAGCTGAACGATCAGGAGGCGGACTAGAGTTAGATAACTGCGGAATCAAAAGGTTCATAGCCGCAATGAGGTCATCGTCTACTTTTGCTATTTCTCGAATTTCAATATTTTTTTCAGTCATCTGATACAAGCTTAGATTACAAATGTTGGGTCGCGCGCGAGCTCATATCCGATAGCCTCCGTTTCAATGGCTTCAAAATTTATTCAATGGAAAAACGAGGAACTTTTAGAAGGTCTGAGCAGCCCTGTAGTAATAGCTGCTTTTGAAGGTTGGAATGATGCAGGTGAAGCTGCCACAAGTGCAGTTAAATATTTCCAAGACCGTTTCGATGCAGTAAAAATTGGAACTATAGAATCAGAAGAATTTTTTGACTTTACAATTTCTCGTCCGGTAATTGAGATACCTGATGAACAACGTGAAATAATCTGGCCAGCTACAAAAATATATGTAGCTAAAATGTTTGAGTCTAAAAACGATCTAGTAATTATTCGCGGACATGAACCACAACTTCGCTGGAGAACATTCACGGATCAAATAATAGAAATAGCTTCAACAATCGAAAGCCACATGGTGGTGACTCTCGGTTCACTTCTAACTGATATACCTCATAGCAGACCTGTAAAAGTTTTTGGATCCTCGGATGATTCTGATCTAGCACAGAGACTAAATCTTCCACCTTCTACATATGAAGGACCCACGGGAATAGTAGGAGTTATAAATAGTGTTCTACGTGAAAAAAGGATACCTAGTATGTCGTTATGGGCTGGTGTCCCTTCGTATGTTTCAGGAGCGAACTCCCCTAAAGCAGCTCTTGCATTGGTTGAAAGATTAGCGGAGGTACTTCAAATAGGAATTGCATGTACCGATTTAGAAATAGCTTCCGCAGCCTACGAAAGGCAAATAAATGAACTAGTTGCAGAAGATATGGATACATCCGAATACGTGAATCAGCTTGAAGAAGATTTTGACAATCAATCAGAAGTCGAAGAACAAAATAGCAATCCTGAATTGTTGGTAAGCGAAGTTGAAGACTTTCTCAGGAACCAGACTGGGCAAACATAAAATTCTCAGAATTATTTAAGACTTCTAAAAAGTCTTTTAATCATTCTCGCCTAACCAAACTGGATTGCGAGGCTCATCGAACATAACTTCTACATTTTCACCCCTGATAGCTGCAAATGCATGAGAAGCCCATCTTTGAGGTGAAACAGTTCCTTCTGGTAATGAATCTTCACTGAAAAACCCAACGTCACGACACTCTAAAGGATGAGGTTTTAAAACTCCTCCAGTCTTTCGACAAAGGAAAACAAGTGAATATAGAGGTATCCCAGTAAAACCCAGTCTCATACCATCAAGAATCGAAATAGGTTTAAGGACTTCACATTCGATACCAGTCTCTTCTGCTACCTCCTTAACCACCACTTCTGACGCTGAATAACCAACATCAGCCCAACCAGTTGGATAAAGCCATCTTCCTGAATCCGCTCTCTGAATAAGTAGAATCTCCCCATCCTCATTACCTACAACAGCACCAACAGTTACTTTTGGTGTCACATAACCTGGTGTTCCCTCAATTACTGAATCAATCCAACTTTCATATAATTCATCAGAATTTAACCCGTTCCCTTGAGCACGCTGCTTAATATCTGCAGCCACTTTTAGAATCTCTTCATACCGTTCGCGTTCATATAAAACTTCAGTAAAACCAAGTCCTGTTCTAGCAATACCTGAGATGGTCTCCGCCCATCTCAATAGGTCTTGCTTAGTCGTTTCTTCTGAAGGCATTTCAGACATATAACCAAGGTAGAGCAATACGAACGATTCATCACAAAAAATTTGTAAATCAGCTCAGGAATAACATCCAAACTGAAAAAGCTATCCCCGCTAATGCAAGAACAACCATGGTAGCAATACTAGATCTCGGTAACCGACCGTCGCTATCGCTTGGTAAGCGTCGTCGCACTGTTTGAAGAAGGCGGTCCGCCCAGGCGACATCTCTGCTGAGAATACCGAGACCGATAGCGACAACCAACAAACCGGGCCCAGGCAGCGGTATCAAAATGATGCCAAGAACTGTTATCAACGATCCCGAAGCGATACGGAAAAGACGGATAACAACTCCACGACGAGCTTCTTCACGAGTTTCTTCACGGTATCCGGTCTCGAATTCTGCCTCAATCGCCGCTTCTTCGAAACGGTTCTCTTCTTCACTCACCTAGGTGTCCCTTTCCATTAAGGATCCCCCGATCCTGTTTGGTTACTAATTCTGAAGGCGTTTCAGACATACAACTAAAGTAGAGCAATAAGAACGATTAGCCACATCAAAATTTATAAATCAGTGGTTAACCAGCGCAAAACTGCCAATTCGATTTCTTTCAGATGATCGAGATCTTGGATTTTTCTCCCTTTCGCATCAAGTACATAAAATGCGTCAACAACATCTGAACCAAGAGTTTGCACTCTAGCCCTAACAATATTCAGATCAAGTTCAGCGAAAGCTCTCGTAATACGATAAAGAACCCCCACACCATCAGGACAACTTACCTCCAAGACTGTTGCAAAATCAGACGTCAAATTATCTACTTCAACTTTCGGTTCGAAAGGTTTCGCACTAGTGGAAACCGAAGTATAAATCCGTGAGCGTTCACCAAGCCGAGCTGCTAGTGCCAGCCGGCCATCTAATGCAAGTCGCACTTGTTGAGAAATCTCTTCCCATTTTGGAATTTCATAAGATTTTTCAGCAACTGAGAAAACCGATAGAGCTCTCCCTCCTTCTGAAAATGCATCCGCGCCTATTACATCATGCCCATTGAGTGCCAAGACACCTGCAATTTTTGAAAATACACCAGGTCTATCATTCGTTATCACAGTCAATTCAAATTGGTCACCCGATAGAACTTCCTCCCCAGCAATCATCGTGTCAAGTTGTTCCTGATTAGGGAAAGTAGCTTCAATAACATCATCAATCTTGCCGCCCAATAAAACATACTGGACGCGTGCTACCAACTCCCTCACAAGGTCAGCTTTCCAAGCACTCCAAGCAGAGGAACCTGTTGCAATTGAATCAGCTTCAGTGAGTGCATCTAAAAGAGAAAGTAGAGAAATCGTTTTTACTGAACTTGCAACAGATTTAATTGTCCCATCGTCATCAAGGTCACGCCTTGTAGCTACATCTGGTAGAAGAAGATGATGTTCAATCATGCCAACCAACAATTCAATATCACTTTTTTCATAACCCATTCTTTTGGCAATAACCTCGACTAATTGCATTCCTATTTCCGTATGGTCGCCCGGATGACCTTTACCAATGTCATGTAGCAAAGCTCCTAGAACCAATAGATCTGGTCGAGATACAGTTGCTGTTAATCCTGCAGCCACTGAAACTGTTTCTAATAGGTGACGGTCAACTGTAAATCGGTGATAAGCGTTTCTCTGGGGTTTTGACCGGCAAAATTCCCACTCTGGAATAAGATGCGCGAATAATCCGTACTGATCTAAATCTTCAATCACCGGAACTGCATCAGGACCAGACATTAAAAGTTCAATGAATAATTCCTTTGCTTCTTCAGGCCAAATCTGCGGAATTTCTGTTTTACTTTCTGCCAACTTTTCCAAAGAGGCTCTTTCCAAATAAGCGCCACATTTTGTTGCAGCAACAGCAGCTCTTAAAGGCAAAAATGGATCTGTTGTATCAGCTTTTTTTGCTAGTCCGAGCCGGCCGGTGTCTAAATCAAGATCTGGACCAATCTCTTTGTTGCGTAACCTATTTAGAGATTTTCTGATAGGTCTTGACTGTCTAATCCGCTCAATACGTCTTGCAGCACCGTCTCCTGTCCACGTTATTACTCTTGCTGCATTTGCAACAGCACCCATCAATTCGTCAGCGTTTTTATATTTGAGTTGTTCAGCTACCTCATCCTGAAGTTCCAACAAAAGTCGATCTGAGCGTTTTCCAGTTACTCTGTGTAGTTCCACACGCACTGATAAAAGCGTTTCCACCGCATCGAGAAGAACTGTTGATTCAGAGGCAATCAAAATTGGTTCTGCAATTTCCATCCATTGCAAAATGTGAGCGTCTCTTAATCCTCCTCTTCCTTGCTTTAATTCAGGTTCTAAAAGGAAAGCAACCTCTCCATATTGCGCGTAGCGATCTTCAACTGTTGATCCAAGCTCTTTCAGATATTTATGGAATCTTTCAATCCATTGATCTTGAGCTTTTTTAGCTAATGCATCAACAATCTGATTGTCGCCGGCAATAGCTCGTGATGATAATAAACTTGTTGCCGTTTCAAGGTTCGACTCTGCGAGATTAAGAATCTCTTCTTGTGTACCTACTTGATGTCCAAGTTTTAAGCCTGCGTCCCACAATGGGTACCAGATTTTTTCAGCGATGGGCAGAATGTCAACTAATTGATGATGTATTAATAAAACATCAATATCACTTCCGGGACATAGTTCTTTTCTTCCATAACCTCCTATCGCACAAACAGCTATCTCAGATGGGGAACCTGCCTCGTCAAAAATCTCTTCTATAAATTGATCAACCCGTTTCGTTAGATCTGCACAAAAAATTGATCCCGTTATGGAACCTTCCAAAAGCAGGTCATCAATAGAGAGACCTTTCATTTATTGAAAGTTCTAATCGTTATAAGCCGATTCTGCATGTAAAGCTCGATCCAAACCAATTTGCTCAATCTCACTTTCAACTCTAAGCCCAATTGTGACATCAATGATTTTTACTATTACCAAAGTTGCAACAAAAGATAAACCGATTACTGACAACATCGCCACTACCTGATCAAGTAGTAGTTCCATACCTCCACCAAAGAATAGTCCGTCATCAAAATCCCCATCAGGAATTACACTCGAATCAGCGAAAAGCCCTAGTAAGAGTCCTCCAGTTAGTCCTCCTACACCATGAATACCGACTACATCCAAACTGTCATCATAGCCAAAGCGATTTTTCAGTGAGATGGCAAAATAACAGACTGCTCCGGCAACAAAACCAAATACTATGCTCGCCAATCCGCCTACGAATCCAGCAGCAGGTGTGATAGCCACAAGCCCGGCAACGATTCCTGATGCCATGCCTAAAGAAGTGGCGTGCCCACCTTTCAATTTTTCTACTACAAGCCAGCCAATCAATCCTGCTGATGCTGCAACAAAAGTATTTAGAAGAGCTTGAACAGCTTGACCATTTGCAGCTCCTGCAGAACCTGCGTTAAATCCAAACCATCCAAACCAAAGAATTGCTGTTCCAATTAAAACCATAGGCATATTGTGAGGAGGAGATGCTTCTTTAGGCCAACCTCTTCTCTTCCCTAAAACCAATACAAAAGCTAAAGCGGCTACTCCAGAATTTAAATGAATAGCAGTACCACCAGCGAAATCAAGTGCTCCGTTGCCATCATGCCAACCGCTGTAAACCCAATAAGTCGCAGGACAGTAAACAATCAATAACCAGATCGGTACGAAAACTACCCAAGCTGAAAACTTTAAACGGTCAGCTACTGCTCCTGATATCAAGGCTGGTGTAATCGCAGCGAATGTCATAAGAAAAGCAACAAAAATTAGACTTTCTGCATCTCCACTTAGTCCCTTTAAACCAACGTAATCAAAATTTCCTATCCACTCCCCTCCAAAGAATCCGTTTCCATCGGGACTATTTCCTATTGAGTAACCAAGCAGCACCCAAATGATGGGAACTATGCCCACACAGTACATATTCATCATGAACATGTTCAGAACGTTTTTGCTTCTTGTCATACCTCCATAAAAAAGTGCTAAACCAGGAATCATGAAAACCACTAAGGCGGTTGATATGAGCATCCATGCATAATCTCCAGAATTCATTTGTGACCTCCTTTGAACAAAAACACAAACAAGACTGAAAAAAGAATACTTCGAACTTCTCTGCCAAATCGCAGGAAAACGTGTTTTAATACGCTGTTAGTTCAGTTTTAATACGCCGTTAACAAGAGAATCGAAATCGCGGAAAAACTTCGACCTTGGAAACACTTTTTCACAACCGGCTTCTTCAGCTAAAGAAATAACTTCTTTATCGACATGAGAAGCAAAGCCTAAAATTTTGGCTTCAATCTGATGTAATGCTTCCAAAACTTCTGATTTGGACAAGTCGACTACCACAAGGTCGACCTCTGCACCAATAAGTTCAGAGACTTCTTTAACGAAACAGATGTCTGGCATCGCCAAACGTAATTTTGACTGATCCATTAAATCAGGAACAAACGCTACAACTGAGATCGGATTAGATGTTATTTCGTCAGAATCGCATTCAATAATAAATTCGTCACCCATTAGCCAAACGATCCAAAGCATCGTGAATGTCAGAAACCATCCCTGTATAAAAGGGACCAAAGTCTGCATAAACGGCTGATGCCTCATCGAATCGCATCGTGTAGACGACTTCTTTGAGATCATCAGGATTCTCTGCGAATAATGTCACTCCCCACTCGTAATCATCAACACCAGTAGATCCTGTAACTACCTGCAAAACACGGCCAGCGAAATTTCTACCTGAACGTCCATGCTCGTGCATTTGGGCTGATCGCTGTTCGTAAGGAAGTGTGTACCAGTTGGCCTCCGGGTCACGGCGCTTAGACATCGGGTAAAAGCACCAAGCTGTTTTATTCTCAGGGGGAAGCTTTGGGTAAAGACGGGCTTGCTTCATTTCCTCTGGAACGCCTGCAGCATATTCAGAGATTTCAGTTAATGAAAAATAGCTATCTACGATTTTTAGGCCAGCAGAATCTACTGAACTTTGAAAATCCCTTAGATCCCAAAGATCTTCCCCTAAGACCATCAATGCCAAATCTGCCTTGTGCCCTAGCATCACGACAACAACAACTTGTAAACCTTTGTCAAGAGTTTCTGAAACCGTTTTTTTGAGTTTCTCTGCATCTACCGAACTTTGATACTTGCAGAAAAGATGAAGAACCCCTAGCCCCTCTGATGGTTTCGATGCTAAATCCATTCTTAGAGTCTACGGAAACTAGCTTGATCTAACTCTAAGAATAAAGATTGATCCGGTCCCCACGAGCAAAACCACCTAGTTGCAATCCTGCTGCCTTAGCAGTATCCACCGCAAGCGCTGAAGGTCCACTAACAGCAATCAAACAAGCAAAACCTGCTGCCCAGGCTTTCTGAACCATCTCAAAAGATGCTCTACCACTAACCCAAAGACCCATCTCGTTTGCCGGTAAAGAATCCTCCAAATATAAATGTCCTACGATCTTGTCAACGGCATTATGTCGACCTATATCTTCGCGAACAACAATGCTCTTACCTGATCGATCAAAAGCCATTGCGGCATGAACAGAGCCAGTTGCTCCAAAAAGATCTTGTTCTTTTTGAATGTTGTAAGCGACTGAAGTAAGAATATTTGTATCAAAAGCTTCTGAGGTTAAAGGCTCTAAAGACTTCAACAGATTTTCAATGGCCTCTACTCCACAAATTCCACATGAAGACGAAGCAGGTCCAAGTCTCGATACTGGCTTCGAAACAGAACCATCTACATCTACAGTTACATCATTGAATTCCGCTTCTAATGCACTTGATTGTCCGCAATATCTGATCGATTTAATCTTCACGTCATGAAGTAGTCCTTCAGTTAGGCAAAATCCTGCTGCGAGTTCAAAATCATTTCCCGGAGTCCGCATAGTAGTACCTATGAGTTCTCCGTTAAGTCGTATAGAGATCGGCTCTTCAACAATCACTTCATCTGGAACTCGCTGACTTTTCCCAGATTCTATTTTTTCGGTAAAAACTTTGACTGTTCTACCACGAGCGGTCACAATTTTCCTCCAAATACACAGCAATGTTTAAATAAACACTATTGTCAAATCATTCATAAAATTACTTTTTCTATGCCTTTGACAAACAAAAGACCACGTTTCGAAGCTATTCTCTAGCAAATTGCTCATATTCCGTTTTTAACCTGAGAATCTTAAAGCAGAGGGGGGAAATGAATAGAAATGTAATTATCACATGTGCAATAACTGGTGCAGGTGATACAACCGACAAGAGTGAAAACGTCCCGGTAACTCCTGAGCAAATCGCAGTTTCTGCACTCGAAGCTGCGAAAGCGGGTGCCGCAATCGTCCATTGCCATGTTAGAGACCCAGAAACTGGAAAAGGATCAAGAAATCCCGACTACTACGAAGAAGTGGTTAACAGAATAAGGGAAAAAGACAGTGAGGTGATAATTAACTTAACTGCCGGCATGGGAGGCGATTTGGTCATCGGTCCTGACAGCGACCCAATGGATTTTGGAGAAGGAACAGATCTTGTGGGAGCGCAAGAAAGATTACAGCATGTAGAAAGAATACGACCTGAGATTTGTTCACTGGACTGCGGCTCACTGAACTTTGGTGACACTAATGAGGTTTATATCTCGACTCCAGAAATGCTCAGAGAAATGACCCAAAAAGTTAGAAATCTAGGTGTACGTCCTGAACTGGAAATTTTTGATACTGGAAATCTTTGGTTTGCTGAAACAATGATCAATGAAGGTCTACTCGACCCTCCTTTCTGGATCCAACTATGTCTCTCCATACCATACGGAACTCCTATGGATATTGGGATACTTAATGCAATGATCAACCGGCTACCAGAAGGCGCAGAATTTACCTCTTTTGGTTTAGGGGCTATGCAAATGCCAATGGTCGCACAATCAGTGATGCTTGGAGGTCACGTAAGGGTCGGACTTGAAGACAATTTGTACCTAGAAAAAGGTGTACTAGCTACAAATGCAGATCTGGTCGAAAAAGCTGTAAAAATTATCGAACTAATGGGAGCTTCAATCCAATCACCAGATGACGCTCGAGAAACACTGAATCTAAAATGATAACGCTTAGCATTTTTACAATTTTCTTATGAATGAATCAATCGCCTGTATAGGCATGGGTGTAATAGGTTGCGGTTGGGCTTCACATTTTTCTGGCCAAGGTATCGAGGTGCATGCCTGGGATCCTGATTCAAAATCAGAAGATCTTTTTAAAAGAACGATTGAACAGGCTTGGCCATCAATGGAAAAACTGGGTCTAGCAAACGGAGCTTCTCCAGATCTCGTGATTTTCCATAAAACAATCGAAGAAGCTGTTGAAAACTGTTCATTAGTTCAAGAAAGTTCTCCTGAACGACTTGAACTAAAACAAGAACTCCTTTCGACAATTGATAAAGCTTGTACCTCTGATTGTGTAATAGCATCGTCAACCTCGGGTTATTTAGTTAGCGATCTGGCATCAGAGTGTTCAGTAGCACCGGAACGTGTAGTGGTAGGGCATCCATTTAACCCTGTTTATCTACTTCCACTTGTAGAGCTTGTGGCAGGACCTCAAACCTCAGTATCTACCATGGACAAGGCTGAAAACATTTATTCGAATTCTGGAAAAACGGTGCTACGCCTCGAGAAAGAAATTGACGGTTTTATAGCTGATCGACTTCAAGAAGCAATGTGGCGTGAAGCCTTACATATGGTAGCTAACGGAGAGGCAACCGTAGAACAATTGGATCTATCCATTACTGCCGGACCCGGTCTGAGATGGGCTTTAATGGGACCGATGCTTACATTCCATTTGGCCGGAGGTGAGGGGGGTATGGCTCATATGCTTGACCATTTCGGACCTTCGCTTGAATCCCCTTGGACAAGATTAAAGGCTCCAGAATTAACTGAAGATCTCAGAAATGCAGTTGTAGATGGTTGCTCAGAAGAAGCAGACGGCAGATCTGTAGCTGACTTGGTAATTGAGCGTGATAAGGGGCTTACAGCGATTATCCAAACAATTAATGACTTAAATATTAAAACTTCAGAGAAAGATACAAATAATGAAGGAAGTGATTGAAACAGGAGATTTCGATTTCTATCCGATAGAACATTACATTGTTGATTCTTCTACCGATGGGAAAAAAGTCGAAGTTAGATGGAATGACGATCATCTAAGTAAATTTCACTTTCTTTGGTTAAGGGACAACTGCCCTTGTTGCGTTCATCCAGATACACGAGAACCTATTTTCAGTGTGGTATCCATCCCTAATGACCTGCGCATTTCATCTGTATCTGTAACAGAGACAGGTTTCTTAAAAATAATCTGGTCAGGAGAATCGCATACAAGTTGTTTCCATCCCGGTTGGCTCCGGGCTCACTGTTTAGATTTATCGAAAAAAACTTTCCCTTCCTATATTACATGGGACGCAAAAACTAAAAAAGAGCCAGATCGCTTCGATTGGAACGAAATTATTTCTGATCCAGAAATAGAAAAAAAATGGCTTTGCTCACTAGTTGAAGCTGGATGTTGTATTACAAATAATGTCGAACCTTCGAAAAACGGTCTAATTCAGGTAACAGAAAGAATAGGTGTAGTTAGGGAAACTAATTTTGGTCTTTTCTTTGACGTAGAAGCAAAAACTGGACCAGATACAGCTGCTTATACAACGATTGAGCTTCCTCCTCATACAGATCTACCTACACGTGAATACCAACCAGGACTCCAACTACTTCATTGTCTAAAAAATTCTGTCGCAGGGGGAGAATCAATTTTAGTTGATGGTTTTCGTGTAGCTGAAGAAATCCGCTCACTCGAACCTGAATTCTTTAAATTGCTCACTTCAGTTCCGTGGGACTTTGGTAACCGCAGCACCGTTACTGATTACCGTTGGAAAACTCCAATGATTCATTTAAATGAAGATGGAAAAATCGAAGAAGTTAGAGTTGGTAACTTTTTACGTGTTCCTCTACAAGTCGATTTCGATCTCATTGAACCCATGTATAAGGCATATCAATTGTTCGAGACACTTAATCAAGATGACCGTTTCAAATTACGTTTCCGACTGGAACCAGGTGAGTGTCTGATTTTTGACAATCGCCGCGTGTTACACGCCAGAGATTCATTTGATTCTTCTACTGGCGAAAGGCACCTTTACGGCTGCTACATAGAACGTGATGAACTTTGGTCTTCTATCCGAATGATTGAACGGAGAAATAGACAAAAAATAATCAATTCTTCTTCGAATGAGTAATACTAACATTAGGTAAATTTGATCTAGATGGGGAAACCATGACTGAACGTCTTACTGTGCCGAGGATTAAAGAAAATGGAAAGCTTCGTGAATGCACTTGGGAGGAAGCACTGAACAAAGCCGCTGAAGGTTTTAGATCTGTAATTAATTCGCATGGATCTAATGCCTTTGGGATGTTCAGTTGTTCCAAAACAACCAATGAAGTCAATTACGCAGCACAAAAATTTGCAAGAAAAGTAATCGGCTCGAACAATATCGACAGTTGTAATCGAACTTGACATGCCCCTAGTGTCGTCGGTCTGGCGACAGTGTTTGGAGCAGGAGGAGGAACTTCCTCTTATAAAGAGATCGAAGAAACAGATGCCATTGTTCTTTGGGGTTCAAATGCTAGAGCCGCTCACCCAATATTCTTTCATCACCTTTTAAAAGGAGTGTCAAACGGTGCTCGTATGTGGGCAGTAGACCCGAGGAGAACCGACTCAGCAAAATTTGCTGATGTCTGGTTAGGTATTAATGTCGGCAGCGATATCGCTCTTGCCAATGGAGTAGCTCATGAAATAATCGATGCAGGCCTGGAAAACAAAAAATTTATTGCGAATGCAACTACCGGTTTTGAAGATTTTGCTGCTCATGTTGAACCATGGACCCTAGAGAGAACCTCTGAAATAACTGGTGTGCCTGTCGAAGCAATACGTGATCTAGCTCATGGATATGCAAATGCTGAAAAAGCTCAGATTATGTGGACTCTGGGTATAACAGAACATCACACAGCAGTTGATAATGTTCTCGCTCTTTGCAATCTGTCTCTTTTGACTGGCCACGTAGGTCGTTGGGGTTCTGGATTGGTGCCATTGAGAGGTCAGAACAATGTTCAAGGTGGTGGCGACATGGGAGCTTTGCCTAATAAACTCGCTGGATTTCAGGATTTGGCTGATGAGGAAATAAGAGTGAAGTTCGAAACCGCTTGGGGTTCTAAAATTCCACCTGAACCGGGGTGGCACCTTACCGACATGTTTAATGCAATGGGACGAGGAGAGCTGCGCGCCTTGTATGTAATCGGTGAAAATCCAGCAGATTCTGATGCGGATGTGAACCATGCACGTGAATTATTAGAAGGTCTTGACATGCTTGTGGTCCAGGATGTGTTTATGACTCGCACAGCTGAAATGGCTGATGTTGTACTGCCCGCTGCGCTTGGTTGGGCGGAATCAGATGGAACTGTAACTAACAGTGAACGCCGAGTTCAACGAACTCGAGCAGCTATTAAACCACCGGGTGATGCACGTGAGGAGATTGAAATAATCTCTGAGTTAGCTAGATATCTAGGTGACGACAGTTGGGGTCGACCAACAGCTGAAGATCTTTGGGAAGAGTTACGAACTGTCTCACCTATGCATGCTGGTATGTCTTGGGAAAGAATTGAAAACGAGGGTGGTATCCAATGGCCCTGTCCTGATGAAAACCATCCCGGAAGTCCGTTCCTTCATGAGCGACTTTGGAAACAACCAGTCGAGGGAAGACTTGCACCATTCTCGTGTGTCGACGATCGACCTCCGAATGAATCGCTAGATGACAATTACCCTTTGCGCTTAACCACAGGTAGAGCTTTGGATTCATATAACACAGGAGTGCAAACAGGAAACTACAACTCTCCAATTAGAACTGGAGAAGCTTTAGAGGTTTCTACTGCAGATGCTGAAAAACTCGGCATCTCAGCGGGTGAAAGAGTCATAGTTTCATCTCGTCGGGGAAGTATTGAAATGACAATCAAAATTGATCCTGATCTTCCTTTAGGTCTGACCTTTACAACCTTTCATTTCCCGGAACTGGTAGATGTAAACCAACTGACAAATAGTGCTTACGATCCAAAATCTGGCACTGCCGAATTCAAAGCCGCAGCAATACGTGTGGAGAAAATGATCAATGCCTGACATAAAATTTGGGACTTCTCTACCTACTGACAGTGAGAAAAAAGCTGTAGATGAGACAATTAAATCCTTTGGACCAGTAACACTAGAGATAACAGAGCGGCTTGTTTATGCTGGCCATCAACGCACTCAAGAACGTCGACACCTTCTGTTACCGGCTCTTCATTCGCTACAAAATACTTCCGGTTGGATAAGCCCAGGTGGTCTTGATTACGTCTGTCGTGTGCTGGAAATTCCACCAGCTGAAGCTTATAGTGTGGCAACTTTCTACCATCTCTTCTCATCGCAACCACCGAGTGGAAATCAAATACTCCATGTATGTGACGACATAGCCTGCGGACTCAAAGGAGCTGAAGGTCTTATTGACGATCTAAAAAAAGAAGGATACGAAACTAAACCAAGTCCATGTTTAGGCCAATGCGAACGAGGACCAGCCGTGTTTATCCAACAAATTGCCTCACACGACAGTGTTGTAGTTGACGCTGACCTAGAGCAAATCAATAAATCGTTAAATGAAAATTCTGAAAACAACTCGATTAAATTGCCGCAAGCAGGATCTGATCAATTGCGACTACTGGCTCGAGTTGGAATCATTGACCCAAATAGTCTTGACGACTATAAATCTCATGGAGGTTATAAAGCTCTAACCAAAGCTCTTGAAATGGAAGCTGACCAAATTATTGAAGAGGTTTCAAAGTCAGGTTTAAGAGGTAGAGGAGGAGCCGCTTTCCCAACAGGGGTCAAATGGAAAGCCGTAGCTGACGAAAAAGGCAAAACACATCACCTAGTTTGTAACGCTGATGAATCAGAACCAGGGACTTTCAAAGATCGAGTTCTGATGGAGAATGATCCTTTCGCTTTGATCGAATCAATGACTATAGCTGGTATTGCCATAGGTGCGGAAAAAGGATGGTTCTATGTACGGGGTGAATATCCAGTCGCTAGACAACGTTTGAGTGAAGCAATTGTAAAAGCTAAAAAGTTTGGATTACTTGGAGATGATATTTTAGGTTCCGGTAAAAAATTTGAAATTGAAATTAGAAGCGGTGCAGGCGCTTATATTTGTGGCGAGGAAACGGCTTTATTTAACTCAATAGAAGGATTTAGGGGTGAACCCCGTAACAAGCCACCCTTCCCTACTACTAATGGTCTTTTTAATGAACCAACGGTGGTTAACAATGTTGAAACTTTGGCAAATATCCCTCGAATAATTTTGGATGGCGGGGAGGCTTTCGCTGCTGAAGGAACGGATCAGTCTTCAGGAACTAGACTTTTCTGTTTAAGTGGAAGAGTAGCTCTTCCTGGCCTCTACGAATTTGAATTTGGTGCGACTCTGGGCGAAATATTGGATGCCGCAGGTGGTTTCTCGGGATCAGGAAGTCTCAAAACAGTTCTCCTTGGTGGAGCAGCGGGTAGTTTTGTAACTCCAGAATCAATCGATCTGCCTCTAACATTTGAAGGCACTCGTGATGCTGGTGTTTCCTTGGGTTCAGGGGTAATAATGGCTTTTAGCGATAGGGACGAATTAACAAAAACTGTTCTACGTATAGCTGAATTTTTCCGTGATGAATCATGTGGTCAATGTGTACCTTGCAGAGTTGGAACAGTTAGGCAAGAGGAATTACTTATTAGAATTGCTGATAAGAACTCAGTTGAGACTGACATATCATTATTCGATGACTTAGCTGCTGTAATGTCTGATGCTTCGATTTGTGGTTTAGGTCATACTGCAGCATCAGCGGTTCGGTCCGCTTTAAATCTAAGACTTTTGGAAACCCAAAAATGAGTGAAACTACAAAAAGATATTCTGAAACCCTCGTTGACATTACACTCAATGACAAAAAAATTTCAGCTCCTGAAGGTTCAACGATCTTAGATGCCTGCAAGCAAGCCAATATAGACACCCCAACGCTTTGCTGGGCAGAGAATTTAACTCCGGTAAACGTATGCAGAGTTTGTGTAGTCGAAGTAGAAGGCTCCAGAGCGTTGGTTCCATCGTGTTCTCGGCCAATCGAAGACGGGATGGTGATTTCGACCAATTCTGAAAGAGTGAATACCAGCAGACGTATGGTTTTGGAATTGTTGGCTTCATCAGTTGAGCTGGATAGAGCAGAGAATGAAATCCTTGAATGGATGGATCATTACGGCTCTAACCCTGATCGCATGGGTAACTCAAGTGAAATTAAAACATCTAAACAACCTGTAAAAATCCAAGATGACCTTTATGTTCGAGACTATGAAAGATGTATTCTCTGTTATAAGTGTGTTGAAGCATGCGGTGACGATGCTCAACACACTTTTGCAATAGCTACTGCAGGCCGTGGTTTTGAAGCACACATCTCAACCGAATTTGACATTGAGTTACCAGATTCCGCTTGTGTTTACTGTGGTAACTGCATAGGGGTTTGTCCTACTGGTGCCTTAGTTTTTAAAACTGAACATGACATGCGAGAAGATAATTCTTGGGATCCTGATAATCAAAAAGTCACTGAGACTATTTGCGGTTTTTGTGGAGTTGGTTGCAATTTAGAATTACATACTCAGGATGAAAAAATTGTCAAAGTGACATCTCCATCAGATCACTCCGTCACAGAAGGGCACCTTTGCATTAAGGGTAGATTTGGCTGGCAACACGCTCATCCAAAAAACTAAGAAAGCGTCTCTTTCTCCAAAGAAATAATAATTGCACAACCCTCTCCATGTTTTTTTGAAAAGTGGCCAAAAAAACTAATCAACAAATATTGGATTCCATATTTTTTACGGATTGCATTAGTGATTAACGTATATTCTTTTTCACCTATATCGACTACTCTTGCTTCACCTTCGCAAACTTGAGAATCGGCTTTGATCACACCTTTAGAATTGCAAGGCTGTAGATCAACACTCGAGTTTCGGAGAATACGCTTAACTTTCCAACTCTTTTTGCCAGTTGTAAAGCCGACTCGACCATCATCTAATAAAGCAATCCAGACCGGTGTTCTTTTACGATTTCCTTCTTTTGTCCATGTTGAAAGACTCACATAACGTTCGTCTGAGATCAATTTAGAAATCCATATCTGGCATACCAGCGCCAGCATTTTCTTCTGGAGCATCAGCAATTACTGCTTCGGTTGTGAGAAAGAGTGCAGCTATTGATGCGGCATTTTGTAAAGCTGAACGAGTTACTTTTGCAGCATCAATAATTCCGGCTGCTATAAGATCTTCATATTCACCTGTAGCTGCATTGAGACCGTTTGGACCTGTTTGATCCTTAACTTTCTGAACTACTACTCCACCTTCCATACCAGCATTAACAGCAATCTGATTCAAAGGTGCCGCCAAGGACCGAGCCACTATGCTTGCTCCGGTCGCCTCGTCATGCTCCAATTTTGAAGCAGCTTTTTCTACTGCGGTTTGTGCTCTTAGAAGAGTTACACCTCCACCAGCCACAACGCCCTCTTCAATTGCTGCTTTTGTAGTACTAACGGCATCCTCAATACGATGCTTCTTTTCTTTTAGTTCTACCTCAGTAGCAGCGCCTACTTTAAGGACAGCTACACCACCTGAAAGCTTTGCTAGTCTTTCTTGCAATTTTTCACGATCATAATCAGAATCTGTGTTATCTATCTCCGCTTTAATTTGAGCAATTCGTCCAGCAATGGCATCTTGATCACCAGCCCCTTCAACAAGAGTGGTTTCATCTTTTGTGACTACCAATTTTCTAGCGGAACCTAACATGTCAATTGTTACTGAATCGACCTTAAGGCCAACCTCTTCGGAGATAACCTGCCCTCCCGTGAGTATTGCTATATCTTGAAGCATTGCTTTTCTTCTATCTCCAAAACCAGGAGCTTTTACAGCAACTGAAGTGAAAGTTCCTCTGATCTTGTTAACTACTAAAGTAGCAAGCGCCTCACCATCAATATCTTCGGCAATAATCACCAAAGGTCTACCAGCTTGCATCACTTTCTCTAGAGCAGGAACCAGGTCTCGAACTGCAGAAATCTTTGAACCTACAAGCAGAAGATAAGGATCTTCTAAAACTGCTTCCATCCTGTCAGGGTCAGTAACGAAGTAAGGCGAAATGTAACCCTTATCAAAACGCATTCCTTCTACAAGATCCATCTCTAAGCCAAATGTTTGTCCCTCTTCGACTGTAATAACTCCATCTTTTCCTACTTTGTCTATGGCTTCAGAAATCATTTCACCTATTTCAGAATCAGCAGCTGAAATTGAAGCGACATTGGCAATTTGCTCTTTATCGCTTGAGACGTCAACCGATTCGGAAAGAATAGCTTCAACTGCTGCTTCAACAGCTGCTTCAATTCCTCGCTTGAGGGACATAGGATTAGCTCCAGCAGCAACATTTCTTAAACCTTCACCGACCATAGACCAAGCAAGTACTGTCGCTGTAGTAGTTCCGTCACCAGCCACATCATCAGTTTTCTTAGCTACTTCTTTAACTAATTCTGCCCCAATTCTTTCATACGGGTCTTCCAAATCAATTTCTTTTGCGATTGATACACCGTCATTTGTAATCGTTGGGGCTCCCCACTTTTTATCTAAAACAACGTTTCTACCTTTAGGTCCCAAGGTGACACGCACGGCGTCTGCCAACTGGTTCATACCTTTTTCGAGCCCTCTGCGAGCCTGTTCATCAAAAACAATATTCTTAGCCATTAAGCAAGCCTTTCATCAAAGAATTGAAGCAGATTTCGTGTTAAAAGTGCTCTGGCACTCTTCTGCTTAGACTGCTAATCCAATCATGCTAAGAAGAAAAAACCAACCTTTTTCACGCCAAAACACCTAGAAAACAAAGTTTTTTAACTTTTTTCAAATAAAACTGTTATTGCGATAATGACTCTATTCGTTCAGTGACTAATCTCTCAATGCATAGTTCAGTCTCTGCAAAAGAGCGTTCTTGACCAAAAGTTTCTACTAAGGAAACACAGTCAACTTTTTCAGCAACTTCAGCACTAATTTCACCTGCAATTACAAAAACTGGAACTGAAGCTGCATCTGCGTAACGACACACACCTGAAACAACTTTCCCTTCGAAAGATGTCTTATCGAGATAACCCTCACCTGTAATCACTATGTCTGATTCTAAAATCATTTCATCGAGACCAATTTCTTGAGCGATGTAATCAAACCCATCAACTAATTTGGCTCCAGCAACAAGTAGCCCGCCTGCAAGACCTCCAGCTGCCCCACCTCCCGGTATCTCTTCAACTAAAACTTTGTATTCTTCTTCATAAATCTGAACAAGCCGTTTTAGACGCCGGTTGAGAAACCTTATCTGCGTAGCAGAAGCTCCTTTCTGAGTAGCAAAAGAATCAGCTGAAGAAAGAAAGTCTGTTCGGACATCACACGCTGCTATAAGTTCAATACCTTTATAGCGAGCAAGTGAACCCATCGCCTTTAAAGCTTCCAAACCACCATCTGTGCTAGCGGAACCACCAAGACCAACGATTATACGTTTCGCTCCTTGTTCTAAAGCACAACGAATTAATTCTCCAGTACCTTTTGTTGTTGCTTCTAAGGGATTATTGGCTTCAGATCCTCCTGCTAGCGTGAGACCCGATGCTCTAGCCATTTCAATTACTGCTGTTTTATCAGCTAATCTCCATTCTGCTTCTACAGGTTTTCCCAAAGGGCCAGTGACAGTAGTTATACGATTAGGACCTCCGAGAACTTCCAGAGTTCCTTCACCTCCATCTGCCAGTGGAGCGCTTACAGCAACCCCGCCAGCCCTATCAACTGCCTTATTGATTGCATTAGCAACTTCTCCTGCAGTTAAAGAACCGCGAAACTTATCTGGGGCGGCTAAAACCCGCACCTTTACGAACCGTAAATCTCTTTATCAGATCCCAGAAATACGATTATGTCTGCAGTATCAACTCTTTCCATACTTCCTTCAGGAACGGAAAGTCCATTAGTCGGGAAAGAGGTAAGCAAGTCGGGCATTATCCCAAGGATGTCGGTTACACCTTTTGCATCAGGTGAAAATTCAGGTCTGTAATAAACCCAAGACTTTTCATCTTTGTTTCCATTAGCTGGTGACAAAGTTGTGAATCCATGAGGTTTCAGAAGATTTGTAACTGCTCCCGCAGCTCCTCCTACACCAGAACCATTTAACACAAGAACCTTCACATCACTTGGAGGTCTAGTCGGTAATGGCGGCTGACTTGTTGTAGTTGTTGTTTCAACCATCACAACAGTAGTTGTTGAAATTTCCTCAATATCCAAAGGTGGCAAATCAGCCGGTTGTTCCTCTGCAACCTCACTAGATGAGCTTGATGAGCTTGATGAGCTTAAAGCAGTGTTCTGAAGATCGTCATCCAAACCTTTCCACAAGATTACAAGACCAAGAACAAACGCTACAAAAATTAACAGAAACGCCCTAGGAGCTGCAGATGAGTTGCTAGGTGCGATTCCCTTTCCCCCCAAAGGTGATTGAAAACTCATTGTCTACCTTTTCCATCGATTGCATTCTGCTGTCGACCAGAACTTTTTGTAATCACCATTCTCTTCTCTCTTAAATCTAAACCTATACCAAATCATCCTCCGATAAAGGATCATAATCAAGTACCCCCTGATAGTTTGCTAACTTAGCTCTAGATAAATAAATGCCCGAGTAGCTCAGTTGGCCAGAGCAGCCGCCTTGTAAGCGGCAGGTCATCGGTTCGAATCCGATCTCGGGCTCAAGTTACCGGTGCCGTGAAACTTCAAAAGCAGCAATCGCTGCTGCTGTTGAAACATTCAATGAAGCCAGAACTCCTTTAAGTGGTATATGAACCAATTCGTCACAACGCTCTCTAGTCAATCTAGATAAACCACGTCCCTCGGAACCCAGGACCAAAGCAATTGGCTGATCTGCAATTTTCAGATCGTAAAGAGGTGTCGACCCTCCCGCATCTAATCCCACTATCCAGATCCCAGACTCTCTTAGACGTCCGAGAGCGGCTGGTATGCCACTTGCTGTAGCAATTCTAAGATGCTCAATTGCTCCTGCCGCGGTCTTAGTTACAGCTGGAGTTACTCTGGCCGAACGGTGTCGTGGGAGAATCACCCCTGTAATCCCAGCGCACTCAGCCGAACGTAAAATAGCTCCTAAATTCCCAGGATCAGTAACTCCATCCACAACAAGCAAGAAAGGTTTTGAACCACCTATTTTTGAATCAATCAACTCTTCTATTTCATAATTTGGCAAAGGTGCCGCTAAGGCAACAACACCTTGCGGGGATTCCGTCTTTGCCATTGACTCAAATCGGCCTCGAGGAATCTCTTTAATCGGCACTTTTGCTTCATCAGCTAGATCAATGATGTCATCTAGTATTGGAGCATCATCAAGATCTCCAGCCAAAAAAACTTCACGAGTTTTACGAGTTCCTGCGATCAGCAACTCCCTCACAGCTTGACGACCTTCAACTTGATCTCCTGCTAAAACCTTTTGTTGAGACTTCTGATGTCGAATAGGTGTAGTGCCCCTCTGGCCTTTGTTGCTTCTTGGGTTTCCTTTATAATTACGTTTCTTATTCATGTTTAGATATAAGAGCAACTACTAGACAAGCAGCGCCTTCCCCTTTTCCAATGAAACCCAAGCCTTCCGCTCTCCGACCCTTAACGGTGATAGGAGCATTTAAAATTTTCGACATCCGTTCTTGAATACTATTTTTATATGGAGATAACTTAGGAGATTCCAGGATTACGTTGCAATCAACATTGCATATTTCCCAGCCTTCTTCATTCAATGATTCAACAACATTTTTTAGCAGTTCCATACTGTTCGCATTCGAAAAAGAAGGATCCGCATCAGGAAAACGTTGACCTATATCATCTAGACCCGCAGCACCTAATAACGCATCAGCTGTTGCATGAGCTAACAGATCAGCATCACTATGGCCATCTAAGCCAGGTCCGGGTAGAGTTTCTCCTCCAATAATCAAAGGGCGGTCATCATCACCGGAAAAAGGATGAACGTCGAAACCCTGCCCTATTCTAAATGTAGACATAACCATCCTTTCTAAACAGGTTTTTTGCCAATCAAAAAATGTTCAGCAATTAACAAATCTGAGCTAACTGTAATCTTTAAATTACTTGGATCACCATCGACAAAATCAATTGTTCCGCCCGCTAATTCGACTAAGGAGGAGTCATCAGTAGCATCTTCGTCACTCAAATAAGCTTCACGCAATAAAGTCGCATTAAATGCCTGTGGAGTCTGGACAGCAACCACTTCATCTCGATTTATCTGCTTACCGTTAACAGACCGCAATGAATCGGTTATCGGAACTACAGGCACTACTGCTTCAGCCCCGTCTTTAATTTTTTCAATAACCAATTCAAATAGCTTTTTAGAAGCAAGAGGCCTCACGCCATCATGGACTATTACCGTCTCACAGTCATACGGCACCTTTGCCAGTCCACATCTAACAGAAGCAGATCTAGTCGCTCCCCCCTTTACCACTTCACAAAATTGATCGATGTTTTTAAGGCAGCTTTCAACGAATTCAATATCTTCCTCTGAAGTCACAACAACTATTCCATCAGATATAGCGGAAGCAGTAATGACGGAATGAAGCAAAACTGGTATTCCTGCAAGTTCAGCTAACTGCTTCCTGCTCCCAAAACGAAATCCTTCACCTGCAGCTACCACAATTGTCCAAATTTTCATACCGACCCTTTACAGCTGAAATAAAATTTAAACATTTCCTTGCTTCGTCTAAATAGTTTCTACGTATTAGCATGACCTGTGAAATGATAGATCACACCCTTTTTGTTGAATCAATGCTTTTTGGCAAATTAACCGAAAAAGAACTTGGAATAATTGTAAAAGCATCGAGTAAAAGAGACCTTCTACGTGGAGACGTATTATTTCGAGAAAATGATAAACCTAACTCTCTTTTTCTAGTCGAATCGGGTCGAATAGCCATAGTAAATAAGTCATTCATTGGTAAAGAATCTGTAGTGGCTCTTATGGAAAACGGCGACCTTTTCGGTGAAATGGGCTTATTTGATGACAAAGGAAGATCAGCAGAAGCTCGCGCACTAGAAGAATCATGTGTGATCGAAGTTCCTTTCGAACCCATAAAAAAACTTTACGAAAAAGACCCCTCCCAGCTATGGGAAGTCGTCACAATGCTTGTGGCTCGTTTAAGAAATATGGATGAGGTTTTAGCGGATTCTGTTTTTCTAGATGTAACTGGAAGAACAGCAAAAAGACTTCTTGAAATTTCTGATAACGAAGACGAATTTTCCTTACCAGTAACTCAAGAAGAACTGGCAGGAATGGTTGGAGCATCGAGAGAAAGAGTCAATAAAGCAATAGCGTCTTTTATTAAACTCGGCTGGATTGAACAATTTGACCGCACATACAGAATTACTGACCGCGAACAACTTACAATTCGTTCACGTTAACTATCGCCTAGCACCCAGTCTTTTGCCTTCATCCAGGCATCTGCAGCATCTAAAGGGCGGTGGGCTGGTCTTGACGAATCGTGCACAAACCCGTGGTCAGCTCCTTCATAGCTAACCACCGTAACCCCTGTTGATGATAAAAGATTCACATCTTCTTTTGGGGTCCAAGTATCCTCACTTCCTACAATCGCTAAAACAGATTCAGCGTTACCTTTCTGTAAACAAGAAATAGGCTCTGAATGACCTTCTGATTTCCAAGCTTCTGGCACTCGAATCATTCCATAAAAAGAACAATGTTTAGAAAACCTCTGGGAGGAAACAGCTTTCAATGTGTACATGCCCCCCATGCAAAAACCCAAAATAGCGACTTTTTCGCTTTGGAGCGCATCGGCAGCTTCTATTGCGTCACCTACAACTCGGCTGTCCTCTAATCTCGAAGCTGCTTCAAGTCTTTCTTCTACATTTAAATGCTCTAACTCTGGATAAAGCTCGAAAGAACAAACGTTTATATCCCACTCAGAAGCTAAATGCTTAGCCATGTCGAAGAACAAAGGACGGAGACCCATTACGTCCGGAATAATTACAAGACCCGTTCCACCTCTATCTGAAACAGATTTTTCGATCACTGCCTTTGTGCCTGAAGGGAGTGTT
Source organism: Acidimicrobiales bacterium (assembly GCA_030742755.1). Classification (GTDB taxonomy): domain Bacteria; phylum Actinomycetota; class Acidimicrobiia; order Acidimicrobiales; family MedAcidi-G1; genus MedAcidi-G1. Next base: position 26,413 of record JASLTU010000004.1, on the reverse strand, counting down.
ATTTGCATCTATTGATCCTATTAGAAGGAAAAAGAATTAGTTTTATTTTCCAAACAACTCAGCGAAACCCTCGATCCTTGGATGTGTAAACCCACTTGGAATTGGCACCTGACTTTGCATCAAAACCGTCGACATTCCCAGACCGCGAGCAGCCTCTAAAGTTGCTATCTCAGAATCCACAAGAAGCATGTTTGAAAAAGAAACACCTGTTAAACGTCTTAGAGCTTCAAAAATAGAATTACTCGGTTTCCTCACACCGTATTCTCCGCTGACAACCCAGTGTTGAATGTAATCTTCAACGCCCAACCGTCCACGTAACTGCTGAGACCAAGACAAAACAGAATTAGTAATACAAGCGACTGGAATCCCACGTCGCTTCATTTGCTCCAAAAATGGTAATGCGTCAGACCGAAGTCGAACAAGGTTTAAATACCGAGCATCAATATCAACTGGATCACCTTGGAGTCCAACACTTTCCCAAAACTCTTCGGGGCTTAACTGACCTAAACTAGCCGAACGATAACGATCAGCGATTTCGTCTGCATCAACTAGCCCACCATTTTCTCTGACAAAAGGAACCAGCAACCCTTCAGGGTCAGCTCCTCCATCCCAAATAACACCCTTCCCGCCTACTACGACAAGTCTGACACTTTTATCAGTTTCTTCATTTTCTTTTGTCGTTACATCTTCAGTGATCTCTGAAGTTTTATTGAGTTTCCTTGAATTTTCTGAATCTCTTTCATTTCGAGTAGTCGAAGTAAAATGTCTAAAACCTCTAAAGAGCAGAAACAATAAAGCAGCAGCAAAAAAAACATATGCAACTGTTCGCCAAGCCTTTGGTTTTGGATAATCAATTGTAGAAGAACTTGCAAAAGGCGTAGAAGTCGGATCTCCTAAAGGGACTGTCCATACAGCATTGTTCAACTCAGTGTCATCACCAGGTAATGACACTGAAAAATTCATTAAAAAGGAATCAGCAGGATCACAAATGGCATCACAGCCTGATAAAAAAGAAAGATCTTCTAAATTTCTTCCAAAGAATTTCCCACCCAATACTTCGTCTAAAGCAGGATCAGAGAATAAAGCAAGGCCATCTGAGAGGTTAATCTTTCCCTCAATTATCCATAGTTTCTTAGCAAATGACTTTTCACTCACAAGACTAATCTCAGAAAAAACTGTAGGCCCCGCAATCTCTTCTAAAACACTGACTAAAGAATCTACATTTGTGAAATTTTTTGATGCTGAAACAACTATTTTAGTTTTTTCTTCTTGACCTTCAGACAAGGAAACTTTCCAACCAGAGGAAACTAAATCTTCTGTTCGAAGTTGTTTCTCTAGATCTCCTATTAGGCGACTTGCTTCATTATCAAGCCCAACAGAAACCTCTACACTCCCTGTCCCATCATCTTCAACATTTACAGATACTGAACTTTCAACTTTGCACGCAGCAATGAGAAACAGGAAGGTAAATAGAAGTAAAAATTTTTTCATATTAAATTTCAGGAGATTTGCCAATTCTAAACATTAGCAAACTAGCTAAATAGAACTCCTTGATGGAGTTAAATAGCCGACAAATTTCTATTCAACTCCCTCAGTTACCATCTCCATGGTAGGCGGTTCAAATCCTGCAGTTGATCGGAAAACTACCCTCTTGCCTTCATATGTAGAATCGTCAGCATCTTCCTCTGGAACATCTTCTACGTCCACTATTATGATCTCACCTGCTTTGAATTCTTTATGTAGTAAGCGTTCTGAAAGTGGATCTTCTATGAGTCTTTGGATGGCTCGCCTTAAGGGTCTAGCACCCAATGTTGGGTCATAACCATGTTCAGCTAGATGATGTTTGACCGAGTCAGTCAACTCCAAGCCCATTCCTTGTCCAGCTAATTGATTAGATAAACGGCCGATCATCAAATCAACAATTCTTGTTACTTCTTCCATAGTTAACTCATGGAAAACAATTGTTTCGTCAATTCGGTTAAGAAACTCTGGTCGGAAATGAAGTTTCAAAGCATCTTGGACTTTTTCTTTCATCCTCTCATAACTGACAGCTTCATCGGCCTTAGTGAAACCTAAGTTGGCTTTACGTAGATCTGCTGTACCTAGGTTAGATGTCATGATCAATACAGTGTTTCGGAAATCAACTGACCGCCCTTGAGAATCTGTAAGTCTACCTTCTTCAAGTATCTGCAATAATGTGTTGAAAACATCAGGGTGCGCCTTTTCAACTTCGTCAAAAAGAACTACAGAAAAAGGTTTCCTTCTTACCGCTTCTGTAAGTTGACCTCCTTCGTCATACCCTACGTATCCTGGAGGTGAACCCAAAAGTCTGCTCACCGTATGCTTTTCCATATATTCAGACATATCAAGAGATATCAGAGCCTGTTCATCACCAAAAAGGAACTCTGCCAACGTTTTAGCTAATTCTGTTTTACCGACTCCTGAAGGTCCTAGAAAAACAAACGATCCTGATGGTCGTTTCGGGTCTTTTAAACCGGCTCTAGTTCTTCTAATCGCTTGGCTGACTGCATGTATAGCGTCTTCCTGCCCTATAACTCTCTTATGAAGATCGTCTTCCATGTGAAGAAGTTTCTGAGTTTCTTCCTCAGTCAATTTATAAACAGGTATACCTGTCCATACTGATAGAACTTCCGCTATACACTCTTCATCCACTTCGTCAAAGAGGTCGACACCTGATGATTTAATCTCTTCTTCTCTTTCAGACTTGCTTGAGATTAGTTCTTTCTCTCGGTCACGCAGGTTTCCTGCTTCCTCAAAATCTTGAGATTCAACAGCTGCTTTTTTACGCTGAACAACTTCAGCTAATTCAATTTCAAGTTCCCTTAAATCATCCGGAGTGTTCATACGTCTGAGACGAAGACGGGAACCAGCCTCATCAATTAAATCAATTGCTTTATCTGGAAGATGGCGATCAGAAATATAACGATCAGCTAGATTAGCTGCTGCTATAAGAGCTTGATCAGTGATTGTCACTCGATGATGCGATTCATACCTCTCTCTTAAACCTTTAAGTATTTCAATAGTGTGAGCAACATCAGGTTCATCAACAGTTATTGGTTGAAAGCGTCTTTCCAACGCAGCATCTTTTTCTATATGTTTTCTATATTCTTCCAAAGTTGTTGCACCAATTGTCTGTAGTTCACCTCTAGCCAACATCGGTTTTAGAATGGAAGCTGCGTCGATTGCTCCTTCTGCAGCACCGGCTCCAACTAAAGTATGAATTTCATCAATAAACAAGATGATGTCGCCTCTTGTTTTTATTTCTTTTAAAACTTTCTTGAGACGTTCTTCAAAATCACCCCTATAACGGCTTCCTGCTACCAAGGCACCTAAATCCAGAGTGTAAATTTGCTTTCCTTGAATCGTCTCTGGTACATCTCCTCCTGCAACCATTTGAGCAAGACCTTCAACAATGGCCGTCTTACCTACACCTGGTTCTCCTACGAGCACTGGATTGTTCTTTGTACGACGTGAAAGAACCTGCATAACGCGTTCCAATTCGCGCTTTCGACCAATTACTGGATCTAATTTTTTTTCTGTTGCAGCTTGAGTTAAATTCCTTCCAAATTGATCTAAGACAAGAGAACCTGACTGCGATTCGGTTCCTCTACCTCCAGCAGTAGCACCAGCTTTCTCAGATGCAGCCCCCATCGGACCTCCTGATCCGGCATAACCTGAAAGAAGTTGGATCACTTGCTGACGAACTCTAGATAAATCTGCACCCAACTTAACTAATACTTGAGCTGCCACTCCTTCCCCTTCGCGTATCAAACCCAAAAGTATATGTTCGGTGCCAATATAGTTATGGCCTAATTGAAGTGCTTCCCTCAAGGACAGTTCTAAAACTTTCTTTGCGCGGGGTGTGAACGGTATGTGACCACTCGGAGAACTCCCACCTTGTCCAATCAATTCCTCTACTTGACCACGTACACCTTCAAGTGAAATCCCTAAGGACTCGAGCGCCTTAGCGGCAACTCCTTCTCCCTCATGGATAAGCCCAAGTAAAATATGCTCAGTGCCAATGTAATTATGATTTAGCAGACGCGCTTCTTCTTGCGCTAATACAACTACACGACGAGCCCTATCTGTGAACCGTTCAAACAACTGGTAATCTCCCAAAAACTAAAATATTAAATATTAACTGTACCTATCTCTGTAATGTACCAGCGATAAAGAAAACAGCTATTTTGAAGAACCTTTCTTTAACAGTTTCGAGATGGGGTAAAAATGTCGTATCCTCGGCACGTGGACGAAGACTCCTACACGCTCCTTACCTTGCCAGGTATTAAAAATGCCTTGGAAAGAGTGGAAGAAGAATTAAGAATCGCTGTTAAAGCTGATGAGCCTCTTCTTACAAAACTGTCGCGTCATCTTATTGATGCGGGTGGCAAGCGAATCAGGCCAAGTCTTGCTATTGCATCTTCTCAAATACTTGAAGATAAGCCAGTTCCTCCAAGTCGAGAAGTGATTCTTGGTGGTGTAGCAGTCGAATTAGTTCATCAAGGTTCTCTTTATCACGATGATGTAATGGATGGTGCTAAAACTCGCAGAAACGTTAAAAGTGTAAATGAAGAATGGGGTAATCACGAAGCAATTCTTGGGGGCGACTACTTATTGGCAAGAGCCTCTGAAATTGCTGCTGGACTTGGAGCTGAAGTCGCAGGCTTACTCGCCTCTACTATTGCAGCACTCTGTGAAGGTCAAATTCGTGAAGTTAATTCTGCATATGACATCACAAGAACTGAAGACGCATATATGTCTTCTATCTCAGGTAAAACCGGTGCACTTCTTTCAGCTTCAGCAAAAGTTGGGGCGATTGTCTCTAAGTACCCAGAAGACGTAGTTAAGGCAGTAACAACATTTGGAAATCTATATGGCATTGCATTTCAAATTGTTGATGACCTGTTGGATGTAATGGCAAGTGAAAAAGAACTCGGCAAACCTTCAGGTAACGACATGCTAGAAGGCGTTTACACTCTCCCAGTTATCAGAACCCTTAAAGGTCCGAATGGTGAAGATTTAAAAAATCTATTAAGTAACCCCATTAGTAGTGATAAAAGAGATGAAGCCTTAATGATTGTTAGGTCAGATGAATCTATAAAATCTACGATAGAAACCGCTCTAGATTTTACATATGAAGCTCAAAATTCTTTAAAAGACCTTCCAGACAATCCAACGGCAGAAATCCTGAAATCTACTTGCACTATTCTCGCAAATCAGGTCAACCGTTTTAAAAAATAATTAATCCTGCTCGGGTCTTAAAGTTGGGAAAAGAATGACGTCTCTAATCGCCTGAGTGTCGGTGAGGAGCATAACTAGGCGATCTACTCCTATACCAAGTCCACCTGTTGGCGGTAACCCATATTCCAGAGCTCTCAAATAATCCTCATCAATAACCATTGCCTCTTCATCTCCAGCATCCCTACTCTTCTCCTGAGCAGCAAAACGCGACCTCTGATCATCGGGGTCAACAACTTCAGAAAATGCATTACATAACTCCCGACCAGCAACAATGGCTTCAAATCGCTCAACCAAGTCTGGGTTGTCCCTATGAGTTCTTGATAGAGGTGATACCTCTTGGGGATAGTCAGTAACAAATATTGGGCCCCACAGCTCTGGTTCAGTCGTCTTCTCGTAAAGTTCAAGAATCAACTTTCCAGGCCCATAATGATCCTTAAATGGAACCGACAGGTCTTCGCAAAGCTGTCTTAATTCTTCTATTGGAGTTTGCAAACTGATATTGGTTTGAATTTTCTCATTTAAAAGATCCAACATGGTAGATCTTTCCCAAGGAGTGGAAAGATCTAATTCACGACCGTCATATTCAATTACTGTAGAACCGCAAATTTCCAAAGCAAGTTCCGAAACCAAATCTTCTACTAACTTCATAATGTCTTCATAGTCTGCATAAGCTTCATAGAGTTCAAGCATTGTGAATTCTGGATTATGACGCGTAGAAATACCTTCATTTCTAAACACGCGAGCCATTTCAAAAACTTTTTCAAATCCACCAACGACGAGTCTCTTTAGATACAACTCAGGTGCAATTCGTAAAAATAAATCAACATCTAAAGCATTGTGATGAGTTTCAAAAGGACGCGCTGCAGCTCCTCCTGGAATCGGATGAAAGACCGGAGTTTCCACTTCCATGAAATCTCGGTTCTCAAGCCAATTCCGAATTAACGAAATAATACGACTTCTGGTTCTAAACGTCTCACGAGACTGCTCTGTAACCCAAAGATCCACATACCTCTGCCTATAACGAATATCAGTATCAGATATACCGTGCCATTTATCAGGGAAAGAGCGCTTTGCTTCAGCTAAACGAATCCATGAATCAACACGAACGGAAATCTCTCCCCTTTTTGTTTTAATTACTTCTCCTGTTACCCCCAACCAATCACCCAAGTGCAGATTAGAAAAAAGTTCAAAATCAGGAGTATTTTTCTCAGAAGCGAACAACTGGATACGATCAGTTGAATCTTGCAAAACGCCAAAAACTATTTTTCCTTGATCACGGCGTAACATCAATCTTCCGGCCACCGAAACTGTTACTCCACTACTATCCCCTTCAGACAAATCTGAATGTTCAGAAAGGAGTTGAGAAGCTGAATTTGTGACTTCGAAACGAAAAGGAATCTCTCTATCCATCATCACCCCTATTTAGATCGTATACAAGTCTTAGACCATGCAAAGTGAGAAATGGTTCAACATGGTCAATTGACGTGGCTACTGGAGCAATCAAATGCGCCAAACCTCCGGTAGCAATCACCGTGCAATCATTTAGCTCTTCTCTAAATCGATCTATCATCCCATCTACTTGCGAAGCGAAACCATAAATAGCTCCTGATTGGAGCGACTCGACTGTGCTTTTACCAATAACACTTCGAGGTTCAGTTAACTCGATAGCTCTTAAAGCAGCAGCTCGTTCAAAAAGAGCATCAAGGCTTATTTCAATACCGGGGGCTATTGCACCGCCAAGAAATTCCCCTTCTAAAGAAATGACGTCGAAATTATTTCCAGTTCCAAAATCAACAACTACGGATGGGCCACCATATAAGTCAAAAGCGGCGACAGCATTTGCGATACGATCTGCCCCAACCTCACGAGGATTGTCATAAAGTATTGGCATTCCGGTTCGGACTCCAGGTTCAATAACAACTGGTTCGAGTTCCATATATCTACCAACCATCTCACGTAGGCTCGCTAATACACGTGGAACACCTGAACAAATTGCGATTCCCTCAAATTCGTCTTTGTAACCAGAAGATCTAACCAGATCTCTAATAATTACGGCATGTTCGTCAGAAGTTCGATCATCGTCGGTAGCGATTCGCCAAAAATCCACAAGACCTGCATCGGCCTCACTAGCTGATGCAGAACTTTCATAAAGCCCTATAACCGTCTGAGTGTTTCCTACATCAATGGTTAAGAGCATTCTTTTCCTTTCGTAAATTGATTTTCTATAGAAATTTAGTCTCACACAAAGGTAAGACAAACCACTTGGCTGACTCTCACTTTAAAAACTATTAGTTCTAATGGAATGAAAGACCTACCTATTTTAAGGGTAGTCCCTCAAGAGGGTTCTAGCAGTCGACTTTTAACTTTAAGGAATAACAACACCAATATTGTCTATTAAACGAGCAGCTCCAAAATTACATGCGATTAATATTCGGATCTGCTTCCCAGATTCGAGCACTGAATCAAGTTGAGTGAAAGTTTCAGAATCAACAACTCCTACGTAATCTAAATCACCTTTTGACTCGTTTATCACTATGTCACTTATTAATTTTTTTAAATTTTCAGATTTTTTCTCCCCGCACCTAACCGATTCCGCTCCCTCCATCAAGGCACGGTAGAGAACAGGGGCATCTGCACGTTGCTCTTCTGTCAAATAAACATTTCGACTTGAAAGAGCTAGTCCATCAATTTGACGGATAGTTGGGCAGGCAACAATTTCAACTGGAAATTGATGTCGTTTCACAAGCTCATTTACAACCATCAACTGTTGAAAATCTTTTTCTCCGAAATATGCGCTAGTCGGACCAACAATTTCAAAAAGTCTTGCGACAACTGTTGCAACGCCTTGAAAATGAGATGGCCTGCTCTCCCCTTCAAGGGTTTTTCCGATTTCCCCAATCTCTTCAAGTTCCGGTAGTCCTTTTGGATAAATCTCACTTTGCGTCGGACAAAAAAGAAGCTCGACTTTATGCCTTAAACAAGTCTCTTCATCTTTTTCCAAACTTAAAGGGTAATCATCTAAGTCTTCTGTGTTAGAAAATTGAAGTGGATTTACAAAAATTGATACAACAGTAGTTTTCTTCTGTCTGACCGAAGTGTCAATCAAAGAAGTATGTCCTTCGTGAAGAGCGCCCATTGTAGGCACGAAACCTATTTCCTCTCCTAGACTTCGCCTTTCACTTAAAAAATTCTGAAAATCTTTAACTGAGGTAACTGTCTCCATGGAAACTATGAATTACTTTGACTTTCAGTCTCTATAAGTTCAACAATCTCTCGCCCATCACTTCCTATTTGCTTTTCGAAAAGCTGTTCAACAACTTCGATTGCACGTGGTCCTGTAGGAACTAATTCACGCCATAAAAGATAAGCCGCAATTAAACCACAAATTTGGTCGCCCAACTCTTCTCGATGTAACAACACTCTTGGATTATCTTCCAGTAGAGAATTCAAACGGGTAAACAAAGCTGTCAATCTTGTAAGACCCTCCTCTGCTCCTCCAAAAGGCATCTGAACCCAACGAACTCCTTGGCTTTCATAAGCCTTTATATTGTCATCATTGGCTAAAAGCGATACAACCACATCGAAGCTGTTTTGCCTGATCCAAATAACTTCTTCTTGTCGTCGAACGCTTCTATGACTTTCGCCAAAACCTCCTGGTCTTTCGCAAATAGCTAAAGAATCCTTGATGACCCAATAAAATTTTCTAGGTTCTATTCCTTGAGCCCACTTACCTCTCATAAATAAACCTCGACTTAATAGAAGATGAATTTCGAAATAGTATTAAAAAAAGTAACTGCATCAGATCGGAGGTTACTGGAGTAAAAACTATAGAACGCAAGTTGTTCGATTTTAATTTCTGCAAATTATTAACTCTCTGAACTAGCTACCCAAATATCAGGCAAATTTCTATAGCGTTCCGCTACATCCAATCCATAACCGACCAACCAGTCCGCCGGTACTTGAAAACCTGCATATTTTATTGTGTCTTCTTCGAATTGAAAATCTTCCCGTACCAGAAGTGCGCAAATCTCTAGACTCGCAGGGTTTCTTGCAAGAAGGTTCTTTCGTAAGAAATTGAGAGTCAGTCCACTGTCAACTATGTCCTCAACTAAAAGAACATGCCTGCCGGCTAAATCGAGATCGAGATCTTTAACAATTCTTACTACTCCAGATGACGTAGTGGAATGTCCGTACGAGGAAACAGCCATAAAGTCGAACTCTATTGGCAAGTCGATTGCTCTTGATAGGTCACTCATGAAGACAAATGCGCCTTTTAAAACACCCACCAGAAGAGGTGCTTCTTCTGAATAATCTTGGCTAATTTGCTTTCCTAATTCATCAACCTTCTCTGCGACTTGCTCTGCAGTTATTAAAACATGTTGAGGTGTTGGAATATCATCTTTGTTCTCTTCACTCATTAATAGGACCCTATCTTTTGAATAGCTAGATAAAAAACTAGTCTGCTTCGCGAGAAATTTTTGTATTAACTGAAAATTTAACTTTTCCTTGAGACCGATCTACTCGAAATCCACCAGGAATTTCTGTTCCTTTAATTTCTCCTCTTACGATCTGTAAAACTCTATTGACTGAAGAAGAATCTGCTGGCAAACCAAGTTTGTCTGTTAACCAACCTTGAATCGCAAATCTAACAACTGGATCAGGAAAATCAGCTACTGACCGCACATCAGTTATGTCTAAATCCTTTACCAAGTTAGCCAGAATGCCAGAAGCTTCCCCAGCCAAATTTGCATGCCTAGTTAATAATGGAACAGGATCGCGCCCAGTTACTTCAGCTAACAATGGAATCACCTCATTGCGAATCCTGTTACGAGTAAATCTAGGATCAAAATTCATAGGATCGTTTACTGGAACTAATCGCTCTGAGAGACAAAGCTCCTTAGTCTCACAGCGGCGTAAATCTAATATTGGTCTTCTGTGAGGATCACCGATCCCTGAAGTGCCTTGCACCCCAGAACCCCTTAGTAAATTCAAAATTACAGTTTCGGCCTGATCATCTGCTGTATGACCTGTAAGAATTTGTGAGGGAAGGACATCTCTTCTAGCGTCACGAGCTCGAGCTTCCAAATTTGGACCATCTTCTACAAATGCTTTTAGACAATTAGCTTTAGCACCTAAATTACTTGCCACTTCAAATACCATTTTTCCTTCATCACTTGAAGTTTCTCTAAGCCCATGGTCTACATGCCATACCGTTACTTTTAAACCAGCATTAACCGCTAGTAAAAGTAAAGCCAACGAATCCGCCCCACCCGATACAGCACAGTCAACTTCGGTTCCAGTTGGTGGAAAAATGCAACGAGACTGAAGCTCAGAAAGCAAATCACTACTCATTATTAACCTTCTTGACTCTGGAAATCCAAAGAGAAGGATTTTTAATCTCCTCCAGTTTTGGCAAATTGTTAGGGTGTTCCCAAACCATGTTTAAAAAATCGCTTCCTTCGGATTTTTCAATAGCGTAAATAAATTCTTCGCCTTCTTCGTATTGTGCCAATTTTGCTTCAATACCAATAAGTTTCTGAAAAATCTTTGTAACTCCAGTGGCAGATTTTCTTCTTTGAGTAACTACTTTTTCAAATCTTTCTTGATTTCTAACATGACCTTTCCCCGCTCTACCCATAATGACATCTCCATGACCTTCAAGAAGGGTCATAAGAGCAGAGATATCATTAATCGAATCGTTCTGTTCCATCGATGTAAATAAATTGGTTATTTTGAATTCAGACAATCGAGAAGACGTAGGATCATTTGGAAGTTTTAATTTTGAATCATTTTTCTGTGTCGATTCTTTCGTGTCAATTTCAACTTCCTGAAGAAGATTTTTTACCAACGATAAATAGTGTTCTCTCATCCAAGGCACACCAGTGAATTGAGCTCTATGAGTTAACTCATGAATAGCCAACCATAAACGAAAACCATCTGGATCAAAAGCATAACGACGTTCGATTGCACAGATATTTGGTCCAACGTAATAGACCAGATCTTGATCATCCGAATCTTCATTATCTAAAACCAATAAATCGTATTGACCTAAAACCCGTGTTGACATCCAACCTAAAACTGCACCTATTTCACAAGCTGCTATGCGTGAAGAAATCGAAGAATTATTTGTTTCAGGACTTTCTGACAAAATCGGTTTTAATAAACGCTTAAGAGAAGAAAAGTTAGCTCGAATCCAACCACTTCTATCAACAACTTTTGCTTTTGCTTCACCCGAAAAAGATTTCAAACCGGTTGAAGCTTCTACTAATTTTTCGGCACTTGAAGTAAACCCACTAAAAGACTCATTCAATCCTTTTAGATAACTAGCGTCATTAAAAGGAGCCCTATTAGCTATTTGATTAGCTACCTTTTCTGCTAGACCCCAATCAACTGTCATGCCGTCTACAGAACTAGTTTGATAACGCCCCAAAGGAATTCCTGGAAATTAACGCTTGGGATAACGCGTAGAAGAAACTTTTCCTAAATAGCCAATCAAAGCAGCGATTAAAGATACAACTCCAACCACTACTAGGGGAACTGCTAACCAGTAATGCCAAATTACTCCACCAAAAATATTCATAGAACAAATCTTACGTTAATTGACAAAAGATGACACTTTTCTTGAGCCCGCGCGGGGAATTGAACCCCGGACCTGTTCATTACGAATGAACCGCTCTGCCAACTGAGCTACACGGGCGCAACTGCAATATTAGTATCGACATTTAGACAATAGACAAAAAACTATTTCTAAGCTCTTTCTAAAGGTGCCCATGACAATAAAAGACGTTTCTCTCCTACAGAAGAAAAAGAAACTACCGCTTCAGCTCTATCGCCTGACCCACTCACGCTCATAACCACACCTTCACCCCAAGCTTTATGTAGAACATCATCTCCAGGTTGCAAACCCAGTAAATGTGCTTCTGACGAATTTGAATTATTTTCAGGTTTGTTCATACCTTTACCGAAAATCCGTCCCGATGGTTCTTCAGAAGAAAATTGATCTGTAGATATAAAATCCCAGTCTTCTATATCTGAATAACTGCTAGATGAATCTCTTAGGCTTCTATTACTTCTTTGAGATCCTTCACGTTGTAACAAACCTTCAGGGATGTCTTCTAAAAATCTACTTGGTGGATTGTATTGAGTCTGGCCATGCAACATTCGACTCCAAGCATTGCAAAGATGAAGAACTCTTCTCGCCCTCGTAATACCTACATAAGCTAACCTTCGCTCTTCTTCCATTTGGTCAGGATCCCCCAAAGCTCGAACGTGTGGGAAAATGCCTTCCTCCATGCCAAGCAAGAAAACAACTGGAAATTCAAGCCCCTTAGCAGCATGGAGTGTCATTAATAAGACTTCTCCGTCACCTAAATCAGAATTCTCATTTGGGATATCATCAGTATCTGCGACCAAACCAACTCGTTCTAAGAATTGAGAAATATCCAAAAATTCAGATGCGGCACCAACTAGTTCTGACAAGTTCTCTAAGCGTCCTTCAGCTTCTATTGTTCTCTCTTCCTCTAAACCACTTATATAGCCAGAATTTTCGAGAGAAAACTCAATTATGTCTGCAGGCCCAAGATCCAGCCGAGATTGTGACTCTTCGATCAAATTTAAAAAAGACTCAATTCCTTTCAGTGCTTTACCTGATACTCCTGCTTCAGAGGCTTCAAAGAGTGCAAGAAATAAATCAATTTGATTTTTTTCTGCCCAAGCTTCAATTTTCCCTAAAGAAGTGTCACCCACTCCACGTTTAGGAACATTAATCACACGTCTAAGCGCAACTTCATCTAAAGGATTTACTGCCAACCGTAAATATGCAAGTGCATCACGTACTTCACGTCGGTCATAAAATCGTGTGCCTCCAACAACGCGATAAGCCACACCTAATCTATTTAGCTGCTCTTCGACAGCTCGGCTTTGGGCATTTGTGCGATAAAAAATCGCCGTATCAGATAGTCCTGAATAACCTGCTCTGTTATAAGAAATAATCTTTTCTGCAACCCAGTTAGCCTCATCGTCCTCGTTGCTGGCTTGATATAAAACAATCGATTCACCCTCACCTTCTTCTGTCCAAAGATCCTTTGGTTGGCGGCCAGAATTTCTACTTATCACTTCATTTGCCGCATCAAGGATTGTCTGAGTTGACCTGTAGTTCTGATCTAAAACGATTACTGTCGCGTCAGGAAAAACCTTTTCAAAATTCAGAATATTTCTTACATCTGCTCCTCTGAACTGATATATCGATTGATCACTGTCCCCTACTACACAAATATTTCGATGTTCGGATGCCAAGAGAGAAACAAGTTCGTTTTGAATCAGGTTTGTGTCTTGATACTCATCAACAAGAACATGCTTGAAACGGTTTTGCCATTGCTCCAAGATTGACTTGTTTTTTCTAAAAAGAACCACTGTGTTAAGCAACAAGTCGTCAAAGTCCATTGCACTTGCTCTCTTAAGCCTTGATTGGTATTCAACAAAGATTTGGCTGACCTTCTGATCATAAGGATTCTCTGCGCTGTCTAAATAATCATTAGGATTTATTCCTTCATTCTTCAAAGCTGAAATTTTTGACAGTAAAGCGCGAGGAGGAAATCTTTTTAAATCAAAATTCAAATCTTTTATTACATGGCCCATTAAACGAGCAGCATCGCCTTGATCGTAAATTGTGAAATTTTGCGAAAATCCAATTTCATCCGCTGACTGTCGCAGAATTCGAACACACGCTGAATGAAAAGTTGAAACCCACATCTTATGCGCCACAGATCCTACGAGTTCTACTACTCTGTGTCTCATTTCCTCTGCAGCTTTATTTGTAAAAGTGATTGCCAGAATTTCAAATGGTGAGATCCCTTTTTCATTAATCAGGTAAGCGATTCTGCTTGTCAGTACTCTTGTTTTTCCTGATCCAGCCCCTGCAACTACAAGAAGAGGTCCATTACCATGGGTAACAGCTTCATTTTGGGCAGGGTTTAATTTGAGATTAGGTTCTGCATTCTCTTCTGTGCTTGAAAAAAGTTCAGCCACAGAATCACCCTACTTGGGGTATGGGACTTACTCTGTCAAAGCGTGTAATTAAGATCGGCTCTGTCTACCAAAGTTGATCTGTGTATCGGTCGGTTCCAACTACTGTCGCAAAGAATGGGGCTGCAAAAAGTATTTTGGCCGTATCTGATGAATCAACTGCTTTTCCATATTCGATAAAATCATCCCAGATTTCGCGAGGATCCTTTTCTATGAAGAAAAGTTGCACGTATCGGTTTTCGCCTCCTGGAGAGGTACCGAGGTCCATTGGTGCTTTGCCAGTCATTTCATCCTGACCGGGAACTGGTTTCCATATAGAGCAAGATTCTGCAGCTCCAGATTTAAAAACAGTTGATGAAGCAAGGCTCTCTAACCAATCTTCAAATTCAGAAGTTTTCATTTCAGGATTTTTCTCAATTGAAACTGAAACAAGGCCTTTATATCCATGGTCTAAAGCCAACTCCATGGGTACTGGATCATCATCGCGATAATAATTTTTCACATGATCATATAAAGCTGTGTGTGCATGCTTGCGTTCACTGAACCCACGGCCTCCGGCGTATAAATGCTGTACTTGTTGAGCTCCCCAGTTGAAATGGTCATCATGATGACCGTCTTCGACCCAGTAAATAGCTAAGTACGAGCCACTATCCCATGGGTTGGTGAGGGCATTGGTTTCATCTGCAGGAAACCTGAGATCTTTCAATTCACGTGTGGACACCCATCTGCCTCCTGCGAAACAGTAGGGACCGGTCATGCACCCACCGTAGAAATGGTCTCGTTCATACCATCTGTTATATGCAACCTCATGGCCGTGATTTGGATCCACCAGTGTAAACAGCATGCTCCCGACTTTTAACGGATAATCATCAGCGATATTCATAATTTACAGATGGTACATTCTCTTGTCGTGAAAGACTAAAAACTTCTCTGTCTTCAAGTCGTTTAAATCCATTTTTTTCTAATACTTTCGCAGAAGCAACATTTTCTTTATATACATTTGCTTTAAATTTTTCATATGGAGTATTGGTTTTAGCATAACTAAGCAACCCTCTAACAGATTCTGTCGCGTAACCTTGTCCCCAATATTCAACGGCTAGCCAATACCCCAGTTCACAAAAATCGTCTTCTATAGGTGTTAAACCAACTCCACCGATCAAATCATCATTTAAAAAGATGTTTAAGTTAAATTCCTCGTTATCAACTATCTTTAACCATTCATCAGCGTCATCAAGAGTGTAAGGGTATGGCACATTGCTTAAAGTTTTCGAAACCATAAAATCCCCTATTAGAGAAACAAGCCGTTCTTTATCTGCATCAACTAATTTCTTTAAAACCAGTCTTTCTGTTTCAATTCTCACCATTTCCATTTAGTTCACAAAAAGATTTTGTAAAGTTTCCATTTCGAAAGAACTAAGCTTGCCCTTATTTTCTGCGTCAATACATTCTTGTAATTCTTCTCTGTTTTTAATTCCTAGAATCACAGAGCTAACTTTTTCAGCACTAAGAGCATATCTGTGCGCTAAAGATGCAGGAGATTCCTCCCAATCTTTGGCAAGCTCTCTAAAAGGTAAAGCCCTTTCAAAATCAGTGAAATCAGCTTTGTCCATTCCTGAAGGATGTGGTTCTCTATCCATACTTGAAGTAAGAGCCCCTGCTTGAACAGCTCTAATAGCCAGAATGGGTACATTCTTTTTTTGACATTCTGAAAGCACCATATTGGGATCAGGTTTCTTACTGATATATCCAATGGCTCCAATTGAATTTAAGACATTTATTGCACACTGCATAGCTTCAGGAGGATGTTCATAATTTATAGCTTTTATTAGTGCTTCTTCTTGCCCTAAACCAATGCCCCAATGATCAATCTTTCCTTCTTTTTTTAACATTTCAAAAGCTGGAATTACCGCACTGTAATAACACGAGAGAGTAGTAGCATTCGTAGCTCTATGTTCATTTAGTACAGGTAGCTGGTAATCATCCTCTATGAGCTGAGAATGAAGAAGAAATAAATTAACTTTCTCGACTCCCATAGTCTCTAAACTTCTACAAAGAGAACTATTAAGTCTCGTATAAACCTCTGAGTCTGGAACTGTTCCCAGACTACATTTAGTGGTTAGATTTATTGCTGAATGATCTTTTCCTTTCAAAGCCTCACCAACGACTCTCTCAGCTTCTCCCTTCCCATACATAGGGGCTACATCAAGGTGATTGATTCCGGATTCAATCGCTAAGTTCACAGTGGAAACGCTTTCTGATCTGGTGGTTTCTCCCCAAACATTCCCTATCCCACCACCTCCTAGACTAAGTGCACTTACAGTTCCAAAAGGTTTAAATTCTCTTTGTTCCATTATTCCCACTCAATGGTTCCTGGTGGTTTAGAAGTCACATCGTAAACAACTCTGTTAACGCCTTCCACCTCGTTAATGATCCGGCTGGAAATTCGTTCCAACAGATCATGTGGTAACCGTGCCCAATCAGCTGTCATGGCATCTTCGCTAGTGACTGCTCTTATTATCACTGGGCGTGCATAAGTACGTTCATCACCCATCACTCCCACTGAACGGATATCCGCTAAAACAGCAAATGCTTGCCACACTTCTTCTTCCAAATCGGCTTCATCAATTTCTTCTCTGACTATGACATCTGCAGCACGGACAGTTTCAACCGTTTCGCTATTAATCTCGCCGATGATTCTCACTGCAAGTCCAGGTCCTGGGAAAGGTTGCCGTTTCACTATCTCGTCCGGTAGACCTAATTCCCTACCAACTTCTCTTACTTCATCTTTGAAAAGATTCCTTAATGGTTCAATCAACTCAAAGTCCATATCTTCAGGTAACCCACCGACATTGTGATGGCTTTTTATTCGTGCAGCTTCACTTGTCCCAGATTCAATAACGTCCGGGTACAAAGTGCCCTGCACAAGAAAGTGTGCTTCTTCGATTCCCGCTGCTGCTTCTTCGAATAAACGAATGAAAAGTTCTCCTATGATTTTTCTTTTTTGCTCAGGGTCTACTACCCCTTCTAACTGTTCAAAAAACCTTTCCGCTGCTTTAACGTGAATAAGTTCAATGCCTTGTGAACTTTCAAAAGTGTCGACAACCTGTTGGGCTTCTCCCGCTCTCATCAACCCCGTGTCAACGAAAACACAAGTCAACTGGTCACCAATTGCTTTATGCACCAAAGCCGCTGCCACAGCAGAATCAACTCCGCCTGATAATCCACATATAGCCTTTTTTTCTCCAACAATTTCTTTTATTCCCGCAACTGACGATTCAACCACAGAAGCCATGTTCCAATCATTAGGACAACCACAAACATCGTGGATAAAACGTCTCAGCAAATCTTGACCACAAGGAGTGTGGTGAACTTCTGGATGGAACTGAACTCCAAAAAGACCTTTATTTGGTTCTTCAAACACAGCGACAGGCGACCCATCTGATGAAGCGATTACCGCAGCCCCTTCTGGGGGACTAGTAATCGAGTCAAAATGGCTCATCCACACTTGTTGTGTGGAGGTTTCGAAATCTGACAGGAGAATTCCTGCCTGATTTACATTCACAACTGTTCTTCCGTATTCTCCTTTTTCGTTACCCTCAACTAAACCACCATTTTGTTGAGCTATTAGTTGTGCCCCATAACAGATACCCAAAATCGGCACTCCAAGCTCATAGATAGCTGGATCAATTTTTGGGGCCCCTTCTACGTTTACAGAAGTCGGGCCGCCAGAAAAAATAATTCCCGCAGGTTTAAGATCAGCGAAACTTTCTACATTTAATTCGTGTGAAACTATTTCACTGTAAACATTGGATTCTCTAATTCGACGAGCAATAAGTTGCGCATACTGTGCCCCAAAGTCAACAACAAGAATCCGTTTATCCGATCCAGCAGTACCAAAAAGATTACTACTCACTGTTAACCAAGAATCTCATCAATTAACTCTGAAACTCTTTCGACATGAGTAGATGTAGTCCATGTGCCACCAACTGATAGTCGTAAAACGTGCTTGCCATCCAACACCGTGTGCGTGAGTAAAACTTCACCCGTTGAGTTCAAAGCTTCTTGTAATGCTTTCGTAGCATCATCACCATCTATATGACTGAAACAAACAAGTGAAAGTGAAACTGGAGCCGACAAAGCTAATTTCGGATGTTCCGCTACGCGTTCAGCGAAACTTTCAGCTGCTTCTACATGATGTCTTATATGCGACCTTAATCCTTCAGCCCCGTAGCTTCGCAAAACAAACCAAAGCTTCAAAGACCTAAACCTTCGACCTAACGGAACTTGCCAATCCCTATAATCGATGACTTCTCCGGCTTCACTTGCAGGATTTCTTAAATACTCTGGCACTATCGAAAGTGAGTCGACTAGTGGTTTTGAATCCGCTACATAAAAGGCAGTGCAATCAAAATTGGTTAGAAGCCACTTGTGGGGATTGAAAGCATAGCTATCTGCTTTATCTATCCCTTCCAACAAACCACGATATTCAGGGCATACTGCTGCAGATCCAGCCCATGCTGCGTCGACATGCAACCAAGCGCCTTCCTCATTCGCTATTCCAGCTACCGCAGGTATCGGATCAACCGCTCCTGATGAAGTGGTGCCAATGGTTGCTGATATGAAGCAAGGGATTAGACCATTTTCTTTATCTTCATTTATCAGTCGTTGCAATTCTTCTGGATCCATCGCAAAGTTTTCATCAACTTCTACTTTCCTTAGTTGATCCGGAGAAAAGCCAGCGATTTTTACATCTTTCTCAATTGATGAATGAGCCTGAGTAGAAGTGTAGGCAACAAGTTTTGGAAGTTCTAAAGCTCCTCCTGAACGATCACGTGCCGCTAAAATTGCACACAACGAAGCTGACGAAGCGGAGTCTTGAATTACGCCGCCGCCTTTTCCATCTGATCTAAAACAGTCAGGTAAATCACATAGGTCTAAAAGCCAATCAAGCATGTGAGTTTCAAGTTCTGTAGCAGCTGGGCTAGTTGACCAAAGCATGCCGTTGATACCAAATCCGGCTGAAAGCAGCTCTCCTAATATTGCTGGTGCTGATGAGTTGCAAGAAAAATAACCAAAAAATCCTGGATGCTGCCAATGGGTTATAGCCGGCGCAATGAGGCTATTTACATCATCTAGCAAGTCACTAAAAGGTTCAGGTGCTTCTGGGGCTCTTTCTGGTAGCGATGCTCTTACATCACCTGGTTTGACGTCAGGTGCAACTGGTCGCTCTTCGAGGTGTTCAAGGTAATCGGCTATCCAATCAATCGTCGAATGGCCCATTTCTCGAAACTCGTCTGAAGTGAAATGTTTTGGAGGTTTTGTTGTCATTGTAACTTCTTCCTGTTCTCAGATTCTTCTTTAGGAAACCTTCCGAGATTGTCAACCAAACCTAAAGAAAGTGTCAAAAGTTGTCGAATCATCAAAGCAGTTGCTCCCCAAACAGTATCACCCTCAAGTTCGAAGAAGGTAATAGAAACCCAGCCATTGGGAAGCTCCCACTCTTCTTCGCGCCAGACTTCATCTAGTAGGAGTTCACTCACTGGTACATGTAATATTTTTTCAACTTCAGATAGATTTGGTTCCAAGTTAGGTACTTCTGGAAGAATCGTTACAAATGGATGTATGAGACTTCTACTGCCTACTGTGACTATGGGGTCTAAACGACCGAGAGGGTTTAATCCTTCTGTTTGAATTCCTATTTCTTCATTAGATTCACGGCATGCCGTAGTCCATAAATCATGATCGGAATCTTCGACCCGGCCTCCAGGAAAAGAAACCTCATGTCTATGGGAGCTTAGATTTTTTGATCTTCTAGTGAGTATTAAATGCGGGTTATGTTCATCATAAATTCCTACGAGCACTGCGGCATCTCGTTCCTCACCTGTAGGAATTCTTCCTCTTATCCCCGATGGAACACGATTTGTTAACGCAGCTACCACTCGTGCAAGTTCAATTTTTTTATCTTCAGATTCAAACCACGGCGAAACATTTCCCAAACGCCAAGACTCAGGACGCGGAATTACTTGCATACCACCACGTTGGTTTTTTTGTGGTTCCATCAATCAAGACTACCTTCGCCGTAAAACACTTCTGGCCGGGCATATGCCCGGCCAGAAGTAAAACAGTTATAAGAACTGTTACATCATGCCGCCCATGCCGCCCATGCCGCCCATGGGGTCCATTCCGCCGCCAGGCATTGCTGGTTCTGGCTCTGGCTTGTCAGCAACTAATGCTTCAGTTGTTAATAGAAGTGCTGCGATTGAAGCAGCATTCTGCAAGGCTGCTCGAGTGACCTTTGCTGGATCAATTACTCCAGCTTCAACTAGATCAACTAATTCTCCAGTTGCCGCATTCAAGCCTGTTGAACCCGAAGCCATCTCAATTTCTCTAACCTTAACAGCGCCTTCAAAACCGGCGTTATCTGCTATAAGTCTTGCTGGAGCTTCGAGAGAAACATGAACAATTCTTGCTCCTGTTTCTTCATCTCCTTCAAGATCGCTTATTACAGACTCAATAGCTGAACGTGAGCGAAGTAGAGCCGTGCCGCCTCCGGCGACAACTCCTTCTTCTATAGCTGCACGTGTCGCTGAAAGAGCATCTTCTATCCTGTGCTTCTTTTCTTTAAGCTCCACTTCAGTAGCAGCTCCAACCTGAACAACTGCTACACCACCAGCTAATTTAGCTAAGCGTTCCTGCAGTTTCTCTTTGTCCCAATCAGAATCTGTCTCATCAATTTCACGTTTTATCTGAGCGATTCTTCCTTCGACAGCTGATCCTTCACCCGCACCTTCAATAATCGTTGTGTCATCTTTAGTGATTACAACTTTTCTAGCAGTGCCCAACATATCGAGGCTTACGCCTTCTATTTTTAGACCGACTTCCTCGCTAACAACCTGTCCTCCAGTGAGAACAGCCATGTCTTCCAACATTGCTTTGCGTCTCTCACCAAACCCAGGAGCTTTAACTGCTACTGAATTAAAGGTTCCGCGGATCTTGTTAACCACTAAAGTCGCTAGTGCTTCACCTTCGACATCTTCAGCGATGATCAACAGGGTCTTTCCAGTTTGCATGACTTTTTCAAGCAAGGGTAAAAGATCTTGCACGGAAGAAATCTTTCCTTGGTTGAATAGCAAATAAGGATCTTCCAAAATTGCTTCTTGTCTTTCAGGGTCAGTTACAAAATATGGTGACAGATACCCCTTATCGAACTGCATGCCTTCAACAAAATCAAGATCCATGCCAAAGGTATTTGACTCTTCGACAGTTACAACACCGTCTTTCCCTACCTTGTCAATTGCTTCAGCAATGACTTCTCCGATAGCAGCATCGGCAGCTGAAATAGCTGCCACATTTGCGATCTGATCTTTTGAGTCATCAACTCGAACTGACTGGTCCGCTATAGCTTCTACTGCTGCAGACACTGCCTTTTCGATACCCTTTTTTAAGCTCATTGGATTAGCTCCTGCCGCAACATTTCTTAATCCTTCGCGAACAAGGGCTTGCGCCAGAACAGTAGCAGTGGTCGTACCGTCTCCTGCAATATCATTTGTCTTCGTTGCAACTTCTTTTACTAACTGAGCGCCCATATTTTCAAAGCTGTCTTCAAGTTCAACTTCTCTAGCAATGGAAACTCCGTCGTTGGTAATAGTAGGTGCTCCGAATTTTTTATCGAGAACTACATTTCGTCCTTTTGGTCCAAGTGTTACTTTTACGGCATCAGCTAATTTATTGACACCTGCTTCAAGGCCACGGCGAGCCTCTTCATCAAACTTTAAAATTTTTGACATTTTTTGGACCTACTTCACAACCGCAAGAACGTCGCGAGCGTTAAGAATCAATAGATCCTCACCCTCTGCGGCTATCTCGGTTCCGCCATATTTGCTGTAAACAACCGTGTCGCCGACACCAACTTCCATTGGTATTAGCTCTCCGCTCTGTTCACTGCGTCTGCCAGGCCCAATTGCTAGCACTTCACCAGTTTGTGGTTTTTCCTTTGCTGTATCAGGTATAACAAGACCACTTGCAGTGGTCTCTTCTGATTCGCCAGGGCGGACCACAATACGATCCTCAAGAGGCTGAAGGTTCATAGAAAACTCCGATTCTTTGTTTCTTAGATAGGCCAAAATTCATGAATTGAACAACAATCCTTTTTGGCACTCTCTTTATTCGACTGCTAACGATACGTCTAAAATGTGTGTAATTCCAACATTTTTCACCTGTTTATAAAGCAAAACTTATGTATCAGGCTTAAACCAAGCC
Source organism: Acidimicrobiales bacterium (assembly GCA_030742755.1). Lineage (GTDB taxonomy): Bacteria > Actinomycetota > Acidimicrobiia > Acidimicrobiales > MedAcidi-G1 > MedAcidi-G1. Next base: position 3,868 of record JASLTU010000004.1, on the reverse strand, counting down.
TAAATTCGGGTCTACACCCGTATTTAAAGGGCTTGGGCCCATTTTTTTAAGCCTCCAGTACCCAGCAGCTGCAACCATGGCAGCATTGTCTGTACACATAGCCCTTGAAGGAAGACACCCTTTGACCCCTGTTGAATCACAAACTTCCATAAATCTCTCCCGTAAACGTGAATTAGCTGCTACTCCTCCGCCTAGACAAGCTGCCTCAACCCCTGTCGATTCAAGCGCCCATTTGAGTTTCGTAACTAATGCATCTACCACTGCTTCTTGGAAAGATGCCACAACATCTTCTGTAGCTGCATCAGGATTTGAACGAACATGATTCACTACAGCCGTTTTTAATCCACTAAAAGAAAAAGCAAACCTTCTATCGTCTGGCAAAGTTGCAGGATTTTCTTGTACCAAAGAGCGTGGATATTTAAATGCTGATCTATCTCCGTCTAAAGCTAAATTATCAATAGCTGGGCCTCCTGGGTAACCAAGTCCTAAATATCGGGCTACCTTGTCAAAAGCTTCTCCAGCTGCATCATCGAGAGTCGAACCCAACACGCGATATTTACCTTGCTCTTCCATTAATACAAGTAACGTGTGACCCCCGGAAACTAGTAAAAAAACAAGCGGTAATTTAAGATCCGGATCTTCTAAAAACGATGCGTACAAATGTGCTTCTAGGTGATTAACAGCAATAAACGGAACATCCCAAACTGTTGCCAAAGCTTTAGCTGAGCTAACTCCCACCAATAATGACCCCACAAGACCTGGACCTGCTGTTGCAGCAACTGCTTCAATTTGGTCACCCTCCACTCCTGCAGCGACTAAAGCTTCTGCAACTACTGGGACCATCAATTCAACATGAGCCCTACTAGCTATTTCGGGCACTACACCGCCAAATCTTTCATGCAAATGAATCTGGCTACTAACTATTGAAGAACGTATCAACTTAGAAGATTCCACCACTGCTGCTGCAGTTTCATCGCAAGAGGTCTCGATCCCCAATATAAGTTCAGCCATTTTTCACCTTTGCTTGTAATAACTTTTTCTTAGTTTCTTCAATAGTTTCTTGAACTCTCTCATCAAATAAATCATTTAGCCACATAATCAAAGCATCTTCACCTGTGTCACTGTAATAATTGGGACGAACTCCAGCAGGTACAAAACCAAACTTTTGGTACAGACTTTGGGCTCTCGTGTTACCGACTCTCACCTCAAGGGTGATCGCTACGAGACTTAACGAAATTGCTGAACTACAAAGATCAGCTAATAATAAACGTCCTAATCCAAAACCTTGACTATTGGGGCTTACTGCCATCGTAGTTATATGCCCTTCATCATGAAGTCTCATCAAACCAGAATGTCCTACAATTTTTCCCGCTTTTTCTATGATTCTGTGTGAATGTTTTTCAGAACATAGTTGTTGACGCAAAAAGCTAGGAGACCATGTAGTCGAAAAAACTAAGTCGTCAATTGATAATATTTCCCCAAGGTCACCCTCAACAGCATCTCTGATTTCTATTTCTTCAACCACCACGTTCATTTCGAATCATTTCTAGTAGACCAATTAATTTCTGCATCAGGTTTACGTAAATAAATAGGTTCAAGATCCCATGGTTTGACAAACTCTTCACGCATCGCACGAGCATGAGCAAGTTGAACCATTGCGCGTGCACTAGGGTGCGCCAATCCTTGTTCCGCGAGTTCTACCCGCCCAAGGCTCTCAAAAATCTCTGCATAACGAAGCGCGCCATCGCCTACAAGCAGACTTGGTTCGTCAAAAGTTTGTATTTCAGCAGCCAAATCTTCTGCTGTGCAAACATTTGCATCGCGAACTCTTTGAATTCCTCCCGGAACTCGTCGAAATAGAGCAGTAAATAATTCTCCCCGCCTCGCATCCATTGCCGAAACAATCAGCCGACTTGTCCATCTAGCCGGAAAAGCAAGTAGATCCAAACTTGAAATTCCAATTACTGGCAGAGATAAAGCATGTGCAATGGAAATTGCTGTTGCTATGCCCACTCTTAATCCCGTAAACAGACCTGGCCCCACGTCAACTGCAATAGCACCAAGTTCAGAATAATTAATGCCAGCTTGTTCTTTAATAAACGCTATTTGTGGAGAAATACTTTCAGCGTGTCTTCCATTGATACCAGTGTGTGCTGATGCTAATACCCCCTCATGGCCACCGATGGCACAACCTGCTTGAGAGCTAGCAGTTTCAATAGCAAGAATCAGCATCGTTATCCTCTAGTTTGTGTGGAGAAAGACGACACAAGACTAACCAATTCAGACTCTCTCTCTAACCATTTATGACCTATAGGTCTGAAATCGATAATACGATCACCTATTCCCTCACCGAGGTTTAAACTAATTTCCAAATAACCCTCTGTTAAAACTGAGGAGATCACATCCCCCCATTCAATAACAGTCAAAGAGTTGCTATCTATTAGTTCTGACAAACCAAGTTCTTCAACTTCTTGAAGATGTTCTAAACGGTAAACATCAAGATGATTTAAAGTAAGTTCTCCCTCATATCTATTGGCGAGAGTAAAAGTTGGAGAAGTGATCGGATTCTCAATACCTAAAGCCAAACCTAAACCTTGAGTAAACGCAGTTTTCCCAGCACCTAAATCGCCAGACAAAACAACTACGTCCCCTGCTTTGAAAACTTTTACCAATAACGATGCCAAACCACGTGTTTCTTCAACTGAAGATGTTCTGGCCGAAACGGCTGGTGTCAGATTTGTTTCTTCTTCAACCATTAATAATTTCCTTTGCTTTACGAAGATCAGTTCTCATGTTTTCAATGACACCTGCTCGCCCTCTAAGAGCCGCCGCAGGATGGAAAGTAGGAATCAGGGTGCAACCCAAATATTCATATACTTCCCCTCTTAATTTTGTTATTCCAATTTTTGTATTTAAAAGAAGTCTGGTGGAAAAATTTCCAAGAGTAATTATTACTCTTGGTTTAATTATCTCCAATTGTGTTTCAAGAAAAGGTCGGCATGACTCTATTTCCTCTAATTTAGGATCTCTATTCTCAGGCGGTCGGCATTTCACTACGTTAGCGATATAACACGCTGAACGATCCATGTTCATTTCTTCTAATAAAAGGCTGTCTAAAAGTTTTCCTGAACGACCGACAAAAGGGACACCCAAACGATCTTCTTCAGCACCAGGAGCCTCACCGACGAACATTAAGTCTGCGTTTACAGAACCTGTTCCAAAAACAGGTTGCTTTCGGTGTTTAACAAGAGAACACTTTGTGCATTCTGAAACTTCTTTTGAAATCAGATTTATCTTTTTATACACATCAAAAGACTATCTATTTTAAAGCACTACAGAATGGGATTAAACACAGGCTTGACGAATAGCTCTCTCAGTCACAAACACACTTAAGGCTCTTGCTATATCGAATTTGCGAGAATCGGCATCCAATTTTTTTGTAGATACCGCCACGACAGCATCGCCATCCATTCTGGTGTGCGCTGGAAAGATGGAACGCGCAATACCATCATGGCTTGATTGAGATAGCAGAAAACATTCAGTCTTTGTAAGAGACAAATTTGTCATAACAACTCCGAGAGTTGTATTCATCAGTTCAGTTGTTTTTGCGGATTCTTCCATTTCAGATAATCCAAAACTGTCTTTGATGAAAGACTCAGAAATTTCTTCATTAACCACATCCCCTGCCGCGTTAACCGCAAACAAAGAACAAACGATTACACCTTCAACTTCAGCTGAAGCAATCCCTATGCCTCCATTACTTAAATTCTCTTTACCCCGCCAATTTCCTGTACTTGCTCCGGCACCAGCACCAACTCTCCCAGTTGGTATTTCCTTCTTATTGCTTTCGCCGTCTAAACAAGCAATT
>JASLTU010000049.1:0-9496 GCA_030742755.1 Acidimicrobiales bacterium | reverse complement strand
GTGGATGCAATAGTTGCAGCAGCAAGAACCGAAAAAATTGGTGATGGAAAAGTTTGGGTTACCGGAGTTGAGTCTTTAGTAAGAATTAGAACTGGTGAGAGAAACAGCGACGCGGTTTAGTTAAACTTATTCTGTTTACCTTTCGCTTTACTTGGATATCTTTTACTAATGGATGAAAAATTAGAATCGGATGTCGAAAAGTCCATCAAATGCAAAGTTGAAAACAAGGTTGCTTGGATAACAATAGACAATCAGGAAAAAGGCAATGGCCTAACCCCTGATATGAGAAATCACTTGATAGAGCTGTTTGAAAGTTTCAATGGTCAATTCGAAATTAGATCAGCAGTTATTTCAGGCGCTGGTGAGAAGTTTTTCTGCACAGGAGCAGATCTGAGCGCCTCACGTCAAAATAATGACCACTCCGAGACACCCTCCTTGCCCGTTACAGGTCAGATACGAAGAATGATGCTCGACGGGAGTATAAAACTAATGAACTCTGTCTTAGATTGTGAAATCCCAGTTATTGCATCAGTTAATGGAACAGCTGCCGGTATTGGTGCACATTTAGCATTCTGTAGTGATTTGGTTATAACTGCAGAAACTGCACGCTTTATAGAAATTTTTGCTCGTAGAGGTCTCGTTCCAGATGGTTTAGGTGCTTGGATCTTGCCTCGACTTATTGGAATCCAAAAAACTAAAGAATTAATGTTTTTTGCTGATGACGTTTCGGCTGAAGATGCTCTTCGATTAGGTCTTTGCAACCGAAATGTCCCAACACAGGAACTTGAAGCAAAATCACGCGAATGGGCTGAACGTTTAGCTGCAGGGCCATCACGCAGTTATATGTTCACAAAATGGATGCTCAACAAATCCTTAGATGTGGATCGAATAACGTTAGCCGAATATGAAGCTTGGGCGGTTGAAGTTAATGCTTCAACACATGATTCAAAAGAAGGCGTCTTGTCATTTCAAGAAAAAAGAAACCCAGAATGGAAGGGTTACTAAAAAAAGTGATTCTCGAAATCGATGAATTAGCAAACGTTAGACTCTTAAATCCAAATGATTTCAAAGAGTTTTGCGTACTTTCCTCTGCCATCAGGAACGCAACTGAGGTTTGTGAAATATTGGAGATGTTGTGTGACGGAAACAAAGTAATCGATGAGGAGCATCTTTGGTTATGTGATGACCTTATTCGCGAAGTAGCGCCTGATTCGAACGATGAGAAATGGGAATCGGCTTTTACCGAGATGCTTGACTACGCAAGTTCAAAAGGGTGGACCGAAAATAATGGAACGTTGATACGCGCACACATTGAGTGGGCTAAGGTCTAACAATGACTGACATAACCATTTTCCATAACCCACATTGAAATTCTTCTACGAATGCCTTAGCGGTCGCTGAGGAAATGGGTGTAGAAGTAGAAGTAGTTCTTTATATGAAAGAACCTCCCGACGAGAAACTTTTAACCAGAATAACTAAAGGGCTTGAAGACCCTGTTGAGGATTTAGTCAGGAAAGATTCGAAGTTCAAAAAAATGGAACTTACGGCTGAAGATTACGTAAACAATTCAAATGCAGTAGTTGAAATACTTTCGAGTCAAAAAGCATTACTACAAAGGCCTTTATTGGTTAAAGGAAAAATTGAGGGCAATGGTCCTTTAAAAGCGATAATTGGACGCCCCAAGGATCGGATAGCAGATTTTATTAAATAGAAAAAAACTTAGTTATTTTTCTATTTTTTAGAAGAACTAAGCTTTACATGATCTACGATTTCTGCGAGTAGGTCTACAGGGGCGTCATAAGGAATTGATAGGCCCACTCTGTCGGCTACATCTCCGAATCGTTCCACTAGTTGAGAACCGACTTCTGAAGGTTCTCCCACAACCGCCAGAGTGTGTAGAACTTCATCATTTATAACAGAAGAAATTTCGTCCCAACGACCTTCTTTAGTTAATCGATTAAGAACAGGCTGCATGTCTCCCCAGCCGTGAACGTCGAGCGTCACCTTGTAGGCAGGAGTGGATCCATAGAATGCCAAGTTAAATTTTGCACCTTTGATTGCTTTTTCGTATTCCTCATCAGAACGGTAAGAACACACGATTGAATTTGTAATGAGTTTAGGCTTATTTTCACGACCAGCTTTTTTAGCACCCTCGATGAGCGCAGGAATAGTTACTTCATCAAGGAATTTACGACTACTGAAGGGATGTATTAACACGCCATCAGAAATTTCCCCAGCAAGTTTTGTCATTAAAGGTCCAAGAGCGGCTAGCCATACTGGGGGAGGTTTCCATGGCATTGAATCAGGAACAAAAATAGGGGTCATTAGGCTGAACTTATAGAACTCTCCTTGGTAATTGAGTTCTGACCCTTCTGACCAACATTCAAAAATAGCTTTGATAGATTCGATCACTTCACGCATTTGCGTTACTGGGCGTTCCCAAACCGCCGAATATCTTTTTTCGATATGAGGTTTGATTTGACTCCCTAAACCAAGAGCCATCTTTCCTTGCGAATAGTTTTGCAAATCCCATCCAGTACAGGCGAGGAGCATGGGACTTCTAGGAAACGCCAGTGCAATGTTCGTGTAACAATAAAGATCACTGTGTTCAGCTGCTAAGACAAGGGGAGCGAATACATCACGATTAGATTCTGCGGTGAAGACCCCATCAAATCCTGCAGACGCCAATTCACTGACTCGATTCGGAACTAAAGATAGATCAGTAGTAATTCCAATATCTAGAAGCATTATTTTCCTTTAAATAAATGTATGTTGAAAAAACATACCGCTTTAACGATTAAATTTTGTTGATCGGCTTCATATATATAGCTTTAGTCCGTTAAGGTCATTGAATAAACAAAGTACTTACTAGGAGAAATAATGCTTGCAGCAGTCCTCGAAACTGTACCAACCGATCATCTAGTTATAGCTGATGATGTGACATTGAGAGATGTCGGTCCAGGTGATGTAAAAATAAAAGTAGCTCATAGTGGTGTATGTCATTCGGATCTTTCTGGAATGAACGGAACCATCCCGACAGAGCCAGGCACGGTATTGGGTCATGAAGGTGCGGGTGTTGTGCTTGAAGTTGGTGAAGGCGTATCACATGTAGCAGAAGGTGATCATGTGATTATTGCATTCTCTCCTCCATGCGGATCCTGCCCTCATTGCACAGGTAGACATCAGCCGAATTTATGTATGAATGGGTTGATGGCGATGGGTGTCAACCAGCAGTTCAGACAAGGGGACAGAGTCATTGGATCTTTTTGTGGATGTGGAACTTTTGCAGAAGAAACGATTGTTCCATCGATCGCTACGGTAAAGATTGATAGCGACATACCTTTGGATATAGCTGCGTTAATAGGTTGTGGAGTTACCACCGGAGTCGGGGCAGCTCTAAACACTGCAAAAGTTACACCTGGGTCTTCAGTTTTAGTTGTAGGTGCCGGAGGCGTTGGTGTCGCTGCGATACAAGGGGCGAGAATAGCTGGTGCATCAGAAATAGTTGCAGTTGACCTTCATGAAGGAAAGTTGGAGAGAGCAAAAGCATTCGGAGCTACTCACGGTGTGACACCGGACGAGATTCCTGCAGCTCTAGCTGAAGTTACTTCAGGTGAGGGTTTTGATTTCACTTTGGAATGCATTGGTTTAGCCTCAACGATGAGACAATCATTTGATTTAACTCGCCGTGGTGGAACTTGTTGCATAGTGGGAGTAGGCAGGCCAGATGAGATGTTCGAGCTCTCAGCGTTTGAAATGTTCTTCTCAGAGAAAGTATTAATCGGCTCTATGTATGGAAGTGCAGATGTTAGAACCGATTTCAACCGTTTCCTAGGTCTTTATAAGTCAGGAAAGTTGGATCTTGATGGGATGATTTCACGACGGATCAAATTAGATGAAGTGAATGATGCATTGGGCAGTTTGGGCGACGCCGATGTTATTAGACAGGTAATTGATTTTTAAATTTCTAGCGGAGTCACATCTTTAGAATGAGTGAATTAGAAAAGCCGTTAAAGGCTGAACTGACTGTTGAGTACCCATTTACTAGAACCACTGGGGAAGTAATTGGTGCCTTCATGACAGGGTTAAGAGAAAAACGTTTATTTGGAATTAAACGACCAGATGGGAGCATTCTAGTTCCTCCGTTGGAGTATGACCCAGTTACAAGTGAGCCTCTGACAGAGATGGTAGAAGTAGCTCAAAGCGGAGTAGTTGAAACTTGGACTTGGGTCGACCCTCCTCGTCCACAATCTCCATGGGATGCCCCGCACGCATTGGCATTAATAAGACTTGATGGATCTGATACTTCAATGTTGCATGCTGTAATTGTTGGTTCACCTTTAGAGATGAAAACCGGCATGCGTGTAACTGCTCAGTGGAAAGAAGACCGTGTAGGCCACATCGCAGATCTGGAAGGATTCGTACAAGAAATCGAAAAGGCTGACTCCTGATGACTGATCCAAATTCCCTGCCTGCAGCGTTATCAGAAAAGGTTGAGATTCCTGAATCAATAAGTGGACTAGAACCAGTTAGATCTGTGCGAAGCCCAATCAGGCTTGTTTATGACTTTGTACCGAGTCCACCAGTTCAACAATATTTGCGATCGTATTCAAAAAAGAAAATTCTAGGTCACCGCTCACCTGTCGATGGGGCTGTCTTTGTGCCACCTAGAGGGGTTGACCCTCGACATGGCGTCCTAATAGATGAGAGTGTTGAATTGTCCGATCGAGGGCATGTAGGAAATTTCTGTGTAACACACCTACCCATTCCGGGTAGAGACGATTTGGATATTCCCTATGTCAGCGCATGGATTCATTTAGATGGCGCAAATGTAGGATTTTTAGGTTTAGTCGCCGGTTGCGAAAACGATGAAGTTCATATCGGTATGCGCGTTCAAGCAGTGTGGAAAGAAGAAGATGAGTTAGGAAATACTGCTGAAAATATCCTTTACTGGAAACCCACCGGCGAGCCATCAGTTCCCGTTGAAAAAGCTGGTAATCGTGCATGGGAACATACAAATGAGTGAAGTAAATAGTTTCCGTGATGTAGCGGTCGTTTCTGTCGCTAGTTATCAGACCAAAACTTTAAGTGAAGTAAATGAAGTTCAGTTGATGGCTGACCTAATTAGCAAGTGCAGAAATTCAGTTGGAGTTACACAAGAAGATATAGGTTTTACATGTTCAGGGAGCAGTGACTTTTTAGCTGGACAAGCATTTTCATTCGTTCATACCCTTGATTCAGTTGGGGCTTTCCCTCCGATCTCAGAAAGTCACGTTGAAATGGATGGGGCATTTGCTTTATATGAAGCATGGGTGAAGCTTCAAATAGGTGAAGTTGATACCGCTCTTGTGTATAGCTACGGGAAACCCTCTGCAGGATCAATCATTGATGTTTTGGCTACGCAACTAGACCCGTATTATGTCTCTCCGCTTTGGCCTGATTGTTTTTCATTAGCGGCACTTCAAGCCCGACTTTTGCTGGATAACGATCTTATAACCTTAGAAAAAATGGCTGAAGTGTCTATGAGAAGTCAAAAGAATGGTTTCGATAATCCGAACGCGGTTAGATCGTCAGAAGATGTTTCTTTTGACGATCTTATGAATGAGCCGGTGACAGTAGATCCACTTAGAGCAAGTGATATTTCTGAAATCGCCGATGGAGGGTGTGCAGTAATTTTGGCAGCAGGCGATAAAGCTAGATCATTATGTGAGAGACCAGCTTGGATAAAGGGTATTGATCACAGGGTCGACTCTCATACGTTAGGCGTTAGGGATTTGACGAGATCTCCTTCAGCTTTTTTGGCGGCTGAGAAAGCAGGAGTAAGCGATGACCGAATTGACTTAGCTGAAATTCACGGAATAACTTCTGCTCAAGAGTTAATTCTTGAAAAAGAGTTCGGCTTGAATGAGAAAACTTTAGTTAATCTTTCGGGCGGTTCTCTCGCATCTGACACGATGATGGCGTCAGGTCTGATACGTATCTCCGAGGTTGCTTCAAGAATAATTTCTGATGAAGCAGACCGAGGCCTAGCGCATGCGACTTCAGGACCTTGTCTTCAGCAAAACCTCGTATGTATTTTGGAGGGTGAATAATGTCAGCAGAACTGACAGCTGTTTTAGGTGTAGGCCAAACAAAATATTCTTCTACGCGTGGAGATGTATCAATCGCGGGACTTTGTCGCGAGGCGGCATACAGAGCTCTAGAGGACGCTTGCTTAGACTGGAAGGAAATAGACGCTGTAGTTATTGGCAAGGCTCCGGATTTTTTTGAAGGGGTTATGATGCCAGAACTGTATTTGGCAGAGGCTTTAGGAGCAGTAGGGAAACCAATTCTTAGAGTTCATACAGCCGGTTCGGTAGGCGGCTCCACTGCATTAGTGGCCGCTTCTTTAATTCAGTCGCGTGTTCATGAAAAAGTTTTAACTATTGGGTTTGAGAAACAATCAGAATCGAATGCGACTTGGGCGCTTTCATTACCACAACCATTTTCTGTCTCGATTAATGCCGGAGCGGGGGGCTATTTTTCTCCAATTATCCGGCAGTACATGAGCCGCTCAGGAGCTCCCGATTTAATCGGATGTATGGTTGCCTTTAAAGACCGGCAACATGCATTAAAAAACCCTTATGCACACTTACATCAAAATGATTTAACTTTCGAAGAGGTAGTTGATTCGCCGATGTTATGGAATCCGATTCGTTATTCGGAGACATGCCCATCGTCAGATGGTGCATGTGCAATGGTTCTGGGAAATGAGAAGTCAGGAGACAAAGCTGACAAGCCAGTTGCTTGGATTCACGGAACAGCCATGCGTTCAGAATCTAATAATTTTCCAGGAAGAGACGAAGTCAACCCTCTCGCTAGCAGACAGTGTGCAGCGGATGTATTTAAACAAGCAGGGATAACAAACCCTCTAAAAGAGATTGACGCAGTAGAGATTTATGTGCCATTTTCGTGGTACGAACCCATGTGGTTGGAAAGTTTAGGCTTTGCAGAAGTTGACCATGGATGGCGAATGGTTGAGGACGGAACAACAAGCCTTGAGGGAGGCAAATTGCCGGTCAACTGTTCAGGGGGAGTCCTTTCCTCTAATCCCATAGGAGCCTCCGGCATGATTCGCTTTGCTGAAGCAGCTTTACAAGTACGAGGCATGGCAGGAGACCACCAGGTTGATGGAGCCAAAAAATCATTCGGACATGCTTATGGTGGAGGGGCACAATACTTTGCCATGTGGATAGTTGGAGCTGAAAAACCTTAACGGTAAGACTTAGGGCGAAAAATTGCCTAATATGGAGTCACCCAGAGAAGGTTAACCAGTTTACTGGCTGGCCAAATTAAGGAGTTCAAATGAGAGTTGTAGTCGATTTTGACCTTTGCGAAAGCAACGCCATATGTATGCAAATAGCCCCAGATATATTCGAAGTCAGAGATGATGACTTCCTCTATGTATTGGATGAAACACCAAGTGAAGATCGCAGGTCTAACCTAGAAGAAAGCGTTCAAAGGTGCCCCAAACAAGCAATTTCGATCGAGGAATAAACTAACCACAAAAGAAAGTTAACGATGCACAGTTCTATAACAATTGTAGGAGCCTCGTTAGCTGGGGTTAGAGCAGCAGAAGCTTTACGATCTGAAGGTTTTGAGGGAGTAATAAAACTTATAGGAGACGAAGCACATATTCCCTATGACAGACCTCCCTTATCAAAGAGTTTTCTAGAAGGAGTAATGACTTCTGAAAGACTATCTCTATTAACATCAGAGAAAATTAATGAACTAGGACTTGAAGTCAGAACGGACAGCAAGGCGTCAAACCTTGACATCGGGTCAAAAACTCTAGAGGTTAATGGAGAGGTAGAAAAATATGATGCTCTGATAATTGCAACAGGAGCCAGAGCACGGAAACTGCCTAACACCGAGAAAATCAATGGTATTTACACTTTAAGAAGTCTCGACGACAGTATAAAAATACGTGAGTCACTCAAATCTGGAAATCCAAAAGTTGTAGTTGTAGGAGGTGGTTTCATTGGCTGCGAAGTTGCATCCACAGCTTCTACCTTGGGGCTTGAAGTTACGATCGTTGAATCTCAGGACGTACCCCTTTCTCATGTTTTAGGAGAGGAAGCTGGGAAAATTATTTCAGAATTACACACAAACAATGGTGTCCAGTTGAAATGCGGTGTTGGAGTCCAAGAAATAAGAGGCGATTCCCAAGTTGAGGGAGTACTTCTTGAAGACGGAACTCTATTAGAAGCAGATCTCGTAATCGTTGGAATCGGAGCTGCTCCAAACACGGAATGGCTAGAAAAATCTGGTTTAACGATTGAAAACGGAGTTTGTTGTGATCAAACATGCCTAGCAGCGCCAAATATTGTGGCAGCGGGAGATGTAGCACGTTGGGATCATCAAGGTTATGGGAAAAACATAAGATTAGAACATTGGGACAACGCAGCAGAACAAGGAAAGCATGCCGCACTAAGACTTTTACAGACTGAGTCTGAAGCGTTGCCATACGCTCCGATTCCCTGGTTTTGGAGCGATCAGTTCGATAGGAAAATTCAACTCGCTGGCATTAGTGAACCGGAAGATGACTTCGAGGTAGTCGTCAACTCTCCCGAAGAGGGCCGCTATACGGCAATATATGGAAATGAAGGAAAACTAAAAGCAGTGCTAGGAATAAACCGACCAAGACATGTAATGCAATTCAAGTCTTTGATGGAAAACAAGGCTTCTTGGAAAGAAGCTTTAGATTTTGCTAGGGGAATCGGGTAACGGTTTCTGTGGGTTGGTCATTCCGAATTTTTGTGTCCATCATGCTCTTAACGAATTGTGCTTCCACTTCTAAAAATGTTGAATTTAAAATGCTTGAGGAAGCTATTCCGCGAGTTTTGCTTCCTGAATACCCTCATCTAGTAACTGAAGTTAACTGTCCTGAATATGTCGGTGGTAATTTAGACACCATTTTCTGCACTTTGAAAGTTGCGGGAAAAGAGATCTCAGTTTCGGTAGTTGGACCTGACGTAACAGATTCATTTATTGTCAATCCAAGAATAAAAATTATAAAAGTCTCTCAGTTGGTTCAAAAAATGAAGGAGAGGTTGGATTACGATTTGGGCGTAGAAAATCAAATTGAATGTTCTCCTGAAATTAGAGTGAGTTATCCAGGGGAAATTTTCGAATGCGAAATAATCGACGTGAACGGCGGCGTTCACCATTTGAAAGCCAAACTCACTGATTCTCATGGTTCATTTGAAATAATAAGTTAGACAAAATGAATTCAAACTTTTAACTTCTAAACTGATGGTCTGCCTTTCTAGAGAGTTGAAATGAGTCAATCTAACGAAAATGAACAAATTTTTGATGTTGTGGGTGTGGGCAATGCAATAGTTGATGTGATAGCAGAAGTTGACGATGGCTTCATCGAAAAACAAAATTTGGTCAAAGGGTCTATGAGTCTGGTAAGTGCCGAACGTTCCGCTGAACTTTACGAAGTAATGCCAGC
>JASLTU010000048.1:0-10211 GCA_030742755.1 Acidimicrobiales bacterium | reverse complement strand
TCCGAAATGGATCGACTTTCTTCTGAAGGAAATCTTGAAAAAAGGGGTGTGCCTACAGGATCTTCAGTAATAAATCAATTTACGAACTTACCCGTCCCTCTGTTTTTGGCTGACTATGTTCTTATGACCTATGGAACCGGTGCGATTATGGCAGTTCCGGGTGAAGATCAACGAGATTGGGATTTCGCAGTTGCACATGGATGCGAAATTGTTAGAACGGTTGAACCACCAAAAGATTTTGATGGGGAGGCCTACACAGGTGACGGCGACTCTATAAATAGCGATTTTCTTAACGGAATGAAAATAAAGGAAGCGAAAGGCTCCGCCATTCAGTGGCTTGAAGAGCAAAATATAGGATCTCACCGAATCAACTATCGGCTTAGAGATTGGTTAGTTTCAAGGCAGAGATATTGGGGATGTCCAATTCCGATCATTTTCTGTGACGAATGTGGAGAACAACCAGTTCCTGACGAAGACTTACCTGTCGGTTTGCCTGATGATGTGAAGTTCATGCCAACAGGAAGATCGCCCCTGACAACACACGACGATTTCCTTAAAGTTGAATGTCCAAAATGCGGTGGAAGTGCTAAGCGTGAGACTGACACTATGGACACTTTTGTTGACTCCTCTTGGTACTTTCTAAGATTTACCGACCCGTGGAATAAAGAAAAACCGTTTGGTGAAGAAGCTATTAATCACTGGTTGCCTGTTGATCAGTACATAGGTGGAGTTGAACACGCAATTCTCCATCTCATGTATGCAAGATTTTTCACCAAAGCTCTTTCAGATTTAGGAGTAGCTCCAAAAGAGTTAAGGGAACCATTTAAAAGACTCTTTACTCAAGGAATGATTCGACTTGGCGGATCAAAAATGTCGAAGTCTAAAGGAAATCTGGTAGCTCCAGAAGCAATCTTGGATGATCAAGGGGCAGATGCTTTACGTCTAGCACACCTCCAAGTCAAACCGCCTCAAGAAGATGTCGATTGGGAAGATTTTGGTATTGATGGTTGTGCGAAATTTTTAAATCGCGTTTGGCGAATAGCGCAGCCTGACAATCCCATGACGGAACAACTTAGAGAAGGCGACCTAAACCAAGAAGACTTAGAAATTGTTCGTCAAACTAATCTTTTAATAGAGCGAATTACTAGTGATTACGATCGTTGGTCATACAACACAGCTGTTGCGGCTTTTATGGAGTTCACAAATACTTTGTACCGTTGGATCCAGAGTGAAGATGGATCGCACGTAGAGGTTCTTAAATCAGCTGTAGACACCCTATTGCTAGTTATGGCACCAGCTACACCTCATTTCTCTGCTGAACTTTGGGAAATTAGAAACTCATCTCATATACATAAAGAGTCTTGGCCAAAGGCAGATAAATCTAAAATTCAATCTGACACAGTAACGCTTGTAGTACAGATAAACGGAAAACTTAAAGATCGTATTGAGGTAGCATCTGATCTGACTGATCAGGAAATTGAAGAGTTGGCTTTAGGTTCAGAACGTATAAAAGAATTATTAAATGATCAGGAACCAAAACGTATAATTGTCAGACCTCCTGCCTTAATCAACATCGTAATCTAATTTAATTTTTTACTCAGTTTTCTTCCTGTGAACGTAGAAAGCTTTGTAATTCTTCAGCAAGGTCATCGCCAGACGGCAGGCTAATATCAGAGTTATTTAGTTGGTCGTAGGCAATCTCTAGCTTTTCTATCATTGCTAAATGTTCTTCATTGCTGCCAATTAGTTGATCTAAATGACTTCTGGTGTTCAAAGCTTTTCGATCGAGTTGCAGATCTGGGCTGTATACACCGGAAAGGGTTCTTAGACCTTCCAACAACTCAACTGCGGCAGGCGGATAAGGACCAGTTGATAGATAGTGAGGAACTTGAGCCCAGAGACCTATAGATGGGATTCCCATAATGGCAGTTTCATTTTCAATCACAGCTTGAAGTCCTGCAGGAACTTTGACTGAAGCTGTAACAAAATCCAATTTCTCAGCCATCTCAGCGGAGCCAGCAGTGCAAGAAAGTCTCGTGGGCCTCGTATGAGGCACCGCTGCTGGATATGCACCGAGACCGACCACTAAGGAGACATCAAGATCATCACAGATATTCGTTATGCTTTGAGCAAAGTTTTTCCATTCATGGTCTGGCTCAGGGCCATGCAGTAAACAAGCATCGGGTCCTTCCAGTCCATCTATATGTAAAAGTTCTATTGAAGGCCATTCCAAATTTTCTACAACGCCATTATTTAAGCTGAGAATAGGTCGCCGAGCGCGATGATCGAGAAGTTTATCTGTATCGAATTTAACCATTGTTTCACTTTGAGCTTTTGATAATAGAGAGTCTTTTACACTGCTGGCGATTCCCGATGAATCTATCCATCCATCAAGCGCCAAAATTAAAACAGGTTTTTCCAAGTCTTTAAGTTCAATGAAGTCAAAAAGACGCTCTTGATTATTTTCCATCTAATTTTGTTCCTTTAAAAAGTCTTGAAATGTTGAATCAGCTAAATCAACTAGAAGAAGAACACGCTCACCGAAAATTTCAATAGCAGCAGTATCAGCTTCACTTCCCATAACCCCAGCGGCATACCTTGTGTAAACCCCTTCGAGTATGCATGCAAGTCGCCAATAGGCAAATGCTATATAAAAATCTAATTTTGAAAGATCTCTTTCACTTAAATTGCCATAAAGACTCCGAACCTCTTCAGGAGTGGGGAAACCTTCAACTGACATGGCCTGCGTTTCCATGCCGGTTAGATCATTTGAATAGGAAATAATTGCCGCAAGATCTGAAAGAACATCACCTAATGTGCAAAGCTCCCAGTCTAAAACTGCAGCTACTTCACCTGTTTCGCTCATAATCGTGTTGTCTAACCTGTAGTCACCGTGAACTATTCCCACTCCTTGCTGCTCAGGGACATTTTGGAGAAGCTTGTCATGAATTTCAAAAACACCTGGTATCTCTCTATTGGTTGACTGTTCGAATTGTGCTTTCCAACGTTTGAGCTGACGTTCGATGTAGCCGTCTTTTCTTGCTAAGTCACCAAGACCCACTTCGTCAACATCTACTGCATGTAAAGAAACAAGTGTTTCTAATAGAGACTCACCCATTTTGCTTCGAGTCAGGGGAGGCAGAGAACGGGCGATCTCAGCGTCACGTACCACTATTCCTTCTACAAAATCCATTACATAAAAGGGAGCATCATTTATTTCTGGATCTTCACAAAGGCCGACTACTTTAGGAACTGGAACTCCACTGTCAGCGAGTGCTTTTATGACACGATATTCGCGACTCATATCATGGGCGGTTGCAAGAACATGACCCATTGGAGGGCGCCTAAGAACCCATTTCCTGCCTGAATTCTCCACAACCGTAAAAGTTAAATTGGAGTGCCCACCAATAATTTGGTGATATTCAAGGTCGCCGCTAACTCCGTCGACATGGGCGTCTAACCACTTACGAACCTCATTTTTTCTTATACCCGGAGTTGTATTCATGCTCAGACGGTAGTGGACGAAAGGCGATCTCTCTACCCTGAAGGTAAGGAATTTTGTTTTCTTGTTTGGTGGATGAAGATGACTCTTGAAGTAACTGATAATGATTTTGAAAAAGAAGTATTAGAACGCTCCGAAAATACGCCAGTAGTGGTTGATCTTTGGGCCCCTTGGTGCGGCCCGTGTAAGAGTTTGGGACCGATACTCGAAAGGGTAATCGACGATACAAATGGGAAAGTTGTTCTTGTTAAAATAAATATTGATGAAAACCCTGGCGTAGCGGGAGCATTCAAAGTTCAGTCAATACCGGCAGTTTTTGCAATACATAAAAAAGATGTTGTTAGCAGTTTCGTAGGAGCACAGGGCGAAGAAGCTGTGAGAGATTTCGTTAGTAAACTTTTACCTTCCGAAGAGATGACAGAATTAGAGATACTGATAAACAACGGAGATGAATTGTCACTCAGAAAAGCTTTAGAAATCGAAGCAGACAATCCGGTGGTGGTGACAAACCTTGCCCAACTACTTGTGACAAAAAATAAAGAAGGCAGCAAAGAAGAGGCAATAAAACTCCTCGAGAAAATACCTGAGACTCCTGAAACGAGGAGAGTGTTGGCAATTGCTCGACTTGACAATGTAGGTGATATTGATTCTGAGCTAACTGAATTGATTGGAAAAGTAAAAACTGATGAAACTGCACGAGACAGATTTATTGATTTACTCGAGTTATTGGGTCCTGAGGATCCCAGAACGGGTGAATGGAGACAGCGCCTGACCTCTGCGCTCTTCTAACGAGGAAGGAAACTGTGACTAAAGATACAAAAATTGAAGTTCCGGCAGTAGAAGGCTTCTTTACCGTCGAGGAAGAATCACATTTAATCGGTGGGCGATTTAAAAAATCTGGAAACTACTGTTTTCCAAAAAATCTTGGAGGATCTGATCCCGGTTTTCCTGAGGATGAGATTGAAGAAGTTCTTTTAAGTAGAGTGGGGAAAATTTGGTCCTATACAAACAGTGTCTATCCGCCACCGCCACCTTTTATAGCGGCAGAACCTTATGAACCTATTGTCATTGCGGCAGTAGAATTAGAAGAAGAAAAAATGGTAATACTTGGCCAGGTAGTAAATGGCTATAGCGTTGATGATCTAAGTGTTGGTATGCGAGTTGAAGTAACGGTAGGAACTTTGTATGAAGATTCTGAATATCGTTACTTGACTTGGATGTGGAGTCCATTGCCTGAAGAAGAGAAACAGGGTAAGAATTAGAAATGGAAGATATAGCTATTTTGGGAGTCGGGATGCACCCTTGGGGCAAATGGGGTCGCAATTTCGTTGAATACGGGACATTTGCAGCACGGAAGGCTTTAGAAGACGCTCAAATTGAATGGAGTGAAGTCGGTTTTATTTCTGGAGCAATAACAGTTCGATGTGGTTACCCAGGATATGTTGCCGGATCAACAATGGCGCGGGCTTTAGGGTTCAATGGAACCCAAGTGGCAAGCTCATATGCAGCTTGTGCTTCAGGTGCTACTGCTCTTTCTGTTGCACGCGGACAGATACTCTCAGGCGCATGTGATGTAGCACTAGTTGTTGGAGCTGATACAACACCCGATGGTTTTCTCGCTCCAAATGATGGAATTCGAACTGACGACACCGACTGGCTACGTTTCCACATGGTAGGGGCAACTAACCCTGTGTATTTCGGTCTACACGCAAGGAGACGTATGGAAATGTATGGCGCTACTCAGGAAGATTTTGCATTAGTTAAAGTAAAAAACAGCAAGCACGCAGTATTTAATGAAAATGCAAGATTCAACAAAGAGTATGCAGTGGAAGATATCGAAGCTTCACCCATTGTGTCTGACCCGTTAAGACTTTTGGAGATATGTACAACAAGTGATGGCGGGGCGGCAGTAGTGGTTTCTTCACTCGATTATGCAAAGTCATTAGGTGTAGATGACCCTGTTCGAATATCAGCAATTGCGCTAAACACTCCCACTTATCCAGACCCTCTAATCGATCTGCCGTATCTAGCAACTGACTCGTCAGCTAACACTCTTCCAGACGAAATAGGGTTTAAAGAATCAATAGGCAAGCATGTTTATGAAGAAGCTGGCATAGGACCTGAAGATGTGGACGTTGCTGAAGTGTATGACCTGGCATCTTCTATGGAACTCGACTGGTACGAACAATTGGGTTTCTGTCAGCCCGGAGAAGCGGAGAGTCTTTTACGCGACGGAAGCACTTCAATCGGAGGAAGAATTCCGGTGAATCCAAGTGGAGGTCTCGGAGCATTCGGAGAGGCTGTTCCGGCACAGGCCATTGCCCAAGTTTGTGAACTCAACTGGCAGCTGGCAAAGAAAGCAGGAAAACGACAAGTTGAAGATGCCAGAATAGGTATTACAGCAAATCAAGGCCTATTTGGACATGGTTCATCAGTCTTGTTGAGAAGATAGCGTCAGTATCATATTAAATTAGTGAAATGAGGTGGTAAGTATGGCAGTGCACGAAACCATAGATGACGGGATAGCAATTCTCACTATGGACAATCCGCCTGTTAACGCACTTAATATCACAGACGCATACTTTATTGCAGAAAAAATAAGCTCTTACAGTAAAAGAGAAGATGGCATTAAAGTTATTCTGCTTCGCTCTTCTGGTAACGGCTTTTGTGCTGGAGTTGATATCAAAGAAATCCAAGAACTTCCAGAAAATGAAGGCATTCTGAAAGCCAACCATTCTTGCTATGAATTATTCGACGCTATACATAGTTCAAAAATACCTGTAATCGCATCAGTTAAGGGTCATTGTTTAGGAACCGGAATTGGAATTGTCGGTAGTGTAGACGTAATTATTGCGTCTCAGGAAGCCACTTTCGGCCTACCTGAGGTGGATAACGGAGCACTTGGAGCCGCTAGTCATTTAATGCGACTAGTTCCTGCTCAGAGAGCTAGATGGATGCTTTACACTTGTGAAACAGCAACATCACAAGAACTGTTTAATTACGGATCAGTTTTAGAAGTCGTAGAAATGGAAAAGCTTGAAGAGGCTTCACTGTTAGCCGCTAAAAAAATTGCCGGAAAGAACGGAACATTAATACGAGCTGCGAAAGCTTCATTAGATGGAATTGAGGAAACGAACCTTTCAAAACGTTACCGATTAGAACAGGGTTATACATTCGAGATGAATTTAATGGGAATCGGCGATCAAGCTCGCGACGCGTTTTTGGATAAATAAGGCATCGGTAGTTGCGTATGAATGAAGTGTCGCTCGTGATTATGGCTGCTGGACTCGGAACTAGGTTTGGAGCACCAAAACAGTTGGTGTCTGTCGGTCCAGAAAATGAGATTTTCCTTGATTACGCTATTAGAGCGGCTTTAGAAGAAGAAATAAGAAAAGTTGTAATAGTTACCCGAAGTGTTTTAAACGAACAACTGAAAAAGCATTTGAGTCAATATCGACAAAGCGATCTACTTATTGAAATTGTTAATCAGGATGAATTCGAACCCAAACGCGATAAGCCATGGGGGACTGGGCATGCAGTCGTCACAGCTTTGGATAAAACAGATGGTCCAATTATTGTCATGAATGCAGATGACTACTATGGACCCAATGCCTTAAAACAAATTCTTGATGCTTTTAACCCTAAAACGCCAGCAATTTTGGCGTTTAAATTGAAAAACACACTCCCTGAAACAGGAAGTGTTTCAAGAGGCATTCTTTCAGTAGTGGACGAAAAACTTTTGAGTATAAGGGAAACGCATGAAATAAGAAGTGAAGAGCACGTTATTAAAAGCCAAGATCAGACTTCGATCTCGGGCGATACTGATGTTTCGATGAATCTATGGTCTCTTCCTCCTGAATGTCTAAAAATACTTAAAGAGCAATGGGATTCTTTTATAGCAGTAAATTCTTCGGATGAAGAAGCAGAATTTCTCTTACCTCATGCAATCGAGGAACAGCGTCTTAACAATAAAATTGAAATAGATGTAATCAGAACTAACGAGTCTTGGATAGGCGTTACAAACCCCGAAGACCTCGATACGGCAAGAAGTGCCCTAGCGAGATTAAACGAATAACTGGAGCAAAAATGTTTGTATTACGTTTCGATTTACGCATTCCACCTTTTGTGCAAAACATAGGACATGGAGAGCAATACCGTGAGTTTTTAAAAATGGTCAAATGGGCTGACGACAAGGGCTTCGCTGCTGTTGTTCTTTCAGAGCATCACGGCACAGAAGATGGATATATGAACTCTCCCTTGTTATTAGCAGGAAGCGTACTGGGAGCAACAAGTAATCTTTTCTGTTCAGTTTCTGCCTTACTTTTACCATTGCATGACCAACTTAGAATTGCAGAAGAAATAGCAACTATCGATTTGATAGCCCCAGGAAGATTCAATGTAGTGATAGGTGTCGGATACAGGGAATCAGAGTTTGAAATGTTCGCGAAGAACAGAAGAACTCGAGGTAAGGATACCGAAAAAGGTATACAAACAATTCTCACTGCCTTAAAAGGAGAACCTTTTGAATACAACGGAAGAGAGGTACTTGTTAGCCCGAAACCTGTTTCGGACCCCAGTTCATTAATTTCCGTAGGTGGTTCAGTCGAGATATCGGCCAAGCGCGCAGCGAGATTGAGATTGCCTTTTGTGCCAGCAGTTAGGGATGAATCTTTGGAGAATGCTTACTATTTAGAAGCAAAAGAAGTTGGTTACGAAAACCCTATGTGTTTGATGCCTTCAGGTCCTGGCATGGTGATGGTTAGTGAAGACCCAGAAAGACTTTGGGGCGATATTGGCAAGGAGCTTTTGTACGACGCTATGACTTATGCAGCATGGCAGCACAAAGACCAAAGGTCATCGTGGCATGTAGAAGGAACAACTATAGAAGACCTTAAAAAAGGCGGTCAACACCTGATAGTTACACCCGAGGAGTGTGTGGATCTTGTGCGGATTAATGGTGCAGTAGTTTTACATCCCCTAATTGGAGGTTTGGATCCTGAAGTTGGATGGGAAAGTTTAGAGCTGGTAGCTAATAAAGTGATTCCTGCTCTAAGTTGATGAATCGTAAAGTAGATATAAGCAGTTTTATTCGGAGAAGCTATGAGTGACTTAACAGTAGAAAAAGATGGACCAATTTTGGTTCTAACAATGAATAGGCCAAATCGACAGAATGCAATGACTCTTCCCATGTTTGCACGACTTGCTGATGCCTGGGAAATGATAGACGAAGACCTAGATATAAGAGTCTGTATTTTGACAGGAGCTGACGGCAATTTTTCTTCAGGAATGGATTTGCGCTCCCTTTCTGGTGATGCTGAAAACACTGACGATTATGACGTTAATAAACGCATGTCGGAGGAGGGCGCTGATTTTATTTATAAAGGTTTATTAAAAACCAAACACCCTAGAGTGCCTTTGATAGCTGCTGTGGAAGGAAATGCCATTGCAGGAGGCACAGAGATCCTTCAAGGAACTGATATACGAGTAGCTGGAAAGTCAGCCGTCTTTGGAGTCTCAGAAGTGAAATGGTCTTTATATCCGATGGGTGGATCAGCGGTTCGACTTGCAAGACAGATACCTTTCACAGAAGCAGCAGACATACTTCTAACGGGAAAGCATATAAATGCTGAAGAGGCTAAAAATCTTGGTTTAGTAGGTCATGTCGTAGATGATGGCAAAGCAATGGAGAGATCTATGGAGATAGCTGAAACTATTTGTCAGAATGGTCCGCTAGCTGTCGAGGGTGTTTTACGAACCCTTAGAGAAACAACTGGAATGACAGAAAAAGAGGCTTTTGAGTTTGAAGACCCAATCGGCAAAGAGATATTTGCCTCCCAAGATGCAAAGGAAGGCCCCAAAGCATTTACTGAGAAAAGGCCACCTGAATTCAAGCGTCTCTGATTAGAAACGGTCGCTGCCTTTTTCGAAACCTGGGAGTTGAGATTGTATTTCGAAACCCATTTTTGTTGCTTCATCTAAAATTAAGTGCTCGCATGACTCCCAGTCGTGCGCTCTTAGGCCAGTTAGGTCTTGGTTATAAGGGGCGTCAAAAATTATGACCTTATTACCGGTGGATTCGAGAGACTCTATGTTATGTGGAGCATCATCGATATATAAATGTGCTCCCACTTGTGGCTTATCACCCAAAAAACATATATCTCTATAAGGTATTTTGGCGTCGTCAAGCCATTCAACCGTGTCGACGACTGCCTTTGCGTGTGTCCAGTTGACGTACAAACGGTGGGTGATGATTCGTATCCAAACACCAGCATCAGAAAGTCTCCATAGAACTTCTGATGCTCGGTCCATAGCTGGCATTTGCCTCATCATGTTGTATTCATCAACCGCCAGATGATGCAATTTTCGATACTCCTCAGTTGACAATCCCCATTCATTGAAATCCCAAGAACGTTCAAGGGGAAGGGCAGATTTATCTACTCCAAGTTCCTGGGCAGCAATTTCCCTGAATGCAGTCGTGTAGTCTGCGCATACACCATCTAAGTCAACGCCTAGAACAAAAGGAGTTTCGACGTGGTTTCCTACTTCAGAGTTCATTTCAGCCTGCGGTTAGTCCACCGTCGACTGTAATGACGGCACCATGAATTCTTCGAGCTTCATAGGATGCTAAAAATAAAATTACATTTGATATCTCTTCAGGTTCAGCCATCCCTCGAAAGCCCATATACGGTTTGACTAAATCGATATTCAC
>JASLTU010000047.1:0-10279 GCA_030742755.1 Acidimicrobiales bacterium | reverse complement strand
TGGTCAGCTCCAAGGATATTTTCAACACTTAAAATAGCGGTAAGCATTGAATGGTCTTGATTGTTGTAACGGTGCATGCCATTTCTGCCGACTGGAAAAATATTTCCAGTATTTTGATCCAACCATTTTTTGATAATTTCGACATTTTCGAAATAGTTCTTGTCATACATAGGGTAAGCCTTTGGCATTCTCACAACGTAAGACTCTTCTACGCTTTCTGGGTTCAGTAGTCCTAAAATTTCCATTTCTGATTTCCCGAGGTTTATTAGATCGGCATCAGGAGTCTCCCAAATATCATCACCTTCGGTTACGAAATACTCAAGGCCAAGACAAGTCTTTCCGCCCTTAACTAAATGAGGGGACCATCGTCCAAAGTTTTGAACTCGCCCCACTTTTACATCTGATGAGTGGATGTAAATCCAATTGTCGGGGAACCCTTCATTTTCGGGAACCACAAGTGCAACGGTTATGTGTTCGCGAAAGGTCAGAGAGTGTGCGGCTTCTCGAACATTTTCAGGTGCCGGCGGATCCATGGCGAGAAGAAGTTTAGAAATTGGCATTGAGGAAATTATGTGAGAAGTTTTAAAAGTTTCTGATCCATTTGAACTTTCCGTAGTTACTTCATTTGCGCTCCCATTCGAATGTTTAATCGAAGTAACTGGGTTTTGGAAGATGACGTTACTACCTTGGCCGTTTACTAGTTCATGACATTTTTCCCACATCATGCCAGGCCCCAGTTTTGGATATTCAAACTCCTCAATGAGGCTTGTAATCTCTTTCTGGTTTCTTCTAGGCATTATCGAATTTAAAACGGCCTTAAAAAGGGAGAGGTTTTTAATGCGTTGTGCTGCCCAGTCGGCTTGTATCTCACTTGCGTCAACACCCCAAACTTTTTCAGTGTAAGTCTTAAAAAACATCCTGTAGAGTCGCCAACCGAACCTACTCACCGTCCAACCTTCGAAAGTGCTTATGTCGGAAGGCTTTTTAATTCGCACCCAAAGGTAAGAAATAACACATAGGAAAGATTCTAAAAGACCAAGATTTTTCAGTGCATTACTAGCTTTGAGTGGGTAATCATAGAAACGTCCTTTATAGAAAATGCGACTCATTCGAGGCCGTAATAGAAAGTCTCCTTCGTCGAGTATTTCATGCCAAAGATCAGAGACGATAGGCACCTTTGTGAAGAATCGGTGACCCCCTATGTCGAAACGCCAACCATCTCGCACTTCAGTTCGACTAATACCTCCAACGACAGAGTCGGCTTCCAGGATTGTGCTTTTTATGCCATATTTTCCGAGATGATAAGCCGCGGTAAGTCCTGCTGGCCCAGCCCCGATAATAATCGGTTCAATGTTTTCTTTGTTATTAATAGTCACTAATACGGATCATAGAAGCCTAAAAGGGGTAGAGAGGAAAATAAGTGAAAAATTACTTCTCTTTGCCGAAGATATTTGTCTAACTCATGTACGGGTACGATTTACTTGTGACTGAAAAACTTGATTTGCAACAAAGCATGTTTTGGGTAGTCGCCATGATGGGAATTCTATTTGGCGCTATTTTTAACTTTCTGCCCATGACACCTCTTTGGCTTGACGAAGCTCAGTCGGCTTCTCTAGCGGGAGAGGGTATCTCCTCTCTTTTTGATGCTCTTCGACACGACGGACATCCTCCTCTTTATTATTTTCTTTTAGGGATTTGGGCAGACTTATTTGGCGATTCAGACTTTGCCTTAAGGGCTTTTTCCGGTTTTCTTAGCTGCTTAGTAATTCTGATGACTTGGTTTGCCTTCCGTATGCATATGGGTAAGAGGGAATCACTAGTTGCTGCTTCCTTAATCGCAGCAAGCCCTTTTTCGATCAGATATGCAACTGAAGTTCGTATGTATTCTTTACTAATTTTCTTATTGCTCTGTACTTACTTAAATTTTTATAGGGCTACGCAAAACTCAAAGAGTAAAAGCAAATTTCTTTATGCATTAGGCCTCGCTTGTTTGCTATTGACCCACTACTGGTCTCTTTTCTTTGTTTTGGTAGTAGTAATTTCACTTTTGACTAAAGCTAAAAGAAGTTCTGGTGAAGAAAACAAAAATTACAAATCGTTAATAGCTTGGAGTGTGGGCGCCTGTATTCCCTTTATTTTTTGGTTGCCAGTTTTCTTCGAACAGCTAGAACATACAGGAACCCCTTGGTCTAAAGCTCCAAGACCAACGGTCGTTCTGGCTTTAACCTTAGAAGCTTTCGGTGGGGGAAAAGGCTCAGAGGCATTGCTGGTGGCAGTGGCACTTTCTTTACTGGTAGCACTTGGAATTTTCACACGGATTAATGAAGCAGGTTCTGAATTGAAAGTTGGTTTAAATGAACTTTCTTGGTTAAAGCAGATTTGCCTTATTTCTACTTGCACAATGCTTCTTGGAGGGACAGTAAGTCTTTTAACAGATACGGCGTTTCAAGGCAGGTATGGGGTTTTCTTCTTCCCCTTTACAGTCTTCGCTTCTGCAGTTGGATTATCTCGGTTACCACCGAAGGCATCTCTTTTACTCCTCACAGTTTTTTTATTACTTTGCTCCGTTTCAGTTGCTAGAGAACTTTCAAGGGACCGAACTCAACTTGGAGAGATAGCTGATGTTGTTATCAGTGAAGGAAAAAAAGGAGACACAGTTGTTTTTTGCCCTGACCAATTAGCACCAGCAGGAAACAGAATATTGGGCAAGAAGTATGAATTTTTTGCTTACCCTTCTTTAGAAGGAGGGGAGAGAATTGACTGGTATGACTACAAGGAACGAAATTTAAATTCATCGCCGCCGCTCTTAGCGCAAGAACTTTTAGCTAGACACGATGGTGGCCAAAATATCTGGCTTGTGTGGATAGATGGGTTCGAATCCTTTGATAAGCAATGCAGTTCATTTAGATCAGAATTGAATAAGCAATTAGGCGCAGGAGAAACTCTTGTAAATGCTGATGGTGATGAGTATTACAATCCAGCGAATCTTGTTCGATATGACAGTAACAAGTGATGAAATCTGAGCGAATCAAATCGGTTAAACAGATGATCGGTACTAATTTTCGCCAAGAGGTGCTTTCGGTTTTGCCAGCATTTCTTGTCTCTAAATGCCTTGTCCTCTTGGCTTGGTTGTTAAGTAAGTTATTATCAGGCACTTTTGACTCTCCAAACGGGGAGAGGATTGATCGAGGCTTGATGGCGTGGGATGGGGATTGGTATGCATCTATTGTCACAAATGGTTATGACGACGTACTCATAGAAGGGATTCGGTTTTTCCCCGGTTATATATTTACTGGTCGTTTCTTCAACTCCTTTATCCCAGGATCTGCTTCCATTTCTTTGATCCTTATTGCAAATATTGCCTCTTTAATAACCTTGATAGCCATTAAAAAATTAGTTCTTATTGAAAAAGACAGTGAGGAACTAGCAAAACGATCAGTCTGGCTACTCTCTGTTTTCCCATCTGCTTTTGTACTTACATGGGCTTATGCTGAAAGCCTTTTCTTAGCTCTTAGTATTTTTTGTTTTGTAGCCCTTCGAAAAGAACAATGGAAGATCGTTATTTTTTGTTCATTTACAGCAGCTCTAGTAAGACCTACTGGCTTGCTGCTTACTATTCCAGTATTCTGTGCTGTTTGGGAAAATTGGAATAGTAATAAAAGAAGGATTTCGTTCCAGCCGATACTCGCTTTAATTAGTGGATTTGTTGGGAGTGGGATATACATACTTTGGGCTTCACTACACTTTGATGAACTTTTTGCACCTATAAAAGCTCAAGAGTCGTTTAGAGGTAGCTTTGTTGATCCATTTTCTAGAGTCATTAAAGGGGTCAGCCGGGTATTAACTGGCTCTTCGGCAACAGAAACCCTGCATATTATTTCTGCTTTGCTGTTGTTGTTTCTGTTGGTGAAACTTTTTAAAGATTGGCCCTTAAGATATGGACTTTTTTCGAGTAGTTGCCTGATGGTAGCACTTGGAGCCGAGAATATTAACAGTCTTGAAAGATACGCATTAAATGGATTCCCGATAATCCTGAGCGTATTATTGTTGGCCAGTCAACCACGACTTCGAGTCGCTGTCCCATTTGTCTCGGCTTTCTGCATGGTTTCATTGTGCGTATTTGCATGGTTGGGGGTCTACGTTCCTTAAGACCATTATGTTCAGCAGGGTAACTTTTCGTTACTCCATCGGTCACCAGTAAAAAATTTGTAGACGAGCTCTTTCGCGCATTTATCGTTTAATGAGGGGGCATGTGTCCAATTTTCTCTTTGTATCAAAATAGAATTAGGCAAGATTTCTTCTGTCTTTAAGGACCAGGAGACTGGTGTTATTGGGTCAAGTAATCCTGAAAGTATTAGAGCTTCCGTCTCAAAGGATCGAAGAGAGTGTTCCCTCATGGGTGTTTCACTTGGAATCCAAATTGCACATATTTCCTGGAGAACTTTTTCTCTTTCGCTTAGAGCTTTAGCTAGAGGTGTCGAGTATTGCTCAATGAGGGGGTCATTTTTCGGAAGTTCATCTAGACACTCTGATGAGAATTGAGCTCCTTCACTTAACTCATCTCCCTTTGAATATCCCGCAACATTAACTGTCAAAAGAGAGTTCATCGCTTCTGCCATTCTTCCATTCAGCGCTAACATCACAGCTTTTGGAACAGTACTTTTCCCATCCGGATGAGCGAGAGTGTTAACTAATTCAAAAGCAAATGTCGAATCATCAACAGAGATACTGTTTTCAGAATCTGAAAACACAATCGGATTCCTATTGAGTCGAGTTAGCAAGTTGCCGAGACAATCAGACATAAGGCTTTGTGTGTGTGGACAGTCAGAGGTTTCTTGATTCAAAAGTGACAGATCACACTCGTTCATTATTTGGCAGTTGTTAAGGGTGAGATTTATTGCACGCTCCGACTCGGAAGGTAAAGAATCATAAGCTGCCACATGGCTAGGAAGAGGTGAATCTAGAACAACGCTATTCACCGCCCCTTCATCTATTGAAATTAACTCGAGCGCTATTCGCGAACCGAAAGAAACGCCGTACAGATTCCATTTCTTGATTCCTAAAGAGACTCTGAGTTGAACGATGTCTTCAGCAATTTCTTTTACCCGATAAGAGGAAAAATCGATTCCTTCTAAAGAGAGCCGTGTCTTGCATGCTGAAATAGAATTTTCGTTTAAACCTTGATCAACTTCCCAGCAGTCCAAAGAAGGTTCAGACTCGCCTGAACCTTTTTGATCGACCAAAATCAAGTCATGTGAATTAAGTATTTTAGAACGTGGCGTAAGCCATATGTGTCGATCAAAAACCGATCTTCCACCTGGTCCGCCATGAAGGAAAATAATTGGTTCATGTTTAGCATTTGGAGATTCCAGAATGGCAAAAGCTGTACTTGAATCTCCTGTCCTGTGCTTGTAACAGTTCACAGCCACTTGTGTCGGTACTGTCTCTCCTGGGCAGTTTTCAGCGATTTGATCAATGTTCTCTAGTGGTTTTTTGGATGATCCACAAGAAGTGGTAGAAATCAAGAAAAGTAACGTTAAGAAGCTTAAAGTAAGCCAAGTTTTCACTTTTAAAAGGTACCTCGATAGACGAGAAGCTAGTTAGATGTTCAAAAATTGGTTTTACTGTCACAGGTGTTTGTCAATCTATATGTATGAATTTTAAAGCAACAGAAAATAAGTTATTAATTGATTGTGAAAAGTGCGTGAAACAAGAATCACAGCACTGTGGAGACTGTGTGATTACTTTTTTATCTAGAGATCCTGATTCAACAGCAGTGATAATAGATCTCGACGAATACCGATCTATTAAAGAGGTCTCAGATGCAGGCTTAGTGCCTCCATTACGCTATTCCGAGTCGATTAGGGTTTTTTAACGTTCTAAGCTCATAAAATCCCATCATGAGTGTTGAGGTGAACAATAATTTAGGTGTCGACTATTTTAAAAAAATTTCAGATCTAGCATCAGAATTAGGCTTGGCCGCGTTGGGTGTCACTAATACAGAACCTTTTACGGAAACACGCGCTGAAATAGAACGAAGGAAAGAAAAAGAACTTCACGGAGGAATGCAGTTTACTTTCCGAAACCCCGAACGTTCAACCACGCCAAAAATGATAATGAGCGATGCAAAGTCCTTGATTGTGGGAGCTCTGAGAACCCCAGCTCCGCGCCTTGAAAAAGTAAACACTGAAGCTTTAAGAATTGCGGCGTATGCACGAAAGGATTATTACAGTCTTCTTCGTGATGCTCTTAATGTGATTGCTGAAATTCTGAAAAAAGATGGCTGGAAAGCACAAGTCGTTGCAGATGAAAATTCCCTAGTCGATCGTGCAGCGGCCATTCGAGCAGGTATCGGATGGCATGGTAAGAACGGTAATGTTTTGATTCCGGGACAGGGAAGTTGGTTTGTTTTAGGTTCAATTGTCACAAACGTTGAACTTCCGTTGAGTGAAAAAGTTCAACAAGATTGTGGTGTTTGCAAGCGATGTGTAGATGCCTGCCCTACAGGGGCAATCATCGAACCGGGAGTTGTGGATGCCAGAAAATGTATAGCTTGGCTCGTGCAAGCTCCTGGAATAATTCCACACGAGTACCGAGAAAGTATTGAGCATCGCATTTATGGTTGTGACGACTGCCAGGAAGTATGTCCGGAAGGAAGAGAGGAGCGTAATTTTGAAGAAGATTTAGATATTAAAGCGGATTATCTTGCAGCAGAAATATTAGAAGCTGAAGATCAAGAGCTTTTAGAACGTTTCTCTTCTTGGTACATAGCAGAGAGGAATCCTCGATATTTGAAACGCAACGCTCTTGTTTCAATTGGAAACTCCAAAGAAACTGAGAATGAGCTATTTAAATCTCTCTTAATGAAGTACTTGCGTAACTCTGATCCTTTATTAAGAAGTCATGCAGCATGGGCGAGTATTCGCTTAGGTCATAAAGACCTTGTAGACCTAGCTAAGAATGACTCTGACCCTCTAGTTCTAAAAGAAATTATGCTTGCTGAGGTGGAGGGTTTTATATGAGAAGGCACGTACTGATCACAAATGACTTCCCGCCGAAAGTGGGAGGAATTCAATCTTATCTGTGGGAGTTATGGCGACGTTTACCAGCTGAAGATTTTTATGTTTACACCACACCGTTCCAGAGTGATGGAGAGTTTGACTCCGGACAACATTTCCGAACAGTTAGATCCACTAATAAGGTTTTACTTCCTACTCCCAATGTCAATAGAAACGTGCAAAAATTGCGACAAGATATTGAGGCTGAATTAATAGTTTGGGATCCGGCATTTCCACTCGCCTTATCAGCTCCGAGGAGTCGCATACCATACGCTCTTGTTCTTCATGGAGCGGAGTTGGCAATTCCTGGAAAGATGCCCATTGTTAGATCACTTTTAGCTAACACTCTAAAAAAAGCCTCTTTAGTAATTTGTGCAGGGAATTATCCGGCGGAAGAGGCCGAGAGGATAGCAAAACGAAGTTTACCTATAACGATTATTCCACCCGGTGTTGATATTGAAAGATTCCGCCCAGCAGTTTCCGTAGAGAAAGAGAAAATACGAAAAGATTTTGGAATTCCGCTTACTTCGCCTGTACTTCTCGCGCTCACTCGTTTGGTGCCAAGAAAGGGAATAGATGTTTTGATACAGGCAGTTAAAGTTCTCAAGAAAGATTATCCCGAATTATTATTGCTAATTGGTGGAACTGGGCGCGATCTTAAAAGATTGAAATATTTAGCGAAAGATTCAGAAAAGAGCATCAGATTCCTTGGGGAAATTTCAGAGGAAGGCCTACCTGAGTTATACAGAATGTCCGATATTTTTTGCATGCCATGCCGTTCTCGTTGGGGTGGATTGGAACAAGAAGGTTTCGGGATAGTTTTTTTGGAAGCAGCAGCATCAGGTATTCCTCAAATTGCAGGAAAAAGTGGAGGATCGGCAGACGCTGTTTCAAATAATGAAACAGGTTTCATTATTGACAATCCTAAAGATCCACGACAATTGGTGCAATCAATAGAAACGCTATTGCAGAATTCAGAAAAATTAGAACGTATGGGTATAGATGCGCGCAAACGCGCTGAAAATTATTTTTCTTATGATCAGCTCTCAAAAAGTCTTATAGAAGCACTAGATTCGGCAACTCTTAAGTAGAATTTCACATGGAGGGCAATATGAGTGATCATGCAAATCAGAGAAGGATAATTAGAGCTTCTCCACAGAGATGTTTTGACATGGTGTCAGATGTGGAAAAACTTTCTGAGTGGACCGATGACATCAAAGAAGTAAAAGTTTTGGTCAGGGACGATAATGGTCGTCCTGGTGATGTTTCATTTCGGGCGGCCGCAATGGGGAGAAGCACTAATTACACGCTTAGATACAGCTACGGTTCAAATCCACTTAGGATCTCATGGCGCTTGATAGAGAGTGATTTAATTCAGAGAATGAATGGTGACTATGAATTTCACCCCTCTGGTGAAGATGCTGCCGAAACTGAAGTTGTCTATGACCTTGATGTAGATTTATTTGTTCGTTTGCCAGGTTTTGTGAAACGACGAGCGGAAAGCAAAATAGTTCATGCGGCAGTCGATGATTTAAAAGAAAGACTCGAGGCTAAAAACTAGATAACAGTTGAGCTGGAAAGAGTTTTAAGTTTTAGTTCCTGCTTCTATTTACTGCATCAAGCCAATTCTTATAGAGTTCGTCAGGAAGAGGGCTATTAGTATCTGGTAAAAATGGTTCATCTCCCTTCCATAAAGTCTCAATTTCCTCTAGTGATTCCCATATACCAGATGCTAATCCGGCGAGGTAAGCAGCACCCATAGCAGTTGATTCTGTGTTGGAAGAGCGGATTACAGGAATTTTCAGTTGATCGGCTTGGAATTGCATTAGTAGGTCCATTACCGAAGCTCCTCCGTCTACTTTTAATTTTTCCGGAGTTAATGTGCCGTTCTTTTTTATCGTTTCGAGGACGTCACGAGTTTGGAAAGCCATCGATTCAATTGTTGCTCTTGCAAGTTCAGCTTTTCCAACTCCACGCGTTAGGCCAGTGATGATTCCACGGGCGTCAGGATCCCACCAAGGGCTGCCTAAGCCTGAAAAAGCAGGGACTATAACCACACCTCCATTGTTCTGAGAATTTATAGCTAGTTTTTCTAGTTCTGAGGAATCTTTGATTATTTCGAGCTCGTCGCGTAGCCATTGAACTGTTGCTCCTGTTGAAAAGATTGAACCTTCGATTGCATATGTAATAGGTGCTTTAGGGTTCAATTTCCAAGCAACTGTCGTTATAAGCCCATCATTGATTGGGGGTGTTTCTTCGCCGAGGTTTGTAAGGATAAACGAACCAGTTCCATAAGTGTTTTTAGTATCACCTGGTCTAAAGCAAGCTTGGCCAAAAAGAGAAGACTGTTGATCGCCAATAGCACTTCTAATAGGCACCTCTTTACCTAATGGACCCTCATTGACTGTTGAACCAAAGTAACCAGAAGTGGAGCGAATTTCAGGAAGCGAATCAATAGGGATGGAAAACATGTTGCACAATGCATCGGACCATTCTCCTTTTTTTAGATCGAACAACATGCTCCGAGAGGCATTTGAAGGTTCGGTAGCGTGAACTTTCCCGTTAGTGAGTTTCCAAATTAACCAAGAGTCCACTGTTCCTAAACAAAATTTCCTGCCTGAATCCACTGAAGATGATTTGATCATCCATTCAAATTTTGAAGCAGAGAAATAGGGATCTAACACTAGACCAGTCTTCGATCTGATTTCACTCAGACAGCCTTGTCTCATTAGCTCTTGACAGCGTCCGGTTGTCCTGCGGTCTTGCCAGACAATTGCATTATGTAAAGGTGTTCCTGATTCCTGGTCCCAAATGATGGCAGTTTCACGTTGGTTCGTTATACCAATGGAAACAACTTCATGTCCCATTTTCTCAATTTCTTCTGAAACTTCCTTTAGTGTGTTACCTGCGGCTAGCCAGATCTCTTCCGGATCATGTTCGATGAGACCAGGTTCTGGATATATCTGAGTGAATTCTTGCTGTGAGGTGGTAAGAATTTCACCAGATGGATCCACTGCCAGTGTTCTTACACTCGTAGTGCCTGCGTCTAGAGCTAAAACTACATGCAATTTTACCCCTTCCTTATTTAGGAGAAATCTTCTTCGGTCATAAAACTCGCGTAATTGCTGCATAGCACAGGAGCACCTTCTTCAGGAGGATCCCCGTCAGTAACGGGAGCATTTATGGCTTCAAGCGAATCATTTTGTCTAACCATAATTTGC
>JASLTU010000046.1:0-10309 GCA_030742755.1 Acidimicrobiales bacterium | reverse complement strand
TATTACTTTTTGGCCACGATCGTGACCATCCTGTCCAATTTTTGCAACAAGAATTCTAGGGCGTCTTCCAGAGTCGGTTTCAAACTTGTCAGCGCGATCTCTGACAGTCTGGACGGCTTCATTGTCGCCTACTTCGCTGCTAAATACTCCTGAAATTGTTCTTACCTCCGCTCTATGGCGTCCAAAAATCTTTTCAAGCGCATCGCTTATTTCTCCGACCGTAGCTCGCGCTCGTGCAGCTTTCACCGATGCAGCTAATAAGTTTTGATTTTCTTCCGCAGCTTTTGTTAACTCTTCAAGGGCAATCTGACACTGGTTTTGATCACGTGTAGCTTTTAATTCTTCAAGCTGGGCAATTTGTGCTGATCTAACTTCAGCGTTGTCGACTCTAAGAACATTTACTAATGATTCTGTCTCAGGCCGGTATCTATTTACTCCTATGACTGACTGCTGTCCAGAGTCAATACGGGCTTGGGTTCTCGCTGCCGCTTCTTCGATGCGTAATTTTGGTATTCCAGCTTCGATAGCTTTTGCCATACCACCTGAATTTTCAATCTCATTAATGTGTTGCATCGCTTTATCTGCAAGATCATTAGTTAGTCGTTCCATGTAATAGCTTCCACCCCAAGGGTCTATGACCCTGCATGAATCAGTTTCTTCTTGAAGAAAGACTTGAGTGTCGCGTGCGATTTTTGCCGAGAAATCTGTTGGTAAAGCTAGAGCTTCATCGAAGGAATTTGTGTGAAGTGATTGTGTGTGACCTTGGGTTGCAGCCATAGCTTCTATGCAAGTCCTGATCACATTGTTATAAGGGTCTTGAGCTGTAAGGCTCCAACCAGATGTCTGACAATGCGTTCTCAACGATAGAGAACGTTCGTCTTTTGGTTCGAACTCTGACATCAGCCTTGCCCAAATAAGGCGAGCTGCTCTCATTTTGGCCACTTCCATGAAAAAATTCATTCCGATTCCCCAAAAGAAACTAATTCTTGGAGAAAATGAATCTACATCTAAACCTGCCTTTAAACCTGCTCTTACATATTCGATTCCGTCTGCCAAGGTGTAAGCCAGCTCTAAATCTGCTGTTGCTCCAGCTTCCTGCATGTGATAACCGGAAACAGAAATGCTGTTGAATCGAGGCATTTCCGCGCTTGTATAAGCGAAGATGTCAGAAATTATTCTCATCGATGGCTCCGGTGGGTATATGTAGGTATTTCGAACCATAAATTCTTTGAGAATGTCATTTTGGATCGTGCCAGTTAACGCTTTCGCTGGCACCCCCTGCTCTTCAGCTGCGACTATGTACAAAGCCATTATTGGTAATACGGCGCCGTTCATCGTCATTGAAACACTCATTTTGTCGAGTGGAATGCCATCAAAGAGTTTTTGCATATCCAAAATAGAGTCAATTGCGACTCCAGCCATTCCTACATCGCCTGCTACTCGAGGGTGGTCACTGTCATATCCACGATGAGTGGCTAGATCAAACGCAACAGAAATTCCTCTTTGCCCATCTTCAAGATTTCTTCGATAGAAAGCATTTGATTCTTCTGCTGTTGAGAATCCACCGTACTGTCTGATTGTCCACGGTCTGGTTTTATACATTGTTGCATGAGGGCCTCTCAAAAAGGGAGCTAAACCCGGCCATCCATTTAAGAAATCTAAGCTTTCTATATCCTTGTGGGTGTAATAGTCATTGATTGATATTTTTTCTGCTGTTTCCCATGGCTGACCGTTATGGTGCTCTGGTTTCGTAGAAGTGAGTTGCAATATTTCCTTGTCGCTCATTCCAGTGGTCTGATCGAATTCGATTTTGGAAAAATTCGGAATTTTACTCATGGCCCAAGCCTCTAATTCTTAACAGTTCCTGAGTTTTTTGTTTATTTTTAAGAACCTCTTCGATGCCTCCTAAAGATTCAATCTGTTGGAAAACTTCCCAAGCTTTCTGTGCTAAATGTTCAGTAAGTTGCTCAACAAACCAAGATCCACCTGCAGGATCAATAACTCTCCCTATATGACTTTCTTCTGCAAGTAAAAGTTGAGTGTTTCGCGCCATACGCCTTTCTAATTCTCCTCCGGAAATTTCATCTGAAAGAGGAAATGGGATTACAGTTATTGCTTCCGCTCCACCAATGCCAGCAGCGAATGCTGCAACTGTCGCATTAAAAGAATTAAACCAAGGATCTTTTTTACCTATTGTCTTAGTGGAAGTAATAGCGTGTTGACTTTGTGTTTGATTTTCAGGTGTGCATCCGCATTCTTTTGTTACCTGTGCCCACAAGCGTCTAGCTGCTCGAAATTTTGCGATAGTCATAAACTGATCGCTGTTAGAAGAATAAGTGAAATACATATTTTTTATAATCGTTTCAACCCCTAGATCTTTTTCTTCTAGTGCCCGCAAATAGAAAACCGCCACAGATAAGGAATATGCGAGTTCTGCAGAAGTTGACCCACCAAGTTCTGGATAAAAACTGCTATCGATATCTATGACCTTCGCAAGCCCACTTCTGTCTATAAAATCCGATACCTCTGACAATTCGCTGCCAAGATCGCTTTGGGTTCCTTTTTGTACAGATATTCCTATTGGATCCACTCCTAGCCCACCGCGACGTTCAGAATTCTCTATGCCACGCTGATCCCATAATTCGATCATCCATTTCGCAATCTCTGACCCCTTCCAACCAGGCTTGAACCAAATGCTGGTCATATTCAAAAAAACATCTTCGAGCGTCTTATCTAAATCGGTAATAGAATTAATTCCAATTTTTTCGAAATCTATGAATAATGAAGTGGACCCATTTAAAAGTTCATTCAACGCAGCTTCATTAGCTAATTCAGTACTTGGCGCATCAATTAAAGCTCGTATATCCCAAGTCCCATTTTCATACCCGCTTCCCTGAATTCCTCGTGTAAACGGGGTTACTCCAGGAACCCCAGCAGGGTTTGTAAATTTTTGATCTTCGGAACTGTAAATTGCTTTTATTTCAATTTCATCATCTGTGATTTCGTGTAGAGAATCGATTGACTTATCTGACAATGTCTCTAAAGCTAAATCTTCCCAGTCTTGACGAGAGTGGGCATTAAAAATCTCTGACATATTTATGGTTTCTTTTTCAGATTGAGAGTTATTCACCATCCTTTGATGGTATTTGAGAAAATGTCATCAAGATCACCACTTGTGACTAATTACCCTATTTTGGGGCGAAATTTTTTTAAAAATTTATTGTACGGTAGGTTCTTAAAAGAAAAAGATTGCCAACTAAGCGATCTTCTTTGACTTCTGGAAAGATTAATTTATGCGAATATCTACTCTTTTAAACTACGCCAACGACCCAAAAGACTCAGCCAGACAAGCTAAAGATTTGGAGTCAGCAGGTGTCGACATGATCTGGATCCCTGAGGCTTATGGTTTTGATGCTGTGAGCTTATTGGGCTATTTGGCCGCTGAAACTGAGACAGTAGGTCTCGGTAGTGGAATCTTAAATACATATAGCAGAACTCCAGCAGCTTTGGCGCAAACCGCTGCAAGTCTGGACTCTCTCTCTGGTGGACGTTTCACGCTCGGATTAGGTGCATCTGGACCTCAAGTGATTGAAGGTTTTCACGGAGTCCCCTATTCAATGCCTTTAACACGCCTTAGAGAAGTTATGGAAATTTGTCGTTTGGCCTGGAAACGTGAGCCTCTTTCTTACAACGGTAAAGTTTTCGACCTGCCTCTACCTGCCGAACGAGGAACTGGGCTAGGAAAACCATTAAAGATCATTAATCACATGTATCGAGAGGATATACCCATCTATGTTGCTTCTCTGGGCGCTAACAGTGTGGAGGAAACTGCAGCATCAGCCAATGGTTGGCTTCCCTTTATGGTTTTTCCTGAGCGAATGGGAACAGTTTGGGGCGACTCCATCAAAGCCGGTATGGAAAGAAGAGATCCTTCGCTTGGGGATTTTGACGTTGTAGCAGGAGGTTTAGTTGCCATAGGAGACGATGCCGAACAATACAGAAACATGGCTCGACCTATGGCTGCTCTTTACATAGGCGGTATGGGTGCTAAAGGTAAGAATTTTTACAACGACCTTTGCTGTCAATACGGCTTTCCTGACGAAGCAGCAGAAGTTCAGGAAGCTTATTTGGATGGTCGGAGAGATGAAGCTATGGCCGCCCTTCCAGATGAATTGATTGAAAAATCTAATATGTGCGGTGATGAAGCGTATGTTAAAGATCGCTTGGCTGCCTACAAAGAAGCAGGAGTCACAAGCCTTAACGTGACACCTATTGGTGGTGATCCTGCTGTCATTTTGGGCCGCTTACGTGAATTAGCTGAAGATATCTAAAAGGCCTAAATGTCCGATAACTTCTCGCCTTTTGTCATATCGGTTGGTGATGACGAGATAGCAGACCTCAAAGAACGCTTAGAAAAAACGAGATGGCCTGACCATTTACCTGATACGGGATGGGATTACGGGATAGATGCAAACTTGGTCAAGGAGCTTGCGGAATATTGGAAAGATGAATTTGACTGGCGATCTTTCGAAACTTACTTAAACTCTTTTAATAATCTGACTACCGATATAGATGGCCAACGCATCCACATTATCCATGAACGTTCTAAAAATCCTGACGCTCTTCCGCTGTTGATAAGCCATGGCTGGCCAGGGTCAATAGTCGAATTTCTAGATGTAATAGGACCTTTGACTAATCCGCAAGACCACGGCGGTGATGAATCTGATGCTTTTCACGTAATTGTTCCTTCTCTGCCAGGTTACGGACTGTCTGGGCCTACTTCTGAGCGCGGATGGGGGCCTACACGAATAGCTCGTGCTTTTGCCGATTTGTCTAGGACTTTGGGTTATGACCGCTATGGCGTACAGGGCGGCGATTGGGGTTCAATTATTTCCCGTGAAATCTGTCGTGTAGACCCAGAAAATGTAGCTGGATGTCATATAACCATGTTGACAGGGGGACCTCCGGGTAAGCCTGATGATATGGAAGATATAACCGATATTGAACAAAAATTGCTTGACCGAGCTGCCTGGTATCAAGCAGAAGATGATGGCTACTTTCGTATTCAACAAACAAGACCTCAGACTCTTGGTACAGGCTTAAATGACAGTCCTGCCGGGCTCTTAGCTTGGATTACTGAAAAGTTCTACGGATGGACCGACAATGGTGGTGATCTTCTAAGTACTGTTGACAGAGACAAACTCTTGGCAAACGTTTCTCTTTATTGGTTCACTGGAACTATAAATTCATCAACTCGAATTTATTATGAGATGTTTAAAACTCTTGAACTTGGTTTCGGCTCAACTGGAGATACACCTGTCGGTGTGTCAGTTTTTCCCTATGAACTAATGATGCCGCGCAGGCGTTGGGTTGAAGATTCAATGAATTTGGTTCAATGGTCCGAACATAAAAAGGGTGGACATTTCGCTTCTTTAGAAACTCCAGAAGTTTTCGTAGAAGATGTTCGAGAATGTTTCAGGGGATTGCGTTAGATATGACCTCTTTTGAAGTTGTAAATGGTGAAGTGAATATTGTCGGCGAAACTGCCGGTGTTGGCCCTCAGATTGTTTGTATTAATGGTTGGGCTAACAATAGAGATGTTTGGTCAGGTTTAAGTGAGAATCTGAGTAAAGACCATCAGGTTACTACTTGGGATTTGCGCGGTCATGGTGACAGTGGGGCTCCCCCGCCTGGTAACTATGGACGAGAAGAGGCCTTAAAAGACATTTCTGCTGTACTTGATGAGGTTGGAAGACCGTGCATTCTGGTTGGGCATAGTTTGGGTGGTTATCTTTCACTTGCATATGCGTTGGAAAAGCCCGATGAGGTTTCTGCTCTGGTTCTTGTTGCTGCCGGTCCGGGTTTTAGAAAAATTGAAGCCCGTGAGGAGTGGAATGAATCCGTCAGACAGTCTGCCGTGAAACTTGATCTTGCTGAAGGTGCAGAAGAACTGT
Source organism: Acidimicrobiales bacterium (assembly GCA_030742755.1). Taxonomy (GTDB): domain Bacteria; phylum Actinomycetota; class Acidimicrobiia; order Acidimicrobiales; family MedAcidi-G1; genus MedAcidi-G1. The sequence continues at coordinate 4,355 of JASLTU010000046.1, read as the reverse complement.
CTATGCATGTTGATTCTCACGTGATTGATCACTTAGATGAAATAAAAGCACCAACTTTTCTTGTTTTAGGTGAGCGTGATAAACGTTTTGCTGCATCTGCAGCAGTTTTTGAAAAGTATCTCGACGTCAAAGGAACTCTAGTTGTTCCAGACGCTGGTCACATGGTTCATGTTAAAGCGTGTAATGAAGTGGCTGAAACTATCAGGAGTTTCGTTTCTGATCTCGATTTGGAAGGTAATGACTGAATCCAACCCAGTATCTAATCTGATTGAGTTATCAGGTGGATCTTTTCTAATGGGTAATGAATTGGATGCTTACCCTGCAGATGGTGAGGGTCCCATAAGAGAAACTGTTCTCTCTCCTTTTTCGATTTCTTCCACAGCGGTGACTAACGCAGAATTTGCAGCTTTTGTTGCTGAGACTAATTATGTAACCACTGCCGAACAAAACGAAGATAATCAGCCACCTTGGTCATTTGTTTTTGCAGGCTTGCTTCCAGATGATTTTCCACCCACTAGAGGCGTTTTAGGTGCTGAGTGGTGGCGCCAAGTCGAGGGTGCCGACTGGTTTCACCCTGAGGGCCCTAATTCTGAATTGGAAGCAGGATCTTCAAGATGGACTCATCCTGTTGTTCACGTTTCATGGTTTGATGCAATAGCTTTTGCAGAATGGGCTGATTCCCGTCTACCTACTGAGGCTGAATGGGAGTTCGCGGCTCGCGGTTCTCTTAACCAAAAACGGTTTCCATGGGGTGATGAAAGTAATCCTGATGGTGATTTCATGTGCAACATTTTTACCGGCTCGTTTCCAGATAAAAACACCGCTGAAGATGGCTGGTTCGGAACATGTCCTGTTGACGCTTTTCCTGCAAATAATTTTGGCCTCTATAACTGCTCTGGAAATGTTTGGGAATGGTGTAACGATTGGTTTTCCGCTCGTCATGAATCCGACATGATAATTAGAGACCCTGAAGGCCCTTCAATGGGTTTAGATAAAGTCGTGAAGGGTGGTTCCTACCTTTGTCATGATAGTTACTGCAATAGATACCGAGTGGGGGCGAGGATGGGTTTGCTTCCTAACAGTTCTTTAGGGCATCAAGGGTTTCGAATAGCGCGTTAGACAATTACTTGGCCTCTACGCTTTACTTATGGGTTTAAGAAGTGAAATTAATCGTGACGTAGTTACTGCGGATCCTAATGAATTTGAAAAACCTAGTATCGGAGCAATCGAGGTTTGGCCTCCAGTTATTTTGGCTCCAATGGCAGGAGTTACTAATGCCCCATTTCGTACGTTGTGCAGGAAATTTGGTGCAGGTTTATATGTAAGTGAGATGATCACGGCGCGAGGACTGTTAGAAGGGCATTCGAAAACTGAAAGGTTAAGCGGTTTCGCTGAGGGAGAATCACCTAGAAGTATCCAATTGTATGGAACCGAGCCAGAAAGCATTTCTGCCGCAACTGCTATGTTGATTGGTGAAGGACGGGTAGATCATATTGATATGAATTTTGGCTGTCCTATGCCTAAAGTGACACGGCGTGGAGGCGGAGCTGCTCTTCCACTGAAGCCTAAGCTCTTTGAGTCAATTGTTTCTTCCGTTGTAAAAGCTGCTGGGTCAGTTCCTGTGACTGTTAAGTTCCGTAAGGGTACAGATGATGCTCACCTAACTTACTTTGACGCAGGTCGTATAGCAGAATCTGTTGGAGTGTCAGCAGTATCTTTGCATGCTAGAACAGCTGAACAGTTGTATTCAGGTGAAGCAGATTGGGATTCAATTGCTCGTTTAAAAGAGGCTGTTTCCTCTATCCCGGTATTTGGTAATGGCGATATCTGGGAGCCTTGGGATGCTTTGCGCATGATGCGTTCAACTGGATGCGATGGTGTCGTAGTAGGACGTGGATGCTTAGGTAGACCTTGGCTTTTTGGGCAATTAGCTTCGGTTTTTGGCTCAGATCCTTCTTCAGGGGGTTCAGAACCTGACGACCCTCCGCTGTTAAGTGGAGTTGCTGAGGCAATGATTGAACATGCGCAAATGTTGGTTGACTGGGTCGGACCTCATGGAATTAGAGATTTCCGCAAACATACCTCTTGGTATCTAAAGGGATACCAGACTGGGCCTGCTGCACGTCGTTCCCTCCAAATGGTTGAAGATATGGACAATTTAGAGGAGCTATTAAATGACCTACTGTTAGAGATTGGGGCTGGAAAAGAGTTCGACCCTTCTGCATTAAGACTTCCTAGAAGTCATCGAAATGGTCCTAAGCCCGTGGTTCTACCCGCTGGTTGGCTAGATGACCCTGCTGATTTAACTCCTCTTCATATTGAAGCTGAGGCTCTTGTCTCAGGGGGTTGAAATTTGACTGAGCTAAACTGTTCGTTAATCTTGGCTTCAAGTTCCCCCCAGCGACTTTCTCTTCTTGCTAAAGCTGGATTTGACCCTGAAGTTCGTATACCTGAAGTAGATGAGTCAATACTTGCTGGCGAATCAGCTGAATCTCTAGTTGAACGTTTAGCAATCAAAAAACTTAATGCTGTAATAAATGATGGCGAATGTGGTGTTGCCGCTGACACGGTAGTTTCGATACACAACAAAATTTTGGGCAAGCCTGAATCACCCGAAATAGCTTTTAAAATGCTTCAGATTCTTTCTGGTAAAACCCACAGTGTGATCAGTGGTGTTGCTATAAGCGGCCCGGAGGGTTCTCATTCATTTATAGTTGCCACACAGGTTAAATGGAGGGAAATTACAAAAGACGAAATTGTTTCCTATATAGAGACCGGTGAACCTCTAAATAAAGCTGGGGGTTACGGAATTCAAGGTGGCGGTAAGGACTTTGTTCTTTCCGTTAAAGGAAGCTTTGACAACATTGTTGGACTTCCAGTTGATGAAGTTATTTTGTGTTTAAAAGACTTGGGTTGCAAACACTTAAAATAGTTTTAGCTCATTGGCGGTTCGAGACGGTTATCAGTAGTCAGAAACTTTTGAGCTCCAAATATAACGACAATAAGACCCGTAATCGATGCTGAACCAAGCACAAGAAAAAGTATTACCGCTTGCATCAACGCCGCTTCAAGAGGATCTACCCCTGCGAGTATCAGTCCTGTGAATATGCCTGGGAGAAAAACAATCCCGACTGTTCTTGTTGTCTCTATCTGAGGGATAAGCGCCAACTTGAGTGTCTCTGACACGATTCTTTTAACAGCACTGTAACGATTAAAACCTAGTGAAAGCATGGCCTCTATCTCAGACTTTGAATCTCGAATAGCGTCAACAAGTCGTGTAGCTGCTACCACAACAACTCGCAGTGAGTTGCCAACTATCATTCCTGCAATTGGAATCAGCACACGAGATTCAAGTGGGAGAATCTGCAAAGAAAAAAGAACAGAAAGGCTAATGCCAAGACCGAATATATAGCCTGCTGTTGTAGTCCATACGAGACCTTGGAGACGAGGTTCACGTTTAGAAGCAGAAGTCGCAGCGAATGGAACCATCGCTAGGACCCATAACCAAGCCCAAACTATTGATACTTCGTCTTTCAGAATCAGGGTCAAAGCCCAACCAGCTATTACTAGCTGTCCTATAGACCTTCCGGTTGCAATCGTTATATCACGTTCGAGTTTTAGTCTCAGAAAAAGTGATATCGCAATGGTTATAACTATCATCACCAAAGAAGCAACTAACCCCCACCATCCAACCGTCACTTCTTGCATTAACAAAACATACTGGTATTACAAAAATCTTTTCAAATTTATAGGCCGGTATTCTCTCCACCCAGCTGGAGAGAATACCGGCAAACCATAAATTTTTGTTTTAGGCCGGTGGCCGTCACTCACCCAGCTGAGTGCGGCCACCGGCAAAACCATCTATCTCTTCATTTGGGGGAAACCGTACGAAAGAGACAGACAGTAAACCATTAATACGAACCTAGGTCTTCTGACGCAATTCCAAGGCCTTCAAGGGCTGGTGTGAGGGCTGCGACGACAGTGTCGTGTGAACCAGATGCTGGCTGATTGCTCAACTCATAGACACCATTAATAGCTGCAGCGTCAACATCAGTGCCTGCAAGCATCGGAGCTAGAACTCTCCAGAATGCATAACCCTCAGCTTGATGAATACGTGCTTTGTCCATGTCGCCGTCTGCTATGTCACTGTCGACGCTCTTTGCGTATTTCATTGTTGCCTGAGCGTAGGTAACAGTCAGATTCTTAACTATTACATCTGCAGCAGCTTGAGCTCCTGCTAGATCCCCACCAACTAGAGCATCACGACCCGAATTGAAAGCAGCACGAATATTCGCATTAGCAACACTTTCTCCAGAATCGTTCAGAGTTCCGAAGTCTTTGCCTCGCTTATCTGC
>JASLTU010000045.1:0-10399 GCA_030742755.1 Acidimicrobiales bacterium | reverse complement strand
CGATTCTCCTCACCCGCTCACACTATATTTATTGTTCTGTAAATAACTTTAAAAAAATTACTAAGATTTCTATATGGTTTTTGAATCAGAATCACCTATTGAAAGCTGCGATTACCACACAGCTGGCGAACCATTCAGAATAGTTGACGCGGGATCAATGAAAGGTTCAACTGTTATCGAACGTCGCTCATGGGCTGAAACTAATCTCGACGATCTTCGCAAATTATTAGTCCACGAACCAAGAGGGCATGCCGACATGTACGGCGGTTTTGTTGTCCCACCTGATGATGAAAACGGAGATTTAGGAGTTGTTTTCTTTCATTCAGATGGATTCAGCACAGCATGCGGGCATGGAACAATTGCGCTAGTTACTTGGGCGATAGATAGTGGTTTAATCGAATCAAACTCAGAACTCGTTGAAGTTGTAGTCGATGTGCCTTCCGGAAGGCTATTCACAAAAGCCAAAATGGTTAACGGAAAAGTCGAAAGCGTTACTTTTGAAAATGTACCTTCTTTTGTAAGTGCTAAAGATTTAAAAATAGATACAAAATTTGGATCAATAACTATTGACGTGTCCTTTGGGGGAGCCTTTTATGCCTCAATTGCAACTGATCAATTAGGTTTAAACCCAATCTCAAAACACTTAAATGAGTTGATCGAAATCGGCAGAGAAATAAAATTAGAAACATGCAATCTGAAATTTGCCGAACATCCTTCTGACGAAAGGCTTTCAGGAATATACGGTTCAATTTTTTATGAGACCCTGGAAGAAAAACCTTTAAAACAACGAAATGTTACCATTTTTGCCGATGGACAAGTCGACAGGTCACCATGTGGTTCCGGCACTTCTGCTCGACTTGCTTTGCTTCATGAAAAAAAACAAATGAAAGTTGGTGAGCCTTTCTTTAACTATGGGATTGCAGGTGGAATGTTCACAGGACAAATAATAGATAAAAAAGAAAACACTGTTATTACCTCAGTTGAAGGATCTGCTTACTGTTGTAACAAAAATTCTTTCTATCTTGATCCACGTGATCCAATAGGTCTGGGATTTAAGCTCAGATGAGAGAAATTCCTCACTATTCTGCAAGTGACATTTTTTCAATTGGAATGGAAAAAACTATTTCTGCTTTAAAAACCAGCGTTGCAACAAGTAGCCAACCTATTCCTAGAGAACATATTCCTTTAGATCAAGGAGAGGACTTCCTCCTTATGCCAGCAATTTCTTCAACAGGCATAGGAATAAAACTGGTCACAGTTATGACTCAAAATCCAACTATTGGTCTTCCTCTTGTGCACGGCTTCTACCTGTACTGCGACAAAAAAACCGGTGTTCCTAAAGCAACTTTTGACGGCTCCGCTTTAACTACACTTAGAACACCTGCAGCATCAGCAGTTGCAACAGAAATACTTTCAACAGAAACCACTCAAAGTTTGGGCATTTTTGGTACGGGAGTGCAAGCACGTGGTCATATTGAAGCAATGCTTACAGTTCGTCCAAACATTGAACAAATTGTTATTTCTGGAAGAACACGAGAATCTACTGAAACATTTATTAAGTCTTTAAAAATAAAAAATCGAAAAAATTAATGCTGGTTCCCCTGAAGACACCGCTGCCTGTGACCTCATTTGCTCATGCACGAGTGCTCAAAAACCAGTGATTCCTACTAATTCGATTAAACCAGGGGTTCATTTAAACTTAATTGGATCTTTTTCTGATAAGCAGAAAGAAGCCGACTCAAAGTTGATACAAAATGCTGAAATTTTTGTAGATCATCGAACAGCGGCCAAAGAAGAAGCCGGAGAACTCATAGCTGCCGAACTTGAAGAAAATTGGTCTTTTGAAAATATTGTGGGAGATTTTTCACAATTAATTCAGGGAGAAGTAACTCGAAGTTCCTTAGAAGCTATAACACTTTTCAAATCAGTTGGCCTTGCCACTTGGGATCTAATCGTTGCTGAAATGATATACAACGAAACTAATTAAAAAATTAAATTTTCCCACTGTGCTTGACAGGTCATGACGTGAAAAAATGAAACTTTACAGAAACGACTGAAAATGAAAAACGATTCTTCGAAATCTTCAGACCTGGTTAATGAAGACCAAAACAAACTGTCTTCATTAACTTCAGTTGTCATTGATGAAGAAGAACGTCGAGAAGCACTAAAAAAAGAATCTGAAATAATTTTTCCAGATGACCTTTTACCAGGTGTTAAATCAGAAGGAATTAGCTTTAAAAAAGGTCTACGCCTAGGTGGAGGAGGAGCAGCATTTTTTACTCTCGCTCTTTTATCAGGCTTAGAAGAACTTCAAACCGCAGCCATTAATGTCTTAGCTCCAGATATACGCGACACATTTAATGTTAGTGATGGAACAATTACTTTCATAGCAAGTTCATCAGCAGCTTTTGTTGTCTTAGGTGCACTTCCAATGGGTTGGATGGCCGATCGACTAAGAAGAGTTCCAATAATCGGCTGGGCTAGTTCAATTTTTGCTGGAATGGTTTTTCTATCAGGAATTGCAGTTAATGCCTTTATGTTCTTCTGGGCGAGGTTTGGAGTTGGGATCGCAAAAGCAAGCACAATCCCAGTTCATAGTTCTGTAATTGCTGATACCTACCCCATAGGTATAAGGGGAAGACTCGGTTCATTAAATGGAATCATAAATAACGGATTGAGAGTCGTTAGTCCAGTTTTGGTAGGAGCAATAGCTCTTGCTGCGAATGGTTCAGATGGAATAGATGGTTGGAGATGGTGTTACTACTTACTCGGCGTGCCTGTGGTAATTGTTGCTTTATATTCATTTTTTTTAAAAGAACCAGAAAGAGGAAAGTGGGAAAAAACTGACGTTCTAGGAGAATCTTTTATAGAGGATAAACCCTTACCCATTTCAATGGAAGCAGCATTTTCACGGTTATTGCAAATAAAAACAGTGAAAACAGTCGTTGTCGCTTTTAGTGCACTTGGTTTTGGATTATTTACTGCACCTGTTTTAGAAAATCTTTTTCTTGAAGACGAATTTGGATTAGATGCCTTTGAAAGAGGAATCAGTGGAACAGCAGGAGGAGTTTTTGCAGTAATAGCCCTTATATGGGTAGGTCCCAAATTTGACCGCCTTTGGAGAGAAAACCCTACTCGAACTCTGCATCTAATTGGCATAGGAATTGCTTTGGCCGGAATTCTTAAGCCAATTCAATTCTTTATGCCAAACGTTGCATTATTTGTAATAACTGGAATACCTAGTCTGATTCTACTTACAGCTTCTTTTGCGATGGTAAGTCCCATTCTGCAAGCAATTGTTCCATACCGATTACGTGGTACTGGTTCAGCATTAGTAACTCTTTACATTTTTTTTGTTGGCGCTACAGGTGGCGGATTAATTTCTCTTCTTTTTACAGATACTTGGGGTCCACGTGTAACTGTCATAGTCCTCACACTTCCCTCTTCAGTAATTGGAGGTTGGATAATGTACAGAGGAGCGAAATTTCTGAGGAATGACCTTTCGTTAAACGTTCAAGAGTTATTTGAAGAACAAGAAGAAAAACGTCGTAGATCTAACACAAACGAAACAACCCCTGCACTGCAAGTAAATAATGTTGACTTCTCTTATGGCACGGTTCAAATTCTTTTCGATATTTCACTAGAAGTAAAAAAAGGTGAAACTCTCGCACTTTTAGGAACAAATGGAGCTGGTAAATCAACCCTTCTTCGAGTTATTAGTGGTTTAGGAGTTCCCAAAAGAGGAGTAGTGCGACTTAATGGACAAACAATAACCTATGCCTCTCCAGAGAGACGAGCGAAACTAGGTGTCCAACAACTCCCTGGGGGTGCAGGAGTTTTTAGTGATATGACAGTTCATCAAAACCTAATTATGGGTGCTTTTATTCATAAAAACGATAAGGAAGATGTTAAAAAAAGAATAGAAAACGTATTTGAACTTTTCCCAGAGTTGCACAAACTGCAAAAGCAAAAAGCAGGATCACTCTCAGGTGGTCAACAACAAATGCTCTCACTTGGACGCGTTCTACTCCATGAACCTGAAGTTCTTCTTATTGATGAACTTTCCTTAGGTCTCGCTCCGACAGTTGTTCAAGACCTTTTGGATATCATCGAACGCCTTCAAGAAAAAGGACAAACAATGATTGTTGTAGAACAATCATTAAATATCGCCCTTTCAATTGCTAATAGAGCAATTTTCTTAGAAAAAGGACAGATCCGTTTTGAAGGCTCTGCTCAAGAACTATCCGAACGTGACGATTTAGCTAGAGCTGTTTTCCTTGGTGACGAAGGCGGTTGATGTGATTAGCTCTCTAGAAGTTCTTTTGACCGATTCACCACAAACTCTAGCGGTGTGGACCACGCGCCAGCTTTGGTTTGATGGATTAATAAATGGAATGGTTTTTGGATTGCTAGCACTTGGAATAGTGCTTATTTACCGATCCACTCGTGTAATAAATCTTGCAGTAGGCAATATGGGTTTACCTGCTGTAGGACTTATGGCGCTAATGGTCATCAACTATGGGTTTCCTTATTGGGTAGCTTTACCAATAGCTCTGCTAGTAGGAACTTTAGTTGGATCGATCATAGAGCTTGCTGTAATTCGTCGACTCTTTAATGCTCCTAGAGTAATAGTTTTAGTTGCAACAATTGGAATAGCTCAGTTGATGCAGGCGATCTTGGCTGCATACCCAGATATTGAAAGCAAAAGAGGAGTTAGATTTCCGGTACCAATCTCTGGTAAATGGAATGATGTTTTCGGTCTTCGAATTACTGGTCCTAAATTAACAATCCTGATCATTGTCCCCCTCCTAACTCTCGCTCTATCTTGGTTTTTGAATAAAACCATTTTTGGACAGACCGTTCAAGCCTCTGCAAATAATGCTGATCTGGCAAAATTGTCAGGTATAAAACCAAAAGTTGTTTCACTTTTTGTTTGGACTGTAGCAGGCACTCTTTCAAGCGTTTCTCTTCTTCTTCTCTCAGGAAGTAGGGGTTCCCTAACAGGAATAACAAATCTCGGCCCTAATACTATGACTAGGGCTTTAGCAGCCGCAGTTATCGCTGGAATGTATTCATTTCCAAGAGCTTTAATTGCGGGAATTGTAATAGGTATCGCTCAAGCTCATGTTCAATTTGTTTTTCTAGATCAAGTAGGTCTAATAGATTTCATACTTTTCTTAGTAGTAGCGATTGCAGTAGCATTTCAAAGCCGATCTTCTGATGCCGAAGAAAGTTCTTTTTCTTTCAGCCCACGAAGAAAACCTATTCCAGAAAGACTTAATCAATTTTGGTGGGTTAGGAATTTATCTTCGATAACTCTTTCAGTGCTGTTGCTTTTTGCTCTTGTTCTACCTTTCATCATCACTTTGCCTTCTCGACATCTTCTTTACGCAAGTGTTCTGGCATTTGCAATTTGCGCTGTTTCACTTACTGTTGTTACAGGATGGGCAGGACAATTATCCCTTAGTCAAATGGCCTTTGCTGGTATCGGAGCTCTTGCTGCTGCTGGGTTTAATAGAGGCTTAGATTTCGGCGTTGGTTTCGGCGAAAAATGGCATCTTTTTTCAGTCTCATTTCCTAAATTTCCATTTTTGATTTCAATGCTTTTAGCAAGTCTGGTCGCTGGCATTTCAGCTGCAATAATTGGACTAGGAGCACTAAGAGTAAAAGGACTCCTTTTAGCAGTTTCAACTTTTGCTTTTGCCCTAGCAGCATCTCAATACATTTATAGACGTCCTGTCCTTAGTGGCGGTTACAACCAAAGCGTTCCATTTCGTCGTGGAAGTCTCGGACCCATTGAATTAGCAAGTCAACGATCTTATTATTTCCTCTGCCTTGGAGCTCTAGTTCTAACTCTTTTTCTAATAAACAGACTTAGAAAGAGCGGCATAGGGAGATCAATAATAGCTGTAAGAGAAAACGAAAATACTGCTGCCGCATACACTGTGATTCCTCATAGAACAAAATTAATTGCTTTTTCTTTAGCAGGATGTTTAGCAGGACTAGGAGGGTCGCTCTTAGGAGGCTTAGTTCAAAACATACCTTTCACTGAACGATTCTTTATGATTAACAATTCACTTAAAGTTGTCTCAATGGTTGTAATTGGTGGCCTTGGAACGCTTATGGGTCCAGTTATTGGATCCATGTGGGTAATTGGGTTGCCAGCAATATGGCCAGAAAATGATCTGGTTCCACTTTTCACATCAAGTATTGGACTTCTCGTACTTCTTTTATATTTCCCAGGTGGACTAGTACAAATTGCTTATTCAGCAAGAAACTCTTTATTGAACTGGGCTGAACAAAAACTTGTAGTTACTCCAGTTAAAACAACCACAACTCCACCTGCTTCGCTAAAGAAAAATACTGACGTGTATCAACCATCTGGAACTATTTTGGAAACGACAAATATTTCAGTTTCCTATGGAGGTTTAATTGCAGTTAACGCCGTAGATATAAAAGTAAATTCTGGAGAAGTTGTAGGTCTCATCGGAACTAATGGTGCCGGCAAATCAACACTTATGAATGCCATAGGTGGATATGTGCCTTCAACCGGAACCGTAACTCTGTTAGATGATGACGTCACACACTTAACTTCTGCAATGCGAGCACGTAAAGGTTTAGGTAGAACTTTTCAAGCAGCTCAACTATTTCCTGAGTTAACTGTTAGGGAAACAGTCCAAGTGGCACTTGAAGCAAGGGAGCGTGCGCGTCTGTTCCCAACTGCATTATCTCTTCCAAATGCCACTCGTAACGAAATCAATAAAACAAAGCAAGCTAATGAATTAATTGACTTTCTGGGACTAGGTAGATACGCAGATTCTTTCATAGCTGAACTTTCAACAGGGACACGACGAATAGTTGAATTGGCTGGCCTTTTAGCTTTAGATGCAAAAATGCTTTGTCTTGATGAACCAACCGCTGGAATTGCTCAAAGAGAAACTGAAGCTTTTGGCCCGCTTCTGAAACAAATTCAAAAAGAACTTGGTGCATCAATGTTAGTAATAGAACACGATATGCCGATGATAATGGCGCTTTCTGATCGCGTTTATTGCTTAGAAGCAGGAACTATCATCTCAGAAGGTCAACCTTCTGAGGTAAGAAACGATCCAGCAGTTATAGCTAGCTATTTGGGAACAGATGAAAGAGCTATTAGTCGGAGCGACACTCAATAACTTAATTATTCATCACCATCGCTACCGGATCGACCATCTAATAAATCTTTCCTTATTTCAGATTTAGGCTTTTCAATACCTACCTGATTTTCAACTTCCCTCACCCAAACTGTTCTTTGAGGGAAAGGAATCTCTATGCCGTTTTCGTCAAAAGCTTTTTTCAAACGAGCTCTGATTTTTCTAGCAGTTGACCACTGTTCTCCTGCTTCAGTTTTAACAGCTAAACGAATCGAAATTGAATCTGCGCCAAAGTTTTGAACACCCCAAATTTCAGGCTCTTCAAGAATCGTCGCTGATTCCAAATTTTCTTTCCATAATTCATCCGCAACCTCTTTAATAACACTTGCTGCTAAATCAATGTCCGTGTCGTAAGCAACATCAACATCTAAAACAGATCGAGCCCAAATCTGAGAAGAGTTGCAAACTCTACGAATTTCTCCGTTAGGCACTACCCAAACTGCGCCATGTACATCACGAAGAACTGTTGTCCTTAATGAAACCCGTTCAACTGAGCCCGATGCTTCACCTAAATCAACAAAATCACCTTCCGCATACTGATCTTCGACAAGTATAAATATGCCTGCAATAAAATCTGATACCACAGACTGAGCTCCGAAACCAACGGCGAAACCTACAATTCCTGCACCAGCTATTAGTGGCCCCAAATCAAATCCAATCTCACCTAAAGCCAGCAAAACTCCCAAACTGTAAGTAGTTAATGTCGCAAGAGTGCTAAGCAAACCTCCTAGTGTTTTAGCTCGTTGACGGGACCGCTCTGCTCTTTCTCGATTTTTTTGTAATCGTGCCTTTGCTCGCCTTCCAACTCGAGCAACCAAAGCATCAGACTTTTCTTCATCATCTATAAGTGATCTTTCTTTGACGAGCCTGTCTACAACTGTACTAATTGCCTTCTTTAGTATCCGATTAGCTACATAAGCACCAACAAGAATAAATACGATCTTTAAAGGTTTTTCAACAGCCCAGGCAGATATTTCCGCCAAACGTTCATTGTCTGAAACATCCCAGATCCATTCACAAACAAAACTAGGTTCCAAACCACAAGCATCTGTCAATCCCGATGGATCTACTTGAGCAATAACCCGCTCGAACATTAATTCACCTCCACGATGGCATTACTTTAGTAATCAACACTGAACTACTAAGTAATTCAACCAATTAATCCTGCTAAAGACCAAACTGCAACAATTAAACCAACAATTATGTAAATAAAGCTTCGCCAAAAAGGTGCTCTTCTTAAATCCTGCTTATCCCGATTTTTAGGTGGATTTAACAAAGCAGCAAGATTTCCCAAAAACATTGCCGAACCAAATGCTAGAAGGAGCCATTCAAGTAATTTTTCGCCTAATAACACAGTTAAATTTAAAAGTTTCTTGGTTCATTAATGGAACCAGCTTTTGATATTGCAGAATCAGATTCATCAGCTCTTGAGAGGTCAGCAAACTTAGTGAAGTTAGGCATATAGGCTAAGCGAACTCTCTCAACTGGGCCATTTCTATTTTTAGCAAGATTTATTTCAGCAATTCCCATTTCGTTACTCTCAGGGTTATATATCTCATCGCGGTAAATAAACATTACTAAATCTGCATCTTGTTCAATAGATCCGGACTCACGAAGGTCTGAAAGCATGGGTCTCTTATCTTGTCGACTTTCCAAACTTCTTGATAATTGTGAAATTCCTATAACTGGAGTTTCTAAATCTCTAGCCAAAAGTTTAAGCCCCCTACTTATTTCAGATATTTCAACCTGTCTACTCTCAGCTGCAGATCGTCCCGTCATAAGTTGCAAATAGTCAACAACTATTATTCCTAAATTACCTATACGACTTTTAAGCCTTCTGGCCTTAGCTCTTATTTCCATTATTGAAACGCCAGGATTGTCATCAATATAAATGGGTGCTTCATCTAAATGGCCAATACCTTTATTGATGCGAACCCAATCATCATCATTCATCTGTGCATTTACAATTTTTTGAGAGTCAACTCTCGCCTCTGCGCAAAGAATGCGTTGTGTTAACTCTAAGCGACTCATCTCTAAGGAAAAAATTAATGCAGGATGATTTGAAACGGTTGCTATGTGAGTTGCGATGTTAAGTCCCAATGATGTTTTACCAACAGATGGTCTAGCTCCGATTATTATTAAATTGCCTTTCTGTAAACCAGAAGTAAGTTGATCAAGTCGTTTGAAACCAGTCGGTACTCCTGTTAACCCTTTACCCTGTTGTCTTTCTTCCATTGCATCAAGAGTCTGATCAAGCAAATCTCGCATTTGACCCATGGAATCATTAATTCTTCCTTGTGCTAATTGGTAAACAAGATTTTCAGCTTCGTCTACAGCCCTAGGTACATCTTCAGGTCTGCTATAACCAATTTCTGCCATCTCACTAGCAGCGCCAATTAGTCCACGAAGTGTTGCATGTTCTTGAACAATTCTGGCAAAAGAAGAAGCCGATGTGATTGCTGGCGTAACGGCTTGAAGATCCAACAACATTCCGGGGCCACCAATACCTTCAAGTAATCCAGCACGGTCTAATGCATCTGCAACAGTCACCGGATCAGCTGGTTCACCTGATGCATAAAGACCACAGATCGCATCAAAAACGTGAGCATGAGAAGGTTTATAAAAATGTTCTGCTGAAGTTACCTCAAGCGCATCAGCAATAGCGTCTTTAGATAAAAGCATTGCTCCCAATAACGAAGCTTCGGCTTCGATATTGTGTGGAGGTACTCTCGCTCCTGTCTTTTCTCTTTGCGATGAAACAGGCAAAGAAGAAGGTTCTTCTAAATTGCGCCAATCTTCTTCGAGTGCACTCAAAACTTATCCTCCAAACACTTCACACACGAGGTTCCACTTTGCCACTATTGACTTGTGGAACGCTAGAGGAAAACCCTAAAAACATAGGGGAAAAGTGCACTTTTTAAGTGGATCAGTCTGTGGATTAACTTGTGGAATAAACAAAATTAATGGGGAAAACTCTAAACTTCGCTTTGAACATCAACATTTACTTGCATTTCAACTTCAGGATGTAAATGCAAAGTAAATTGATGGGTTCCGATTTCCTTTGCGGTCTCACCCGAAATATCTTTGCGGTCAATCTCTAAACCAACTTGATCCTGTAGAGCTTGTGAAATTTCTGCAACTCCTACCGAGCCAAACAGTTTTCCAGTCTCAGAAGCATTCGCAGAAATTTGAATAGTAATTCCGTCTAA
>JASLTU010000044.1:0-10881 GCA_030742755.1 Acidimicrobiales bacterium | reverse complement strand
AAACACTGAATCTTTACCCTCTTATTAGCTAACCTCGTTATATGGCTGAAATAAAAGTTACGCTCCCAGACGAATCAACTCGTGCTCTGCCCGAAGGTTCTACAGGTGCAGATTTAGCAGCTGATGTGGGCAGAGGTTTGGCTAAAGCTGCTATTGCTTTAAATGTCAATGGTGAAACAAAAGACTTAAGTAAATCACTCTCTGATGGGGATGCCGTATCAGTGGTAACTCCAGACACAGAAGATGGCCTGTATGTTTTAAGGCATTCAACTGCGCACGTGCTAGCACAAGCTGTTCTTAGCATCTGGGAAGGTGCTACATATGCGATAGGTCCACCCATAAAAGATGGGTTTTATTATGATTTTGAACTTCCAGACGGAGCTACTTTCACAGAAGATGATTTGACAAATATCGAACAGCGCATGCGTGAGATAATGAAAGAAGATCAGCAGTTTGAAAGATATGAGATTCCCTCAGAAGAAGCTTTAGAGCTTTTTGGAAAACATAAGTTCAAAAAAGAAATCATTGAAAGAGTCTCAACAGGTGAGATAGATAGTGAAATTTCAAATGAAGCCTCAGCGGAAGGAATTATTAGCTATTACAAAAACGGTCAAGATTTTGTTGACCTTTGCACAGGACCACATGTGCCATCGACTGGAAAACTTGGCCACTTCGCTTTGCAAAAAGTTGCTGGAGCATATTGGAGGGGTGATGAAAAGCAGCCAATGTTGCAGCGCATATATGGAACAGCATGGGCAAGTAAAAAGGATCTAGACGATTATTTGGAGAGGCTAGCTGAAGCGGAGAAGAGGGATCATCGCCGATTAGCTGCAGAGCTGGATTTAGTTTCATGGCCGGAAGATCTTGGTCCAGGACTTGCTGTGTGGCATCCAAAAGGGTCATTGATTCGAAAGGTGATAGAAGATTACAGTCGCACTAGACATGAAAATGGTGGTTATAACTTTGTATTTAGTCCCCACATAGCTAAATCAGTTCTTTGGGAGACCAGCGGGCACTTAGATTTTTATGCCGAAGGCATGTACCCACCTATGGAAATGGATGGAGCTACTTACTATCCAAAACCAATGAATTGCCCTTTTCACGTAATGGTTTACAAAAGTTCACAACGTAGCTACAGGGATCTGCCAACGCGTTATTTTGAACTTGGAACTGTGTACAGGTATGAACTCTCAGGTGCTGTGCACGGACTCCTTAGAAGTAGGGGATTCACCCAAGACGATTCACATATTTTCTGCACCCGTGAGCAGGTTCCTGAAGAATTATCCTCACTGTTAGCTTTTTGTCTTTCTCTGCTTAGGGATTTTGGTTTTACAGATTTTCAAGCAAAACTTTCGACGAGACCTCCAGAGAAATCTGTGGGTGATGATGAATTATGGGATCTTGCCACAGAAGGATTAAGGCAGGCACTTGAAAAAGAAGAACTTCCATACATTATTGAAGAAGGAGGGGGTGCTTTTTACGGTCCTAAAATTGACATGGATGTGAATGATGCGATTGGCAGACCATGGCAATTGACCACTCTTCAATTAGATTTTAATCTCCCTGACCGTTTCGGTCTCGAATACATAGGAACCGATGGGGCTAGACATCAACCCGTGATGATACACAGAGCATTATTGGGTTCGATAGAAAGATTTATCGGGGTATTAATAGAGCACTATGCAGGAGCTTTCCCTACTTGGCTCTCTCCTGAGCAGGTAAGAATATTGCCTGTGGCAGCAGAACATCAAAATTACGCAGAGTCGCTTTTGACTGAAATGGAGAATGAAGGATTCCGAGTCAGTATTGATATTGCTGATGAACCTCTTGGAAAAAGAGTTAGAGCAGGAAAAGTTGAAAAGATTCCTCATTTGTTGGTAGTTGGGGATGAAGATGTAAAAAATAATACTGTCGCTGACAACATTCGAAACAACGATGAACCCGAACGTGGTTTATCGATACAAGATTTTCTACTTCGTTTAAATGAAGAAGTGGAGAAGAAAATTTGAACAAACTAGAAAATTTGTGGGCTGGATGGAGAAAAGAATATTTGAGTTTGAACAATAGCGGAAATCATTCAGACGATTCAGAAAAAACCCTGTTTGAAGGTATTGATCAAAGCCAGCTGCCAGATGAAGAAACTTTTGTTATAGAAAAAAGAAAACTAACAATGGTTCTGCTTAATGTTTATCCGTACACCAGTGGGCATCTTCTGGTAGTTCCACGAAGACCAGTTGAAACCCTTGCAGGGTTAAGCAGTGAAGAGCACGACTCTTTATGGAAAATGGTTACTGATGCGACCACAACGCTACAGGAAGTGTTTTCTCCCGAGGGAATTAACGTGGGTTTGAATCAAGGTGAAGCAGCTGGGGCTGGAGTACCTGACCATTTGCATGTGCATGTAGTCCCTCGTTGGAGTGGAGATACAAATTTCACTACTGTCACAGCTAACACTCGGGTGATACCTGAAGCTCTTATAGATACCTGGACCCGCATATCTGAAACATGGCCAAGAGAGAGTTGAATCACCAATCAACTCCTTGATTAAGGGTAAAGCATGAAAAGATCCCATTTATTGACCCTTGTGCTGTTGTTTATTTCAATCGTTTTAGGTATCACAGGAGTTATAGAAACAAAAGCTGTTTTATTTCTAATTATTATTTTTGGATTTACATCTGTGATAGCTGCTTTTTCCGATCGCTACAGAAATAAGTAATGCATTTTCTTCATCAAGCAAGCTACCTTGATACTGATCTATGAAGTTTCCTAATCGACCTCGTTGGGTTCCAAAAAGAAAACCAAAAACGGTTTTCGTATTTTCGGGAGGTGCTGTCAGAGGTGCCGCACAAATAGGAATGCTAAAAGTTTTATCTGAAGCAGGAATAAAACCGGATGAAATAGTAGGTGTTTCTATAGGTGCTCTTAACGGTTTCTGGTTTGCGTGTGAGCCAACTCCCAATCGAGTAGAAGAACTTGAGAAACTTTGGCTTGATATTGTTGAAGATCCTCCAATTAGTGGAAATGTCCTGCGACGAGTCACGTCGATACTTAGAGGAAAACCTAGCTTCGACACAGGTGAGAAGTTAAAAAGTTTTCTTCAAGAACATGTTCCTTCGACGGATCTAAGCAAGACTGAAATCCCTTTTCATTTAGGGACTACAAGCGCGTCGACAGGTTTAATAAATTGGTGGGATAAGGGCCCTAGCGTTGATTTACTTCTTGCTTCTGCGGCACTTCCAGGACTTCTACCTGCCGTCCAATTAGATGACGATGATTACCATTTGGACGGCGGTATTGTCTCAAATATCCCGCTGAGGAAGGCGGTTTCATTAAAACCGACAAGAGTGATTGTTTTAGATGTTGCAACACGATTCCTGCCACCAGAAAAACAGACAGCGATTTCATTGATGATGATTGGATTTCGTGCAGCTTCGGCTGAATTGTCACGACAAGAGTGGGCTGACGTACCAAAAAATGTAAAAGTAATACATATAAGCCTCCAAGATCCGGATGGTGATTTAGACATTGATTTTGAGAATGTGCCCAACTTGATGAAAGAAGGAGAAAAGGTGGCTCGAAAAGTTTTAGCAGAAAGTTTGACAAATGTTACCGACTGATCAGGAGGGTTATGAAAGTGCTCTGAAAAGTTATCTTTCTAAAGAAAAACCTGCTGCAAATAAGCTTGAGATTATTGAACTGGATATTCCAGTAGCGACTGGATTTTCCAATGAAACAATTATTTTTAAAGCCCAATGGGAGGAAGAGGGAAAAGAGCAAAGCGAAAAATTTGTAGGTCGTATCGAACCTAAAGATGGTGGCATGTTTCCTGTTCAACACAGTGGTCTTGAAGAGTCTTGTTATTTGCAGCACAAAATCATGCAAACTGTTGCAGATCAAAAAGTTGCTCCGATGCCTGAATTGTTGAGTTTCGAGGAAAACCTTGAACCTCTAGATAGATCTTTTTTTGCAATGGGTTTTGTTGAAGGCGAGATACCTAGTGACAATCCTAGGTATACAGTCGAAGGTTTTCTGGTTGATTCTTCGACTCCTGAGGAGAGGAAAATTCTTGTTGAAGATGGGTTGCGAGTGATGGCAGGAATCCATTCAATCAAATGGAAAGAAGCCGGTCTCGAGTGGCTTGATTGCAGTGGAACAGGAAAGCCGACCACACAGACTCAGATAGATATTTGGCGAAACTATTCCTTATCAGAGCTTAAAGGTAGGGAACATCCTGTTTTAGATGAGGCATTCAACTGGTTGGAGGTAAATGATCCAAAAGATGAAAGAGTTGGCCTTTCATGGGGTGATGCAAGAATTGGCAATATCATCTGGCAAGATTATAAAGCAGCCGCAGTTCTGGATTGGGAGGCATGTTCTCTTTTGCCTACAGAGGCAGATCTTGGATGGTGGCTGATGTTTGACCGTATGAGTTTTGACGACATGGGTGTTGAAAGAATGCAGGGTTACCCGACCCGAGAGGAAATGATTTCGATCTATGAAACATTTACTGGAGAAGCCAGCAGAGACGTTCATTATTGGGAGGTTTTTGCCACAATGAGATTCTGTTCTATTTTCATACGACTAGGAGATCGTCTTGTGAATGCCGGATTCATGCAAGAAGATTCAAATCCAGCCATACCTAATATGGTTACTGCTTCATTGGCTAAATATTTAGGGATGGATAACCCGACGCCCTCAATTCTGTAAAATATTTTTTATTGTTTTATCTGAGAAGAACCCAAATTGGTCGGTAGGTCGAGTGGGTGAATGATTCCGGAACTAGCTTCACAAACTGGCACTACCGCATTAACAATCCGATTAGCTGCGGTGAAATTGCCACCTGATGCAGCACCAGGGTCAATTGGGTCTTCACCATGAACCGAAACCGTTAGACAAGGATCTCCGGTGATGATCACGTTATGAAAGCCACCTTCTGGACTGTTTTTTGGCCATTCGGGAGCACAGTCGTCATCAATTCTCGTTACGTGCTCTATTACTAAAAGAGGCTTGCCATTAACAATCCCTTTGACTTCAAAACGAAGCGCACCTTGAGTTCCAGTTTCGAAATCTCCCATTCCTTCAACGAAGACATCTTTTTCAAGAGGACGTTTATCAACTTCAGTTGTGATTTCTTCCAATTCAACTTGAAATCCATCAGCTAAAACTCTGATCATCGGTGCCCAAACTTGCATGAGAGCCCAATCAGTTAGAATAGGTGCGTCGTATTCCATTGGTTGTCCAAAACCGCATAAAAATCTAACAGCATCAGGTTGGTCATATCCGGCATAGTTGGCAATTTCCTGAGCACGCACTTCGGTAATATTTGAACCCATACTGGCTAGGAAAATAGGAAGAATGTCAATTATCCAACCAGGGTCGATACCAGAAACGAAGATAGAAGAGTCACCCTCTTCGCATGCTTCGATAACTTGTGAACTCATGGGCTCAGGCGTCGATGGGGGATGCAGTAAAGGATGAAAACTCGTTGAGACTATATTTGTCCCAGATCTAAGTACGGGAAGGATTTCTGATAACGATTCTTCGGGACGAAAATCAGCATTTACAGTGTAAATAACAGCATCGATATCAGACGATTCTGCAATTTTAATGTCATTAGTAGCAATGACTCCTAAGTCATTTATACCGGCGATACTCCCAGCATCAGTTCCGACTTTGGAATCACTGTGAACAATCACACCGCTTAGATTCAATTCTTTATGAGAAGCGACAGCCCTTATGGCGAGCCTGCCTACATTTCCAGTTCCCCAGACAATTACGTTCTTAGTCATTTTTCCCCAATCTTGCTGTTTGACGTGGAATACCATGATAAGGAGATCCAGCATTTTGGTATCTTTCATAAAGGTCAAAAAACTCCTCTCCAAAAGGATTTCCACCACGAAGAGGCATAGAAGCTCGAACAACCGTGAAATCTAAAGGTGCGAGTTCTTCTGCTTTTATAAAATGTTGCTCGGAAATATCATCAAGTCCGGCTCTAAGCGAATTAGCTGCAATTCTAAAATGTAGACGAGCGTCAATTTCATTTTGATCAAAATCTTCAACAACGTGGCTGGCATCGTCAGGGACGACACTTTCCCGTACCCAGTTTTTAACTTGGTTCATGTGGTCGGCACAAGAAATACCAGTTAATTCAGAAAAAGTATCACTACCGAACTCTCCAGCGTTAGGTCGGACAATTATGTTGTTTTCGTCAACCCAAATAACGGTCGGTACATTACTAACAGCGTAAAGATCGCTGAAAAGATGATCTGCATCAATTAAAACTGGGTAAGTGGCTTCTTTTGCAAGTTCTTTAATTGCTTCAGTGTTTTCATCTATAGCGATTGCAATTACAACAAAATTTTCATCTTGTAAATCTTCAAAGAGCGTCTGCCAGCCTGGCAGATCAAAAGCACATCCTCACCAGCTAGAAAAAGCTACAAGCAACTTTTTCTTATCACTCCATTCGGATAAAGAGTGAATATTTCCGTCAAGGTCCGGAAGGTTCAAGTCAGGAGCTTTGCGTTCTGAAAGAGCATTTTGCCTTAGTGAAGAGAAGGAATCAATAGCAAGGAACCCTGCTTCGACATCCACAACAGTCGAGAATCCAAGTGCTTCGGCGAGTGTTAACAGGTCGACAAAATTTGATGAGTTGGAAGTTGAATCTGAAGGCACAGGAACACAAGTGTCTCCTTTGCAGAGACCTTCATCTTTAAGATCCCATCCTAAAATTTCTTTTACATCACTTTTTTTGACACATGGACTGTTATTAACCCAAGAAACTTCGACCACCGAAGTGTGATCTGACAGAACAGTTAAAGTTTTGTTATCTATTTTATTCATTCTTACTTTCTATATTTGAACACTTATTAAGTAGCTCTTACATCTTCAAATCTATCCACAGAACGCAGAGCAGGGAAAAGTCGCCACCATAAAACAACAACTAAAAGAGTCCCAGCACCTCCGAAAAGTATGGCACCAACTAAACCAAATACTGCAGCAGTAACACCTGACTCTGCGGCTCCTAGTTCATTAGATGCACCAATGAAGACGCTCTCTACGGCGAGCACCCGTCCTCTCATTTGTTCTGGAGTGGCTAAAGGTACAAGACTGGCGCGTATAAACATCGAAACAGCGTCAGCTGATGCAGCTATAAAAATAAGAATCAAAGCAATCGTAAAGCTTCTTGTCATGGCGATAGCTATGGTCGCTATTCCAAAAATTCCAACCATTTGAATAAGTCTTCTGCCCACATTGCGTTTCAGTGGTTTAAATGAAAGAGAGAGCATTGTTATTCCAGCCCCGATGCCTACTGAGGCTCGCAACCACCCAAGTCCAACAGCTCCAACCCCCAGACGTTCTTCAGCTATTGCAGGAAGCAAAGCAATTATTCCACCAAACAAGACTGCGAAAAGGTCAAGACTTACAGCCCCAAAAAGTATTGGTGTTCTTCGAATGAAACGTAAGCCTTCAAATGCGTCTTTTACTACTTGCCTTGTTCCAGTTGGTTTGTATTGAATGATCGGAGGCTTAGGAACTAAGGAAAGAAGTGCTATCCCAGTCATAAGTCCAATTGCTGCTACCAGATAGGGGAGAGCAATATCTGCCACGAATAAAAAACTAAAAATAATTGGACCGGCAATTGTTCCACCCATATAAGAGAGTGCTTTTAGCGCTACCACTCTCTCAACAGTTCCTGGTGGAGCAAGATCAATAGGAAGGGCGCGATTAGCAGGCATAGCGAAAGATCTGAAGAGACTGAATAACAGAATTAGAGCAAAAATAGGTTTTAAAGAGGTTGGATCATTTCGAATATAGGAAAAGAGGAGAATTGAAATCAATACTTCTCCGGATAGGGCTATTGCAAGTACTTTCCTTCGGTCAAAACGATCAGCTATAGACCCTGTTATTGGTGCCAGAAGAGCGACAGGCAAAAATTCAGCAATTCCAATTAGACCTAAATCAAGTTCATTTCCAGTCATATCCCATACTTGTTTACCGATAATTGTTATCTGACCGATCTGAGACAAGGATGCGAAAAAAGCTGAGACCATTAGCACGTAAATACCGAA
The DNA here is from genome assembly GCA_030742755.1 of Acidimicrobiales bacterium. GTDB lineage: Bacteria > Actinomycetota > Acidimicrobiia > Acidimicrobiales > MedAcidi-G1 > MedAcidi-G1. The sequence continues at coordinate 2,812 of JASLTU010000044.1, read as the reverse complement.
AGGTATTTTCGGAGGTGACGACTGATCCATTTAGAAGGTCAGTTACTTTGCAGGTAATCCGGCATGGGTTGCCATAAGCAGACGACCTGCTCTCATGTCATGTTGAAGACTGGGAGCCATTCGATTCATGACATAAGCAAATGACATATTTGCATCAACATCGATTACCGACAAAGAGCCTCCCCAGCCACCCCAAAAACAAGCTTTCTGATTAGGGCTGATAGGCATCAAGTCACTTCTTAGCCCGAAGCCCATACCGTGACGAATTGGGACGCCTAGGATATGGTCTGTCCCATCGGTTTGGATTTCAAAAATCTTGTCAACTGTGTCAGATGAAACAAGTTTAAAATTGTCTGAGCTGCCATTTTGCGCAATCAAACTGTGGACAAGGGCAACGGATCGTGCATTGCCGTGTCCATTTGCAGCTGGAAATTCAGAGCTTCTCCAACGATCAGTATTAGCTAACTTTGCACCCATTCTTCCATGTTTCTCAACACGTTCTACAAAAGGGTGGGGTGCTTGATCTGTCAAAAGCACAGGCCCATCAACAGAATCAGTATCTAAAAGAGCGACTCGTTCAAAATGCTCGGCGGCTAATCCGATATGGAAATCTGCACCGATTTTGTCTGCGACTTCCTCCCTGAAAAAAGTTCCTAAAGTGCGCCCATCCACTTGCCTTAAGAGCTCTCCAAGTAACCACCCTTGAGTCATTGGATGATAACCCGACGTGCTTCCTGGCTCCCACCATGTTGGCTGAGATGCTAGACGGTTGCAAGTGTACTCCCAGTCAAATAACTGGTCTTCAGTTATAGGGGCGTCAAATCCTGGCAACCCAGCAGAATGAGAAAGCAGGTGGCTAACAAGGACTCCTTCTTTTCCATTTTGAGCGAAGTTCTCCCAATATTTACAAACAGGCGAATCTAGTTCAATCAGTCCCCGATCAAAAAGCATCAAGATGCAGATTGCTGCCATGGTTTTTGTTGTTGACCATACATTTACGATTGTGTCTCTTTCCCACAGGTTTCCGTTTTCTGAGTTGGCCACTCCACCCCAAAGATCGACAACTAGTTGACCATCTACAAAAACAGCACAACACGCACCTAGATCTCCTTCATCGAAGTTTTTTTCAAAAGCTTCTGCAACTGCTGCAAAGGGTGGTTCAAAAGTTCCGTTAATTTCAGTCATTAAAATCAAATCCGAATAATAGTTTCAAGAGTTTTCCCAACAAGAAAAAACTCGATACTACCGAAGTCTAATTTCAAAGACCTTAAATGTCTTCATTTGGTTCAATAAGTTTTTTAAGGACTGAATCTATATCGATCTCCTCATTCGGAGAGTTCTTAAAATCCCTCAAACGTTCGTAAACTTCAGCAGCGGCATCCCAAAAAATATTCGGAACTCCGTTCGAAGCAAAAGTTTCTGAAATTTCGTTCATCTCATAAACGAACCTCCAAGCCTTAGGAGAATTTAAAGTCGCCGAAAGTAAAGTCATTGCTTCGGCATCAGGTTGAGATAAGCCCCATTCTTTGAGCAAATCTTCTTCGACGCCGGCATTTTTGGCCATGGCTCTAACTGTAAGAATTAACGCACTCGCCCCTTTAGTCCAGGCTCCATAAGCAATTTTTAAAGAAGCAGCTTTACCTATTTCATTTCCAAGTGATTGAACGCCCAAAAATCCATCTGTAAAAACAGCTTTAACATCGTCACTTCTTTCACCGGAAACGTAAAGTCGTGTAGATCCTTCTGAGTTTGCTGGCGGTCCAATAATTCCACCATCCACAAAGTCGATATTACTTGCCTTCAACAGATTATTAATTTGATGTTTTTTTTCTGGAGATCCAGCGTTTGCATCCATATAGAGCCCTTCAAATCCAGTTTCTGAAACAGCTTTCGCAACTTCGATAGCTGATTGTGGGGGACAGATTGAGAAAACCATTTCGCTTTCAATAATTCTGGAAAGTGTTTTAATGTCCTCAAGCTTTTTAAACGAAGCACGGCTTTTAGTGGCTTCAGACCTATTTTCTGAAACCCATAGAACCCTATGGCCTGAACTGATTGCAGCAGCAGCCACAGAAATACCCATTTCTCCTGGATGCAGGATCGTCAATATCATTTAATTATTTCATTGGGCATCGGATAACAGTAGCTAAAAAACTTATGCAACAGAGACAGTGGGCAAGAAGTAGTGTAAAGGTATGAAAGCTCCAGAAACGATTATTTGTGTTGATTGCGGTGGTAAATGCAAACTACTGATACATCCAGAAAAAGAAATTGAACCAGGGGATGTAGTTGCATACAGATGTCTTGAATGTATGGATCGTTGGGATGTAGTGATGGAAGAAGAAGGTGGCGATTTTGAATAATCTCCTTAAAGTCGCTTCTTCGTGACGTTATGAGAGTCCATCAAATGTGCAACCAGAATTAGATGCAATCGCGACAATAGAAAACGCTCGTCAGATAGTTGAAGAACTTCCCAATAATTCGAAATTAGTTGTCGTGCCTGATTCTGGACACGCGCTTCTACCAGAACAACCAGAAATTGTTCAGAAGGCTATTTTGGAGTGGTTAAAAGAACGAAATTAAGATTTTAATTATCAGATTTTGTTTACGTTCAAGGCTTCGGGGCCTTTTTTACCTTCACCGATTTCAAACTCTACGGCTTGTCCTTCATCGAGACTTTTGTATCCATCACCCTCGATATTGGAGTAATGAACGAATATGTCTTCTCCGTCGTCTACGGAGATGAATCCGAATCCTTTTTCATTTAGAAAAAATTTTACAGTTCCTGTAGGCATAACTTTTATTTCCTTAC
>JASLTU010000043.1:0-10902 GCA_030742755.1 Acidimicrobiales bacterium | reverse complement strand
CCACTAGGTATAGATTTCAGCACGATAGCGTTTTTTCGGTTTTTATTTTGCAGCCACAGTGCAACTACAATAGCTGCTTTTTCAATTTCACCTTCGTTCAACTTTAGGTGAAGTTGAGGATAGTTATCCTCAATGAAGTCGGTAGTTGTTTCGCCTTTTAGAAATTTGTTGTGTCTGAGAGTCGAAACTAGAAAATTGCGATTTGTGGTTACTCCAGCTAAGTGAAGTTTCTCTAAGGCTTTTGCCAGATTCAATGTTGCTTCAGTTCGGTCTGCCCCATGGGAGATAACTTTTGCCAACATCGGATCGAATTCAACGCCTACAAAAGATCCTTTTTCGATACCAGAATCCCATCGAACATCCGGCTCCTCAGGAGGGGAGAAGGCAAGAATCTCTCCTGTTGAGGGTAGAAACTCTTCCGAAGGGTCTTCTGCGTATAAACGAGCTTCCACGGCATGCCCTTTTGAGGTCAGGTTGTCCTGAGTAAAAGAAATAGCTTCACCGGAAGAAATTTTTAATTGTTCACGGACGAGATCTATGCCAGTTATGGCTTCAGTAACTGGATGCTCCACCTGTAGTCGAGTGTTGACTTCGAGAAAGAAGAAATCGCCTGTCTCATCGTCTAAGAGAAATTCAACCGTTCCTGCTGACTGGTAGGCCAGACTTTCTCCCATTCTTAACGCTGCATCAGTGATAAGTTTCCTCTGTTCATCACTTATGGCAGAAGAAGGTGCTTCTTCGATGATTTTTTGATGGCGTCGTTGGATTGAGCATTCCCTTTCACCCAAATGTAAAAGGTTTCCATGCGAATCTCCTAGAATTTGTACTTCTATATGGCGTGATTTGGGTATGTATCTTTCTAGAAAAACTCTTTCGTCGTCAAAGGCGTTTTTTGCTTCCCTTTGAGCTGCAGAAATCGCTTCTGGTAGATCATTTTCATTTGCAACAATTCGCATTCCTTTCCCGCCGCCGCCTGCTGCTGCTTTGACTAGGAGAGGGAAACCTATCGAAGATGAATTATTAAGATCATCAGATGAAGGGAGTGTCGGCACGGTTGCTTCTTGTGCGATTTTTTTTGCTGTGATTTTGTCACCCATTGACTCAATGGCTTCTGATGAAGGCCCTATCCAAATGATGCCTTCTTCTGTTACCGCTTTCGCAAATGATGCGTTTTCAGATAGAAACCCATACCCCGGGTGTATGGCATCTGAGCCGGTTCTTCGAGCGGCATCGATGATTTCTTTTTTATCTAAATAATTTGTTGAAAGTCGAATTGCCTTATCAGCTTCTTTGACAAAAGGTTCGTTGCTGTCAGCATCGGTGTAAACGGCTATGCAGGCAATGCCCATTGACTTTGCTGTTCGAAATATTCTTCTGGCGATCTCTCCGCGGTTGGCTACTAAAAGTGTTTTGATGGTCATAGTCGGAACACTCCGTATTTTTGAGATCCTTCTATTGGTTTGTTGCGGAAAGTGGATAGGCAGATACTGATTACGGTGCGTGTGTCTCTTGGATCAATTATCCCGTCATCGCTTACGGCGCCTGTTGCTACTAGAGCCAAGGATCCTTTTTCTTGTATTTCTTCAACTTTTTGAACAATCTCCGCATCTAATTCTTCATCGAATTCTTCCCCTTTTCGTTCAGCACGTCCTTTACGAACTATTGACATGACTCCCGCTATTTGTTTGGGTCCCATAACTGCAATCTTGGCTGTAGGCCAAAGGAAAGTAAATCTATTTCCATAGGCGCGTCCCGACATTCCATAATTGCCAGCACCCATCGATTTCCCTACTATCACTGCAATGTGGGGAACGGTCGAGTTTGATATTGCATTTATAAGCTGGGATCCCTTTTTAATTATTCCGGCTTTCTCGAAATCACTTCCCACTATGAACCCCGGCACGTTGTGCAGGAAAAGAAGGGGAGTGTCTTGCCTGTTGCACAGTTGGATGAAATGAGCCGCTTTTTCAGCTTCTTCTGGAAAGATGACACCGTTGTTGCCGAGTATTCCAATCGGATAACCATCTATTGTCGCCCAACCGCACACCATTGCTGGTCCATATAGTGGCTTAAATTCTTCAAACCGAGAACCATCTACAATTCTTGAAATAACTTCACGTATGTCTACCGGTTGTCTCAAATCCCTATCAATTATTCCCAAGAGTTCTTCAGGGTCATGAACGGGTTTTTCTGAAATATAACTTGGTGAAGGATCAGTTTTTTTCCAGTCCAAATGAGAAACCACTTCTCTACAGATTCGCAGAGCGTCCATTTCATCTTCTGCGAGATAATCAGCTAGACCAGACTGTTCAGCATGAAGCTGAGCTCCTCCGATTGATTCATCATCGGATTCTTCACCTGTAGCCATTTTCACAAGGGGTGGCCCTCCTAAAGCAACTTTTGATTGTTCACGGATGAAAATGTTGTAATCGGAAACCCCGGGCTGGTAGGCGCCTCCTGCGGTTGCAGTTCCGAAAACAACGCATATTGTGGGGATGCCCATTTTTGAGAGTTCGATCATTTCGTAGAAGAAACGACCAGACTCGGCGAAGTGGCTCACTTGGGCTCTACTTTTGTTTGACTTTCCGCTGCCGGTTGCAATATTTAGATCGGCGCCAGCTGATTCAACGAAACTCACATACGGCATGTGATTGTCACGAGCGATTTCGAGTGCACGCATCCATTTTTTGACGACATAAGGAGTCATGGCTCCAGCCTGAACGGTGGGGTCGTTGCCGAGGATCACACATTCAGTGTCTGCGATTACACCAATTCCTACTACGAAGCCTCCACCCACTGTGTAGTCCGAGTTGGCTGCTGCCAATGGACTTATTTCAAGAAAAGGACTGTCAGGGTCTAGAACGTTAGCAATACGTTCTCGTATTGGCATTTTTCCTTTTGAACGATGCCTTTGTGTTGTCTCAGGTCCACCACCGGCTTCCGCTTCATCTAAAAGTTCTTCGAGTTCTTTTAGTTGTTCAAGTATGTCGGATCGGTTCGTGTCAAACTGTTCACCTTGCACATCAAGGTGTGATTCCAAGGAGGGTGCTAGAAGTTTACGTTTCATATGCGAATCCTGAGGGTAATTAAGAGGTCTTAATCTTACCGTAAGAGTGTTTTTCTAGCAATTTGGAATCAAAAAGTCATACAGATTCAGTGATTTTAGGTATTTCATGTTATGAATACTGATGGAATCTTTCGAATCTGAAATGACAGATCAAGATTCGCAAGAAATTCATTCTAGAAAAGTAAAAGCGGATATTAAGCCTTGGATATCCCTTCTGGTGGCTTCTTCGAGCATATTTTTGATGACTCTCGACTTGGGTCTAACCGCAGTGTCACTACCAGAAATTCGAGCAGATTTTGACGCGTCCAAGAGACAAATAATTAACTGGGGAGCGACCGCATATTTGGTAGCCATGACATCTTTATTGTTGCTTTTTGGTCGTCTCTCAGATCGCTATGGCCGCCGAAAACTATTTTTAACTGGTCTATCAATAACCACAATGGCTGTTTCTTTAGCTGCATTTACTCCCAACCCTGAGATTTTTCTGATCGCTAGAACTTTTCAAGGAGCGGGTATCGCTATTCTCGTTCCAACAGCTCTGGCAATGGTCCTTGGTGATATACCCCAAAAACATCAAGGTGCAGCAGTCGGGTTATGGGGCTCGATTGGTGCTGTTGCCGGAGTTCTGGGGCCAATATCCTCAGGTTCATTAATTGAGATATTTGGATGGCGAGCCACTTTTGCTTTATTGGCTATTTTAGGGTTCCTTGCTCTGCTAGCTGGAATAAGAGTCCTTAATGAAAGCTACTTGCCAGAAGTTCCTGAAAACTTAGACTTAATGAGTGTTTTCAGTGGAATCATTTCAATAGGCTCAGTTACCCTAATTTTGCTACAAGGGAATGATTGGGGTTGGTTCTCCAGAAAAATTATATTTCTTTTTTTTCTAGGAGTATTAGTAACTTGCTTTTTTTTGATTAGTTGCAAACGATCTAAAAATCCACTTTTAGATTTAGAGCTTTTTAAAAACCATAAATACCGCCAAGTAACTATTGCAGCCGGCTTTCATCAGGTGGCTTTTTTCGCCTTCTTTTTCTCATCACCTATTCTGTTGTCTGAAATTTGGGGATGGTCACCAATGAAAACTGGATTTACAGTAGCCCCTGCAATGGTTCTAGCTATTTTAGTTCAGACACCTTTTGGCATTTTGGCCGATCGATTTGGGTACAGAAAACTAATTTTGTATGGAGGCTTTGTACCTTCTTTGGGTATTGCTTGGTGGCTAATCTTTGTTGGCTCTGAACCAAGTTACTTAAGTGCTTTTTTGCCCGGTTTGCTCGTTGTTTCACTTGGTTCAGCGATGGTAGGTATCACTACAACCGGAGTTGCTTTGACAGTGGTTGATACTCAAAAGCTGGGAATTGCTAATGCCATGCACCAGGTTTCGCGTCGTTTAGGCACGACAATTGGTGTTGCACTTGCTGTAGGACTTGGCAGCGGTTCAAACGAGTTGGAGATTCTTGAAAATATAAAAGTATTGTGGTGGGTAGTTGCATTTATGTATGCAATTGGTTCACTTTTTGTATGGAAATCAGATGTCGAGTAATTGTTTTATTTTGATCACAATAGGGTGACTGCAAATAATTAGGAGTGGAAGTGTTAGAAAAAAGAAAAGTTGATGAACTATTTGATTTAACGGGCCATGTGGCAGTTATTACTGGAGCTGGGAGAGGCATAGGTGAAGGAATAGCTGTAGCTATGTCTGAAGCGGGTGCTTCTGTAGTAGTAGCTGCTAGAAGAACAGAGGAAATAGAAAGAGTCGCGAGTGAAATTAATGACAAGGGGGGAGAAGCTCTTGCTGTTACCACTGATGTTACGGATGATACAGCACTTGAAAATCTTGCTGAAGCAGCAGTTGAGCGTTTCGGTTCCTTAAGTGATTGGGTAAACAATGCTGGAGGTTCACCCATACGCATGCCAATAATGGACCTACCTCGTGAAGAGTGGGATAAGACAATGGCTTTGAACCTAACTGCCGTGTATTCGGGATCGGTAATTGCTGCTCGTCATATTGATACTGGATCGATAATAAATATTTCATCGGGAGCCGGTTTCGGTCCTGTGCCGGGCAGCGCTCATTATGGGGCAGCAAAGGCAGCAGTGCATTCACTCACATGGACCTTTTCAGCGGAGTTTGCTCCAAAAATAAGAGTTAACACAGTCGCTCCGGGAGCTATACCAACAGAGATAATGCTTAAAGCAATAGGACGCAAAGAGGATGAATTAGACAAAGTTCTAGAAGAGTGGAAAATTCCAATGGAGAGACTTGGAACGCCTCAGGACATAGGAGCTGCCTGTGTGTATCTTGCTTCTGATGCATCAAGTTGGGTAACCGGAGAAATCCTTCGAGTAGGTGGAGGAGCCAAACCTCGGTAATTGATCGTCAGTTAGCGGGTTTGAAAAAAACCTTTTTGTGGACCATCTTCACCTTCAGGGTTTCCATTATCAATTTTTACAGTCACACCTGAATCTCCCTCAACTATTTCGAAACAACGGACACCTGTATAGGCAGGGGGGCCACTGTGAGCACCATCTCGAACATCAAAACTAGCTCCATGTAGAGGACAGTTAACTTGAAAACCTGAGAGTCTTCCTTCACTTAGCGGCGTGTCAGCGTGACTACAGTTGTCTTCAATGGCGTATAGCTTTCCATCCACGCGACAAACAAGTATTTCTAAGTCACCTACCTCACAAGTGGTCAACTCTCCATTGTCTAAATCAGAGAAATTGCCAAGATCATGTTCGTCTGATTGGTTCACTTCTGATGCCTTACTTTGGTATTACTTATCAAAATTTGATGATAAATAACGGTCAATATTTTCATGAAAGAAACGTATCCGTCTTTCTTGATAAGGCATATATTCACCTTTATAGCCTCTTGAGTTTAAACCTTGTTGCTGAGAAGACCAGATTGCAACATCCTGATCAATTCCGTGGCCGCAAGAAATCTCCCCAATTTTTCCTATTTCATGCTCGACCTGTTGATCCACAGAAACCCAGTCGCTCATGGAGTTCGAGTAGTATTCTTTTGCTCCTTCTGGAAATTTGGTTAAGTACCACATGTTAAAAAAACATTTTTTTGGGTTGTCAGGGTGAGGGTATGCCATCAAGAAAATACAACCGTCAGGTTTCATACTGAACGAAACGTTTGGAAATACTGTGTAATGGTAATGATCGGTTAGTTGCTCGTCGGAATATAAAGAGAAGTCGTAACCTTTCTCAGCACCGACTTTACGTTTGTGTTTCTGCAGGGCTACACGAAGAGCGCTTAAGTCATCTTTAAATGGCAAAGGATCAAATTCCCAGAAAGTAAAGTCCTCTTTTAATCCTTGAAAAGTTTTTTCATACGAACCTTTGTATTGAGGTCCTGGGCCTCCGCCAGGCATCAGCATTCTGCAGTGCCCCGTAGGATACATATCGAATTGACATCCCGAATAGTGTTCGTTCATAACGGTCACAGTTTGTGGGTGGACAAAAGGAAGATGGTAACTTTCGTTGAAATTGTCCTGAACTACCTTCCAATTAAAGTCACCTTCCAAAGTTACCCAGTGAGTACGTTTCATTTGTTCCATTTGGTAACAATCCAGATGTTCTGAAATTGGACTTAGATAATCAACCAAATCTTTACATTCTGGATCCATGTTTATCCAAATGAAGCCACCCCAAGTATCACAAGGGATTTCTACTAGATTTCTTTTTCCGCATGGGTTCCCTTGAGGAAAATCTTCTTCGCAATGAACCCACATTAGAGTTCCGTCATTATCGAAACGCCACCCGTGGTATGCACAAGTAAAATCTCCGCCATTTAAAGAGCCAGTTTCAGCTGAAACTAAAAGGTTTCCTCTGTGTTGACAAACGTTATAAAAAGCATGGATTTCGTTGTCTGAGCCCATAGAGCAAAGAATCGATTCAGAACCTATAGATACGGTTATGTAGTCTCCGAGGTGGCAGAGCTGGTCAACCCGACCTGCGACAAGCCAAACTTTGGTCCACATTTGTTCCCACTCAAGTGTCGCGAAATCAGTCGAGTTGTAACGAAATCCGTCGATAGGCCCTTGACCTAGCTCAGGTTCAGCGGCTTTTTCTCTAGAAATACCAACTTGGGGTTTATTTGTGTCGATATCGGTCATTGAAATTTCACCTTCTACCTCTCATGTTAGACAATGAAATAGTGATTGCTTTATGTTGAACTTTCAGAGACTCTAATAAGTCAGTTAAAGTGCAATTGAAATGGTGATTTTGACCATTGCGGGAGTTTAAATGAGCGAAATTCAAGAGCTTTTTGATCGTCAAGAGATTACGGATGTTATGCATTCGTATTGCAGATTTGTTGATTTGAATCTTCCGGAAAAGCAGGTTGAGTGTTTTACGATTGGTGCAATTGTCGATTACTACGGAGGGGTTGAATTAGTAGGTAGAGATGCAATTTTAGAGATGCTTAAAAAAGCTTTAACTCGATTTACAGCAACTTGTCACACCCTTTCAAACATTGAAATCAATTTTGAAGATTCTGATACAGCTAATTCGGTTTCGTATGTGCAGGCGTGGCATAGAAAACCTTCAGGTCCTGAAGATGATTATGAAGTCCGAGGTCAATATCATGATCGTTGGTCAAAAACAGAAGAAGGCTGGCGGATTTCTTATAGAAAATTTTTGACAATGGCAGCCACGCCCCCCAGGCCAGATGCGCCTGGTATAGGACGAATTAAGTAATATTTACTGCCATCGTGTTGAGAAGATTTCAACACGGCAAACACCACTTAAACTTGATATATGAATGATCGAGAGTGGGGATTTAAAACAAGGGCTATACATGCGGGTGGTGGTCCAGATGCCTCAACGGGGGCACGTAACGTTCCTATTTATCAAACCACTAGTTTTGTATTTGAAGACACTAGAGATGCAGCTGACATGTTCGCTCTTCAAAAATTTGGATCTATCTACACTCGCATCTCAAACCCTACGATTAATGCCTTCGAGGAAAGAATGGCAAGTCTTGAAGGTGGCATTGGGTCAGTAGCAACGTCGTCTGGCATGTCGGCAGAATTTCTAACAGCTGCAGCTCTTGCGAGCTCAGGGGATAGTTTTGTCACTTCTTCAGCGATTTACGGAGGCACTCATACGATGTTCGACGTTTCGTTAGGCAGATTCGGTATTGAAGCCCGTTTCGTTGAAGGAGATGATCCAGAGTCTTTTGATGCCGTTATAGATAACACAACTAAATTTTTGTATACCGAAATTGTTGGAAATCCATCTGGTTCAATAGCAGATGTTTCTGTTTTAGCATCAGTAGCCCATTCACATGACATACCACTTGTGATAGACGCTACTTTTGCCACCCCTTATCTTTGTAGACCCATCGACTTTGGTGCTGACATAGTTTTACACTCCGCAACGAAATTCATTGGAGGTCATGGCAACTCCATAGGGGGTGTCGTAACTGAGTCAGGTCGTTTCAACTGGGGGAATGGCAGATTCCCAGAAATGACAGAACCGGTTGCAACTTATAACGGTCTTAAATATTGGGAGAATTTTGGAGAGTATGCGTTTTGTACAAAGTTACGATCTGAACAGTTACGTGACTTGGGTGCCTCTTTGGCTCCAATGAATGCTTTTTTGCTGATACAAGGTTTAGAAACCCTCCCATTCCGTATGGACGGACATGTGGCAAATGCTAAAACTGTTGCTTCATTTCTCGAAAGTCACTCAGAAGTCAGTTGGGTCAACTATGCGGGACTTGAATCCTCTCCACATCATGAACTTGCTAATAAATACATGCCTAAAGGCCCCGGAGCGATCTTTACCTTTGGAGTCAAGGGCGGTCGAGAAGCTGGAGCCAAATTTATTGATTCCCTGCAATTAATAAGTCATCTAGCCAATGTGGGAGACGTGAGAAGTCTTGTAATTCATCCCGCATCGACTACACATCAACAACTTTCAGATGAGGATCTTGCCTCCGGTGGAGTTAGCGCTGACATGGTTCGACTTTCGGTGGGATTAGAGGATGCCGATGACATTTTATGGGACCTCGATCAGGCTTTAGAGAAAGCTTCTTCTTGATGTCAGTTGAACAGCAAGAGGTTGAAGGCTGGGGTGAACCAAGTGCTAAAGAAAGGCTTGCGTTGCTCAACAGGACTGAAACCATAGCGATGGTAGGTGTATCTGCAAAAAAATCCAGGCCAAGTAATTTTGTTGCTACGTATCTTCTTAGTTCAAGCGCGGACTTTGAGATTTTTTTCGTCAATCCTGTTGAGGATGAAATACTTGGCAAACCTTGTTATAAGAGTCTTTCTGATCTTCCGGTGGTTCCGGACATGGTGGACGTTTTCAGAAAACCTGAGGATCTGCCTGAAGTCGCTAAGGAAGCTGTGGAGATTGGTGCATCTTCTCTTTGGGTTCAGTTAGGGCTATGGAGTGTTGAGGCAGCCGAAATTGCTCTAGCGGGGGGACTCGAACTTGTAATGGATAAATGCATAAAAATTGAACATGCTAGATTCCATGGAGGTTTGCATTTAGCAGGGTTTGATACTGGGGTAATTGATTCGAGAAGACGAAAAAAATAGTTTCCAGATTTTTCTATTCTTTCTCAAATCTCGAAAACAAAGCAGAAGCATATTAGGTTTGACCACTCACTTCGCTGTACTATTACTTCACTGCCTTTATATTTTAAGGTTAGGCACCAGTGCCCGAGCGGCCTAAGGGAACGGTCTGCAAAGCCGTAAAGTCGCGGGTTCAAATCCCGCCTGGTGCTCAATTAATGTAATTAGACGTCTAGTGGGTTTTATTAGCCATTTAGAGGATTGACATGTCTGAAGAAGAAGAAGGTCTTGAAGACGTAGAAGAAAGTAGTTCTTCTTTGCCTCATACACCACCATTTGGTATTAGAGCGCTTAGACCCGGTGAAGATCCAAACCTGCTCAACATGCAGGATATTGATGTCTCGACTGTCCGTGAGAGACCTGCTGGTAATTGGTTGGCTGCATTAGTTTCAGCGGCAGGTGTTGTGCTGTCTATCATAGGAACATTTCTCCCTTGGGTTTCGATAAGTGAGGATGAATATCGAAGCAATTTGATTGGCTGGGATCAAGGGGGTTCAGCTTGGATTGTTTTGGTTTTTGGATTTTTGGCTGCAGGAATTACCAGTCGATTTTTAAATGGCAGTCGAAATTTTCTGACTAATGTTTTGATGATTCTTTTTGGAACGGTGTTGTTGGTTGTGGCTGCTATTGAAATGTCTGAAGTGAGCAGTTATGAATCTATTTCGGGAATAGAAAAATCAGTGGGGATTGGTCTCCCTGTGATACTTGCTGGAGGGGTTTTCATGATTTTGCCAAGTGTGTTCGATAAGAGAACTCGGAAGTTTAGATATAAAATTTAGCTTCTTGTGTCCTCAGTTGAAGTCACTGCTACGATGCTCGCTGTTGGGGCCGTTAGCTCAGTTGGCTAGAGCACCTGCATGACGCGCAGGGGGTCGGGGGTTCAAATCCCTCACGGCCCACCAGTTTTTTAGTGTTGTACTGTTTTCTGGTAGCCATTCTGGTAGCCAAACTAAGTTTCAAAGCCTCTACGGCATTTCCATTCTATGCCTGTCACACATCCGTATCAGAGACACCTCGTCTCTTGAGCGTACAACAACATAGTTGTTAGGCATGTATAACTTCGTTAGGTCGACGGATTGGTCCCTAACCGAGCATGTAGCCGTATCTGATAGGCGCCGCCCACCGTTAAAGGTATAGTGGGATTGATTATCAAGAGAATCTGAGGGGTCTGGCCCTTTGACGATTCGCCAGCCGACCGCTTTGCGGCACGGTGGCAATGCCAGAAACGATAAGGGAAAA